>JBJEFS010000093.1:0-10781 GCA_051874325.1 Anaeroplasma sp.
AAAAACGGTGCTAATGTCTAAAAAATATTAGGAACTATTCAAAAGTTATTGACAGCATTTTTTTGTATTTATTAACGTTATTTACCCATTTATAAGCATTTCTTATTAACATATTATTAATAGTATACATGTAAATTATTATCAAAGATTTTACTAAAGTAATAAATTATAGTTTATTTTTTATTTTTTTTTGATATAATTATTTAAGACGAGGTGTTATTATGGCTAAAAAAGTAAAAAAAATAAATAAAATAGAAAAAAGCAATAATGAAGAAAAAAAGCATAAATTTAAATTTGGAAGAAATCTTGGTTCTCTTTTGATTATAATAATTGGTGTTATAGTTATATTTTTTTCTATTTATATCCCATCAAGCTATATATCAGTTGGAAAAGCTGGTGATGTAACTCCATTTGTAAGTGGTAGCACTCCTATAACTAATTTAGACAATGTTATAAAAATGGATGCTGATAAATTCGATTTATTTGATATAGATTTTTATGCAACAAAGTATGATACTGATGCAGATAAAATAACTTTTTCTATTAATTTTAAATGGACAGACAATACATCTGAATTATGTGATCATTTCAATCCATTTTCAAATTCAAACTCATATAATATCAAAGCCTATATATGTCTTGCATCAGATTGGGTAGGATTTACAAGCTATAGTACAGTACTACAGTATGAATTTACAAAAAAGACAAATGTTTCAAATAGAACATCTACTCTTACTGGCATCAAACAATTTCCTCAAAAAGTAAACACCTTCCCTATAAAAGTTAAGGTGGAAGCTCCTGATACTTATTTGTATTTGAATTTTAAATATGATAAAGGTGGAAAAACAATCGATAATTCATATATTCTAAAATATACTTATAATGACTATCACACAGATAAAACAATCGGTGGTATTCCAGCTTAATACGTTATACCTTCTAGTGAATATTTTATTTAATAAAAAAATACTATATCGTAGAAATGCTATCTATTAAGAGTTTTTAAAGCATAAATATATTAACAAATGCCTCTATTTTTATTAGAGGCATTTATTAATTATTCATATTTTAATTTGTCACCAACCAAATGAACATCCATAACATTTAATTCACTTTCATTTTCACCAATGCCATTTAATAGTAGGCTTGATGCGTATACAGAATATTTATTCGAAAAATCTGTTTTTACTACAAGTGATGATGAGTAATCAATTGTTATCTCTTCATCTGGTTTTTCAGCATCAAAGAAGTTAAAGCCAAAGAAGCCTTCAAGTTGATTTGAGTATCCTATAGGCTTTAACATGATTGTAATGTCATTTTCTTTTGCGAAAGAAATTATTTGTTCTTTATAAACACCAATAAATTCAAATAATGTTTCTATGTTTGAATTAAATGGTAAAAAATAGAATTTAGCATCGTCATTTTCTACTTCAATAAAATCTTTTTTATTATCATTGATATCCTTTAATTGAACTTCAAATTCTTCAATCGTAGCCTTGTGACCCTTAAATGGTTCTTCATTTTTATGAAAATCATTTACAATCTTTTCTATAAAATAATAATTTACAGAACCTATTATTTCAAACTCTCTTTCCTTTAAAAAAGAAATAAAAGCTTCTACATATTCCTTATCAATATTAACCTCAAAAACATATTTTGAAGTTGCACCTAATGGAGGCAAAGGAATGTATTCGTTATATTTAGTTGCAATTGAGCTATATGCTCTCCTTAAGCCTTTCTTATTAAAAATTTTTGCATTTCTTTCAAATAAAGAAATGGAAATTTCTTTTGCCATATCTAATACCTCTTTCATTATATAGTAGAATTATATCTAATTTTATTATTTTATTCAATATTTTTAATTATCTTTAAATTCATTATATAGCCTATTTAAAGCATATTCTAGATTCTTACGAGATGTTGCAATATTAATTCTTTGGAAATATTTACCTGAATGACCAAAAATTCTTCCCTCATCAAGCCATAATTTAGCACCATTAATAATTTTATTATTAATTTCTATATCATCTAAGCCAATACCAGAAAAATCCAACCAAACAAGATAAGTTGCTTCAGGGTATATTAATTTAACTTTTGGTAATTTTTCTTTAATATATTTATCAACAAAGTCAATATTATCAGCTAAATATTTTTTCAATTCAGATAACCACTTTTCTCCATACTGATATGCAGCCTCACAAGCAATAATTCCCATTATGCTAACTTGACTATAGCCTATTTTATTTAAATCATTTCTAAACAATGAAATATGATTCTCATTTGGAATGTATGTATTAGCAATTTGTAATCCTGGAATATTAAATGTTTTTGTAGGGGCTGTACATATACAAGCTTTTTCATCTAATAAATGATATGAAATATGATTATTTGAGTAAACAAAATCAGCATGTATTTCATCAGAAACCACATAAACATTATGTCTAACACATATTTCATGAATTTTAGATAATTCTTCATATGTCCATGCTCTACCAACTGGATTATGAGGATTACATAAAATATACATTTTAACATTATTTTCAATGATTTTTTCTTCAAAATCATTAAAATCGATATAATACTTTCCATTTAATAACATTAATTCATTCACTATAGGCTTTCTATAATTAGAAATAATACTTTCCTTAAATGGATAATAAACTGGCTCACTAATCATAATGCCATCGTTTTCGTCTGTTAATACTCTAATTAAACTACATAGTGAAAAAACAACACCAGGAGTAATAATAATTTTAGAAGTATCTAAATCCCAATTATAATGCTGTTTAAACCAATTATTAAGAACCTTAAAATATGTTTCCCCCGGTTCAGAATAACCAAAGATACCATGTTTAGCCTTTTCAACTAAAGCATCTGTCACCTCTTTTGGCACCTTAAAATCCATATCAGCAACCCAAAGTGGAAATATATCCTCTGGCTTTCCTCTTTTTGCAGCATCATCCCATTTAATGCTATTTGTATTCTTACGATTAATTAATTCATCAAAATTATAATTATTCATACATTGCTTGCTTCAAATCATCAATTAAATCTTCCACATTTTCTATTCCAACAGATATCCTTAAGAAGCGATCATTAATACCTCTTCTATCTCTTTCCTCTTTAGGAACATCCGCATGAGTTTGTAGCATTGGATAGGTAATTAATGAATCTACTCCTCCTAATGATTCAGCATATTGGAATACCTTTACACTATTTAATATTTTAACTGCTAGCTCTGGAGATTCCACTTCAATTGAAATCATTCCACTAAAACCAGTAGATTGTTTTAAAGTAACCTCATAGCTTGGATGTGTAGGTAAACCAATATAATATACCTTTTTAACCTTAGGTTCATTTACAAGCCATTTAGCTATTTCTAAAGAATTAGAGCTAATTCTCTCCATTCTTAAAGCTAAAGTTTTAATTCCTCTTTCGACTAAAAATGAATCAAATGGATCTAAATTTGCACCCATTGTTTTAGCATAATATAATACCTTATCACCTAATTCTTTAGTTTTAGTTACAATAAAACCAGCTAAACAATCATTATGGCCTCCTAAATACTTTGTACCACTATGTAAAACAATATCAGCACCTAAATCAAGCGGACGTTGAAAATACGGAGTCATAAATGTATTATCAACAATAAGCAATAAATTGTGCTTGTGAGCAATTTCAGCTATTCTTTCAATATCAGTTACCTGCATTAATGGATTACTTGGAGTTTCCACATAAATGGCTTTTGTATTCTCATTGATTAACCTCTCAACCTCATCATAGCATGCTGTATCAACATAATCAAAGCTAAAGCCATCATAAGTATTAATCTCTCTAAAATGCTTTAAGCTACCACCATATAAATCATTCGATGCAATAATATGGGCAGGACCATGAAATATTCTTAATACAGTTGATAAGGCTGCCATACCTGAAGAAAATGCAATAGCAAATTCTCCATTTTCAAGAACCTTCATAGTATTTTCCAAATGGGCTCTTGTAGGATTTGATAAACGAGAATAGGTATAATCACTAGGGATGCCTACTCCCTTATGTACAAATGTTGCTGCAGCATATATTGGGGTTGTAATAGTTCCAAATTCATCTTTTACGTTATTATCAGCATGTAAGCATAATGTCTCAATCTTCATATTTTTTCCCTCTTCTTATCCTTTTAATCCTTTAGCTTGGCGAATCATATCCTCAATAACAATATCATATATTTCACCAAGAGTGCTACAATAAGCTAAAATCAACCATGGCTCATTCGTATGATAGTGAAGCTTTATTAAATCCTCATCACCAACAACAAGCAAGCAATCTCCTTTAAAATTATTATTTATGTAATTAGTGATAGAATCTTCATTTAATTTTTCACCTTCAATTAAAAGCTGAGTATCATATCTATATTCAATCATCTTTCTTTCCTTTCTAAAAAAACATTTTCTTAAACAAATAATATCACTTTTTTATCTATTTTTCAATTTTTTTAATACAAAAAAACAAAATACGGTATTGTATGATACAAAAACCGTATTCGTAAATAGATTCAATAGTTACAGCATAACTTAACTTCATTTATTATAAAAATTTATTAATTAATGTTATAATAGTGGAGAAATTATTTTTAATAAAGCTCTAATAAATCGCCTATAAATTTTGACCTTTTTATTTACTAATAGTTGAGATTTACCAATAATATCAATAAAATCTTGTTTAACTATACAAATTAATTCATGATCGTATATCCAAACTCCATTTTCAAAATGATGAGTTAGGCTACGATAATCTAAATTAATTGTACCAATTATTCCTACATTATCATCAGCAATATATGATTTAGCATGAATAAAACCTGGCGTATATTCATATATCTTGACATTAGCTTTCATTAAAACTTCTGCACTATTTTTTGTCATCTCATATACAATTTTCTTATCTGGAATATGAGGAATAACAATTCTTACATCAACGCCACGAAGAGAAGCATTCTCAATACATCTCATTAATTCATTATCAATAATTAAATAAGGTGTTGTAATATAAACATATCTTGTTGCATGATATAATAAATTCATTATAGCAATTTTACCTATATTATTATCATAAATTGGTCTAGGCCCATCACCAAATGGAATAACATAATTATTAAAACTTATATCATTATAATTAGCTATATAATACTTATCAAAATCAATATCTTTTATTTTCTTAACATTTAGATAAAAATCAATTAAAAACAATCTAGTTAATTCATTTACACAATTCCCCTTTACCTTAATTCCCACATCCTTCCAATGACCAAATTTGTTTATTTTATTAATATATTCATCAGCAATATTAATTCCGCCTGTAAAACCAACTTTACCATCAATTACCAAAATTTTCCTATGGCTACGATTATTAAATTCGCCATCAGCTGTACCTTTTAATTTTGAAAAGGGAATAGCATCAATATTAATTTTTTTTAATTGCTTATAATAATTACCAGGCAATGTTGATATACAACCAATATCATCATAAATCAACTTAACTTCAACACCATTTTTAGCTTTTTCAATTAAAATTTCTAAAATAGAGTTCCAAAATAAACCTTCTTCAATAATAAAATATTCTAAAAAAATAAAATTATTAGCAACTGATAGTTCGTTAAGTATATCAACAAACATTTCTTCTCCTATTCTGTAATAATTTAATTCAACATTATTATATAAATGAGAATCACTAACATTGCATAAATTTAAAGCTTGAGAATAAATAATTTCATTTTCTCTTCTTAATTTATCTAAATTATTAAAATGATTACTATATTTTAAAGGTTTATTTATTGAATTAAGTCTTCTTATAATTTTGTTAGGTAGCTTTCTTTTTGAAAACATAAAATAAAGTAACATACCAATAATTGGCAATACTAAAACTGTTACCATCCATGGAATCTTATAGTCAGGATTTTCATCACTTGCAATAATTTTTATCTCAATTCCTACTACAGTTAAATAAATGGCAATATAAAAATATGGAATGAAAATAACTAAAAGAATAAGTATAGCTACAATTGATAATATTTCCATAATTGCGAGTATTATTGCAATTATATATCTCATTGGAATATAGTTTATTATTCTATTTTCATATTCTCCATTTATATAAAGCTTAACATTCTTTTTCATTATTCTACTTTTTCAATTTTAATAAAATATTTATTTTCTAAATTTTTTGATTTTAAAAATATATCTAATTCCTTATTTAAACTTTGTACACTTATATCTGGGGTACAAGGTTTATTTTTTGATTCCCTTGCATCCTTTTTAATATTTTCAATAATTAACTTAACCTTAGCCTTAAACCCCTTTGTATGAAGAAATTCATAAAACTCCTTATTTTCTTCAATTGACTTTTCCTTGACCTCATTAAAGCTTTGAACGTCCTTTTGATGCTGTATCTTTGCACTTTTTTTAATGTTTGAAAATGCTAGTTCAAATTTAGCTTTAATTCCTTTTGTCCTTAAAAAATCTATAAATTCATCATTTAACTCTTTAATTTCATTTATTTCTTCCATTTTACTTTCTCCTTTACACATCATAAATATAAACTATAAATATTTAAAATATATTTAAAATTTGTAAAAGATTTGTAAAAAAACTGTGAAGCCTACTTTATGAAAATTAGGGTTTCACAGTCTTTAATATTTAATTTTTAGACTTTTTTCTTATAGTAAACTTAATAATAAACCTATCTAATAAATATAAAACTGATGGTAGTACACACACTATCATAATTACTGAAGAAATAGTCCCTATTCCAATCAATTTACCAACTGTTGAAATTGATGTTTGACTAGAAATGAAACCTATAACAAAGCCACATACAATTAGTATTAAGCCAGAACTAAATATAGTAGGCAATGCTATCTCAACAGCTTTAGATAATGCTTCATTTTTATCATATTTATACCTATATTCAATATAACTATTTGACATTAAAATTCCATAATCAATAGTTGCTCCCATTAAAATGCATGAAGATACAATATAGCTCATAAAGAAAATCTCTGATTTTGTAACAACTGCTAATGTACATGTTATCCAAATTGCTCCTTGAATAATAATTACTAAAACAACAGGAAGTGAAACAGACTTAAATACTAATAATACAATAATAAAAATTGATATTATTGTCACAATTGTTATTAAAACATTATCTAACTTAAAGGATTCCTTTAAATCATAGGTTGACATTAATTCTCCTGCTATATGTGTATTTTCTCCAAAGATTTTTTTTGATTCAATCTTTACATATTCAACAAAATTCATACCATCAGCACTATCATTTAATACATCAAGTGATAATATCATTCTAGAGTATCTATCACTTGTAAATAAATCATTTGCCTTAATAATATCATCATTAGCTGTTGAAATTTTTTCTCTTTTTTCATTATCTAGCATATTTACTAATAGATAATTGGAATCTTTATTTTCATTTACAAAATCTAACAATTCAAACGCCATAATCGAATCATTAACATTTAAACCATTATTAATAGCATATTTAATAAATATACCACTTATCTTGTCACTAGACATTTCAATAGTAGCATTCATTGAAACCAATGATTTTTGTAAATCTGATAGCCTTAAAGATAAATCTGGATAATTATATAAAATTGTATCAATTGCCGTATTATAAATAGAATTCATATCTATTAAACTATTATATTCTGTTATATTTATTTGATTTTTTATTAATTCATTTGAATTATATTGATTGATAACAAAGTTAACAAAATCAATGCCCTTTATTTTTAGTTGATCAAATAAACTTAATGAATCAAAATACATAACATAAATTTGAAATATTGAATCACTATTTACATTTATATTAGGTAAAGTTGAAGTTAAATTATAACAAATTGTAGCTAGTGCTTCAATAAAATTATTATATTCATAGCTAGTATTTATCATATCATAAGTTGTCTTATAATTTTGAATAGTTTGAATAGTATATTCATCAGTTAAAATATTGATTAAAATCAAATGTTTCATCAAATTAACATATTCAATTGTATCTATTGGAGATAAATTATTCATTGTAAAATAGGATGAATAAATATAATCTACTTGATAATCTGTTAAAAGCATACCATAATTTTGATACATCATTCCTTGAAAACTAGTCTTATCTAAAGGCATATTCATTTGTTCATTGAATGACTTTATTCCTTCACTTAATGTTATTAAATCAGTTATCTCTTCACTTGAAAGCATACTACTAACTAAAGAATTACTTTTTGAAGCACAAATTATAAAATCAAGAATTATTAAAAAGTCAACATCTTTATTAGCTAATAAATTATAGCCATAAATTCCGTATAATTGTTTTATTGATGACAACTCTACTGAACCAAGATTTATATTATTTAATGTGCTATAAAAATCATTTGCACTATTTTCGTTATTTAATAGATCAATAATTGTTTTTAATTGGATAATTAAATTCTTTGTTTCACTATCGACCAAATCAATAACCTGATTATCATTAAGTATTAAATCATAGGCAGTATCAATGAAAGTATCAAAATTGATTTTCAATAGATCTGGATTATTATATAAATGATACATACAATAAAGCTGTATAGCTTCATTATTAGATATTTCAAGCTTTTGACAAGCCTTATCTACTGTTAATTCTTCTCTTACAGTATTTATATAGGCTGTGTAATTTATTAATATATTACTTCCATCTTCTTTTTTATAATTTGAAATATTATTGATAAATTCTTCCTCTTTTGTATAGATATCATCACTATTTTCAAATAATAGAACAAGATTATTATTCTTTCCAAATGTATTAATTATTTCTTTATTTGAATTAGATTCCTCTGCATATAAATAGTTTACATCATTTTTAACAAAACAAGCAAAAACAATACATACAGCAGCAATTGGGACAATAAATCTAGAAGCCTTTATACCAATTTTTGTAATATATTTACCATTTAGTTTTAAAGCCTTCTTTTCTGCCTTAATAAATAATCTATCAACAAGTAGTACTACACATGGTAATAATAAAATAGTTGTTATAACTGATATCACAATTCCTTTCATCAAAACCATACCAATGTCAAAACCAATTGTGAAAGACATAAATACTAATGCAAGTAAGCCAGCCATAGTCGTTAGACCACTTGCAGAGATAGGCTTTAATGAATAGTAAATTGCATTTGCCATTGCCTCATTATTAGTTAAACCCTTATCACATTCTTTTCGATAGGAATTTAATAAAACAATACTATAATCGATTGACAATGCTAATTGTAGTATAGCAGCAATTGAATTTGTTATGTAGGATATCTCACCAAAAATAAAATTAGTACCACTATTAATTAGTATTGCAATACCTGAAACCAATAATAAGAAAATTGGTTCTAACCATGACTTAGATGTGATTAGTAATATAATGACAACAAGAACTAAAGCGATTAATAAAATGTATTTTATTTCATTTGTTATTCCACTTTTTAAATTTTGCTTTTCGATTGTTGTACCACCATAATATGCATTATATTTATTATAATTTTGGCTTATATAATCTTTAACATCCTTTGTTACTTGCTCAGCAGTTGACGAATAGTCATCACCATCAATTAATATAATATATAGTGCTGTTTGATCCTTATAATAGGTTTCATCATATACATCAAAATTTACATTTAATACATTTTCTATATTCTTTAACTCTTCAGCAATATCTTTAGCTGTATCGTCATCAATATTTGTTAGCATAACTTGTAAATTACCGGTCATACCAAATTCATCTTCTATGATTTCAATTGCCATCTTTGTGTCTGTTGAGTCGCTTAAGTAATCAGATATATTATAGTTAATCTCAACAATTGATGAAGTGAAAATACTAACACCTGCAAGTATAACAAAAATTAAAACTATTATCCATTTTCTACTAACAATATAATTTGCTATTTTTTTCATTTTCTTTTCCTTTCTTAATTAATATATTATTAAAAATCATACATTAGTACATATTTGTACTTTAGTTGACAATTAATTTTTTTAGAATTATAATCATTTTAAAATATAATAGTAGTTCAAATATTTATCATAAGTATAATTTTGGACAAATAAAATAAAAATGTCTATTTTTTGAGGTGTTTATGAAAAAAGAGTATCGTAATGTAATTAAAACAAAAAAAGCTATTCGTGAAGCATTTGCTGATTTAGTAAGTGAAAAAAAAGACTTATATAAGATAACTGTTACTGAGTTAATCCAACGTGCAAACATCGCAAAAAGCACCTTTTATCTTCATTATAGTGATATATTTAGTGTTGCAGAAGAATTTGAAAATGATTTAATTGAAACGTTAAAATCAATAATTGCAAATACTGATCAAAATATTAATTCTTTTGAGAAATCTTTAAATTTAGTTTTAATATACTTAAAGGACAATGAGGAAGTATATTCTAAAGTAATTAATTCATCGGCATCAATGTACTTTATTGATAAGTTAAAAAAAGTTTTAACACAAGAATTATTTAATAAAATATCAGCACCTAGTCTTTCTAAAAATCCCAATATCAGAAATGCCCAAATTAAGTTTTTTGCTAACGGATCTATAGATTTAGCACTAGATTATTATAAAGGATATTTAAATATATCTTTAGACGAAATAAAAAATATAATACTAAATTTTTTTAAAAATTTTTAATTTTTCGACGTGATTTATATGATTTTTATCATGCATTTAAAACTTTAATATTTTTTAA
>JBJEFS010000094.1:0-2476 GCA_051874325.1 Anaeroplasma sp.
TATCAAATCAAAATTCACATTTCAACAAAAATTTTATTTTTTTTGTTTATAACCTATTGTATAATAAATATAAATAAAAGTTTATCTAAATCATATCAAAAAGATTTATTAAAAAAAACAATGAGAGGTTATTATGTATACAAGAAATAAAACAAGAGAAGTTAAATTAAAAAATATTACTTTAGGTGGTAACAATCAAATATTTATTCAAAGTATGACCAATACTAAGACTAAAGATGTCGAAGCAACAATCAATCAAATAAAAGAATTAGAAAAACTAGGCTGTGATATCATTAGGGTTGCCGTTTTAGATAAAGAGGATGCCTATTCTATATCAAAAATAAAAGAAAATATTAATATTCCTTTAGTTGCTGATATTCATTTTGATCCTGAATTAGCTATAATCGCTATTAATCAAGGCGTAGATAAAATAAGATTAAATCCAGGAAATATATCTAACAGAGAGAAAATAATTGAAATAGTAAATCTATGTAAAGAAAAAAAAGTTCCTATTAGGATTGGAGTAAATGGTGGTTCTTTACCTAAAGGAATGGAAGTAAATGCTGAAAATATGATATTGGCGGCAAAATCACATATATCTATTTTAGAAGAATTGGATTTTCATGATATTATACTATCACTTAAAGCTTCTAACATTGACTTAGCATTTGAAGCATATAAATTAGCAGCTGAAGTATTCCCATACCCTCTTCATGTTGGTATTACTGAAGCAGGCACTACCTTTAAAGGACTAATCACTTCTTCCATTGGTCTAACCAAAATATTAAACTTAGGAATAGGAAATACTATTAGAGTTTCACTAACAGATGACCCAAAATATGAAATAATGGCTGCTAAAAATATACTGAATGAATTAAATATAAGGGATGATTTACCAACATTAACATCCTGTCCTACCTGTGGAAGAACACAAATAAATCTAATCCCAATAGCGAAAGAAATTGAAGAATATTTATATACAATAAATAAAAAAATACATGTGGCTGTTATGGGATGTGTTGTTAATGGTCCTGGTGAAGCACATAATGCTGATTTGGGGATTGCAGGAGGAAAAAATGAAGCATTAATTTTTAAAAAAGGGAAACCTATTAGAAAGATTAAGGAAGAAGATATTATAACTGAATTAAAAAAAGAAATTAACTTATTTTAATTATAATATAATCTTACCTCACCAGTTAAAGCTCTATTTATAATTGCCTTTATGCGACTAAGCTTAACGGCAAATACCTATAAATGAATTCCAACAAATAAGACTAACTCCATGCCAAACACATATAACGATAATGAGGCACCATTATGAAGTGCCTCATTTTTTTATTCAGATTCTTTAAAAAGATCATTTAATGTTGTATTTGCCTTATACAATAAAAGTCCAATTAATCTAGCTGCTACGACAAACAAATCCATTTCAGCAGATTGCCATATTCTACCATTACATGCATCAATCCTCAATATACCATATGTAAAATCATTACATTCTATTTTAATAGCTAAACTAGACATAATACTTTGATTTTTTAATTCAACATGTAAATCTTTTGAACTTATTTGAATAAGAGTTCTTCTATTATTCACGAAGAATAAACCATTACCATTCATTTCCTTTATAAATAAATCAATAGGAATAAATTCAAAGCTATTATTTTTACATAATGGATGTATTATTTCCTTACATACTTTATTAGGAGATTCAATACAAAGATGATCAAGCATTAAATATGATGAAAAATATTGCAAAATAGACTCAATATTCTGCTTTAATGACCTATCTAATGTTAAAATCTTAAAAATTGTTGCCAACATATCCATAGAACTAAATGTTTTTTCTTTATCAGATTTTAATAATATTTTAGAATGCTTAGCAGCTAAATAAATAATAAAACAATTTCTTCCCTTTTTCTTACCTCTATAAAGAGCCTTATCAGCTGTCTCAAGCAACTCCTCATATGTAGAGGCATCCAATGGATAACGGGAGATACCTGTTGTTAACGTTACATTTAAATCATCAACATTAGGAAATGAAAGTTTACTTGCATTTACATTTATAGTATGAAACACACACCAAACATCATTATATTCAGTTATTCCTTCAAGAATAACCATAAACTCGTCTCCACCATAACGCCCTACAACACCTTTTTCACCAACTGAGTTTTCAATATGATCAGCAAAAATTGCTAAAACCTCATCTCCTGTCATATGTCCATAATTATCATTAACATTCTTAAAATTGTCAATGTCACATAATGCAACCGTAAACGGACATTTATTTTGAATTAAATAAGCCAGGTAGGCTGTAATCATCTCTCTATTTAATACTTTAGTTAAACTATCAAAAGCATATTGCAGATTTTGACCATGGAAAAAGTCAATTTTTTCTAATTTTTCAGTATTCATATTTACCTTGTATTATTAAACTAGTAAGAATTGTACTAAGTTAATAATACTTTCTCCT
>JBJEFS010000095.1:0-10426 GCA_051874325.1 Anaeroplasma sp.
TTTACCTAAATTTTTTGTAATATTTTTAATAAAATCAGTTAAATCTACTAGTATTAAAAGGAGGATCTCTCCTCCTTAAAAAATTGAAATTATTGTTTTTATTTCTTAACTAATTCTGAAATTGCTGTTACAGTTGATGCAAGATTTTGAATATCTGATGGAATAATAATTTTTGTTGATTGACCATCAGCTACCTTTTGCAATGCTTCATAGCTCTTCAATGTTAATACTTCAGGTTGAACATCAGCATTATTTAAAGATTTTAAACCTTCTGCTTCAGCCTCTCTAATCAATTTAATACCCTCTGCTTCAGCTGATTTAACTTTTAAAATTGATTGTGCTTCACCCTCAGCCTTCAAAATCATAGCTTCTTTTTCAGCTGCAGCTTTTAGCACTTGAGATTCCTTTTGTCCTTCTGCAAGTAATATTTGACTCTTTTTTTCACCCTCTGCAAGCAAAATCTTTTCTCTACGTTCACGTTCAGCTCTCATTTGACGTTCCATAGCATCTCTAATATCCTTTGGAGGTAGTATATTCTTAACTTCAACTCTATTGACCTTAATTCCCCATGGATCTGTTGCTTCGTCAAGTATAGAACGCATTTTAGTATTAATTATATCACGGCTTGTTAATGTTTCATCTAAATCTAATTCACCAATTATATTACGTAATGTTGTAGCTGATAAGTTTTCGATAGCTGCAATTGGGTTTTCAACTCCATAAGCATATAACTTAGGATCTGTCACCTGAAAGAAAACAACAGTATCGATTTGCATAGTAACGTTATCTTTTGTAATAACAGGTTGTGGGTCAAAATCCTTAACTTGTTCCTTCATTGAAACAACATAAGCAACCTTATCAACAAATGGTAATAAGAAATGGAAGCCTACTCCCCATGTTGAATGGTATCCACCCAATCTCTCTACAACATATTTATTAGTTTGTCTAACAATTTTAATTCTTGTAATACAATAAACTGCAATAACCAATAGAACTATTGAAATAATTACTACTGGAACAACTGCATTATTTGCTAAAAACATAATTATCCTCTCCTTTTATTCTTCTTCACAAATTTCTTTTACTACTACTCTATTACCCTTCAATGCTACTACTTCTACAATTGAATCTTTAGGTATTGAATCGTATTCATCTTCCATTAAAATAGCTGTGTATTCAATCCCATTTAATTTAACTACACCAGCATCATATTTTGAAATATCTGTAATAGCCTTTAATCTTTTACCTACAAAATCATCAGAATTTGTTTTTCGTTCTGATCGATCAGTTAGCTTCTTTACTAGTGGTCTTGTTCCTAACAATGCAGCAACTGATACAACACTAAATATTATGATTTCTGCCCAAAATGGAACCCAATTTGACACTATTAATGCTACTAATGCACCAACAGCAAACCAAATTGAAATATAGTCTTGGGTAATAGCTTCTAACACTACAGCGGTGACAAATGCCACAAGCCAAATCCAAATCATATATTGCTCAATCATTAGCTAATCTCTCCCTTCATGTCAATAACTATTGCTTTTTTTACTTCATCATATGTAGTATTAAAACGCAAGTATTCCTTTTTTGGTATATTCAAGTTAAAAATATCACATATGTAATCCATCATAGCTCTTGAACATACTCTAGCATAAGTTTTAGATACTGAGATAGGTAACAAAGAACTTTCCTTAATTTCTCCACTTAAGGCATAATCTTTATTGATTAAAAAAACATAAATTTTTTTATCATCTTTTTCAATACCCACTCTCACACGATAAGTTTCAGAAAAATACTTAAGCATTGTCTTATTAAAAGTAATATGACTTTCATATAATGAGGCAATTCCCTTTTGTTCCTCTGAGTCGAAAAACATTAGCATCTTATCATCTCCTTCAATTATTATTATACAACAAAAAATAATAAATTCAAGAAAATTCATAAAAATTTTTTTATGTTATTTATAATTATCAGAAAATCATTTTAAATATGTATAATCATTATCAAAATCAATAATCTTGTCCTTATATAATCCACCATACGCTCTTTTAAATGCTTTTCTACTCATTTTTAAAACTGATTCAACTTCCTCAGCACTAGATTTTGCTGTTAGTTTTATTTTGCCATTATTGTTTTTCAAATAATTAATAATAATGTCCCTATCTACATTCATTTGTTCTTCTTTTTGTTCATTTAACATACCATAGTATTCCTCATCCAATGCTTTAGTAATATAAACACTGACCTCTTGACCCATTCTATATGTGCCTCTTAATTGAACTCTAGGTACAAAAACATACATTTTATCAAGGGTTACAATACCTATACCAGCATCAGTAATTCTGCAAACAATGCCGTTAACACGCTCCCTTTCTAAATAATTAACCTTTTGATGTAATCCAATGATATCATATTTATTTAAGGGTTTACCGACTAAAGAATTATGTTTATTCTTTAATCTAATTAACACCTTATCACCACAAATTGGCCATAACTTTTCATCATATGGCAAAAAATCTTTCGATATTAAGACATCTTTTGGTGTGTTAATATTAACAAAAATACCAACACCTGATAAGGATTCAACAACTGTTGAAAAACCGACATCATCTATAGTGCATGTAGGAATAGATTCCGTAGCTGTCGGTCTTTTTAATTTATCAGCATAAATAAACACCATTATTTCTTCATCAATTTTATGTTCAGACTTTGACTCTTTAAAATGTAACAATATATCATTTTTACCATCTGATAGCATGTAACCTAGGTCACTTATTCTTACAATTTTTAATTTAGTATAATATCCAATTTCAATCAATTTCTATCACCATCCTTGTAATTACGATCAGTTTGCTTAAGATACATCTCTTTTTTTTGCTCAAAAGATAGTTTTTTCTTAGGGGCTTCATATTTTTTAATCAACTGTTGTTCCCTCATTGTCAAATTCTTCTTCAAGATAATCACAATCCTCCAATTCTTTAATACCTATTTTTTTTAGTTCATCAATTATTCTAACAATATTTTCTTCTGTAGAAAAAGTCTCCTTTGTACCAACTTGATAATGAAATTCTAAATAATATCCATCTTTATCATATAGATACATAGATGCCATATAGCTTTTTCTAAAAATCTTATATTCAACAAAACGTCTTACGTTAATTGTAAAATCCTGCTTAGGCAATAATCTTTTAAAGAAAGAACTAATTCTTTGAAAATATAATATATCATTACGATAACTCATTATGAATTCTCCTCTTCCTTCGTTATATATTTTACCAAGATTATGTCTAAATAAAACAAAGCATGGCTTTAATCCTTTCAATTTTCCTTTTTGTCTTAAATCTAGTAATAATTCTCTTCTACTCACAATACTAAATCCTTTCAAAAAAATCTAATAACTTACTTAATATTATATAATGCTTGTCAAATACTATCAACGACTTTTCTTATTTATTTAATTTTTAAAAATGTTATTTTATTAAAAAAAATATTTAAATAAAAATAAAAAAATAGTTTGACAAACGCTTTCATAAATGTTATCATATACGTGTAAAGAAAAATAACTTTTCAAAATAATCTCTCCCAAATGAGAAATGGATACTAAAACTAGTATCCATTTCTTTTTTTATAGATTCTTAATGATTGCTTCTGTAAGCATACTTGTTGAAGCATTACCATTCAAATCTTTTGTTAAGCACTCTCCATTAATAATCGTTTTTAAAATAGCATTAGTAATACGATTAGCAACATCTTTTTTATTTATATGCTCTAGCATCATACATGCTGCTTGTAATAAAGCTATAGGATTAGCGATACCCTTACCTGCAATATCAGGTGCAGAACCATGAACAGCCTCAAAAATTGCAACATCTTTACCTAAATTTGCACCTGGTACTAACCCAAGTCCACCTACAAGACCAGCGATTAAATCCGATATAATATCTCCATATAAATTAGGAGCTACTAAAACATCATATTTTTCAGGATACATCACTAATTGCATACACATATTATCAATGATTTTGTCATCTGCCTCAATTTCTGGGTAATCATTAGCAATATTTTTAAATATTGATAAGAATAATCCATCTGAATTCTTTAAAATATTAGCTTTATGAACACAAGTAACCTTTTTTCTGCCATTATTTTTTGCATATTCGAAGGCATATCTAATGATCCTTTCAGAAGCACCCCTTGTAATTCTTTTTATTGCTTCATAGCCATTCTCAATTTCATGTTCTTCACCAATATATAAGTCCTCAGTATTTTCTCTGACAGTAACTATGTCAACATTTTTATATTTTGAAATATTGGGAAATGAATATGCCGGTCTTAAATTAACATACAAATCAAATTTTAATCTTAAATTAACATTAACAGATCTAAATCCCTTTCCTATGGGAGTTGTAACAGGTCCTTTTAAAGCAACCTTATATTTTTCAATTGCTTTTATTGTATCTTCAGGAATTAACTCCTTAGTTTTATCATATGAAGTTTGTCCTATATCATATGTATGATATTTTAAATTTGCTCCAGCTGCGTCTAAAATTTTACAAACAGCCTCAACGATTTCTGGTCCTATACCATCACCAGGTAATAATACAATATCAGTCATAATTAATCTCCTTCTTTCTTGTCCCCAACATAACGAGTAGCTGGACGCACTATTTTATTGCTATATAATAAATTTTCAATATCATGTGATAACCACCCAACGAGTCTAGCAGCAGCAAAAATTGGAATAAATAAATCACGTGGAATATTTAGCATCTCATAAATAAGCCCTGAATAAAAATCAACATTTGCACAGCACTTAAATCCTTTTTTTGCTTCTAATATTCTTAAGGCTAACTGTTCAAATCTATAATAGAAATCAAATTTCTTTGAATTCTTTTCTTTTGAAAGCTTTAATGCTTCCTCCCTTAATAATTCACATCTAGGATCAGATAAAGTATAAATTGCATGTCCAATCCCATAGATTAATCCAGTTTTATCAAAATATTCTTTATTAAGTATTCTTTCTATTATCTTAATCAATTCCTCGTCAGATGCATTAAGTCCAACATCCTTGATTATACAATCCATCATATCTAAAACAGCCATATTAGCTCCACCATGTCTTGGTCCTTTTAGTGAAGTCATTGAAGCAGCTATCATTGAATATACATCCGTCAAAGTTGATGATACAACCGTACCTACAAATGCAGAATTATTACCACCACCATGATCAGCATGAACAACCAATGCCATATCTAATGTTTTAGCTTCTAATTCTGTAAACTTACCATCATTACGTGATAAATATAAAATATTTTCAGCAAATGAATACTCCTCTTTAGGAAAATGAATATGTAACGAATCATGATCTAAATAATGAGTTTTTGCTTGTAATGAATAACTAATAATGGCTGGCATTTTTGCAATCATAGATATTCCCTTTTGAATCAGACTAAAGCCATCAATATCATCAGGTGTTTCATCAAAGGAATATAATGATAAAATTGACCTTGTTATGTGATTCATTAATGATTTAGAAGGATTTTTTAAAATGATATTCTCCAAAAAACCTTCAGGCAAATTATATTGTTTTCTTATAATTCTTTTAAAATCCTTTGATTCTCTCTCATCAGGATAGTGTCCAAACAGTAATAGGAAGCAAGTATTTTCATAACCAAAATCATTTCCATTTAGTTCAGCAACCTTCTTTATATCAATTCCACGATAATATAGATTTCCCTCCTTTGGTTTCCTTATATTATCTTCAATATAATATCCTGAAACCTCAGCAACCTTTGTTAAACCTACTAAGACACCTGTCCCATTATTATTTCTAAGACCTCTTTTAACCTTATATAACTCATATAATTCAGGAGCAATTGATTCACTTTCTAAAAGTTCGTTATATTTTTTAAGTAAAAAATCATTCATAAAAATGCTCCTTTCTAAAATGTATTAAGTAAGCCACCTACATTAACTAAGCTAAATTCTTCATCAGATAGTTCATTTTTTGTAGTATACTCATTACCTTTAGTAATATTAGTTACTTTAATTATTTCTCTAGTATACTCTACTTTAATTTCATCTAATAAATCTGCTTTAATCTCTATTTCAATAGGCAAGATACCAAAATTAATTAAATTCTTTTTATGAATTCTAGCAAAAGAACTTGCAATAACTGCCTTTATGCCTAAATATCTTGGCGCAATTGCAGCATGCTCACGACTTGAGCCTTGACCATAATTACTTCCAGCAACAATTACTCCAGCACCATTTTCTAGACATCTTTGAGAAAATTTTTCATCAATATTAGAAAAAACAAATTCACTAATTTTTTCTATATTACTTCTATATGGTAAAACCTTTGCACCTGCTGGCATAATATGATCAGTTGTTATATTATCATCCAAAACAATCATTGCTTTAGCTATAAAACTATCTCCAATTGACATAAACTTTGGAATAGGCTTAATATTCGGACCCATAATTACATCTCCAGTATAATCTGGGTAATATAATAAGCTATTACAATGTGGATATTCAACATTCAAAGAAAAATCATCCAACTTCATTCCTAGAGGCGAAGAAATATAACCATTTACAGCCGATAATGCTGCAACCTCTGGAGAAACTAAATAAACCTTTGCAGAATTTGTGCCACTTCTACCATAAAAATTACGATTAAAAGTACGTAATGATACTGCATCTGTCGCAGGAGATTGTCCCATACCAATACATGGACCACATGCAGATTCCAATATTCTTGCTCCTGCAGCTAATAAAACATCTAAAATGCCATTTTTAGTAATCATTTGTAAAACCTGTTGGCTTCCAGGTGCAATTCCTAAAGATACATCCTTATGAATTTTCTTTCCCTTTAAGATAGAGGCAACCTTCACAAAATCATAATAGCTTGAATTTGTGCAACTACCAATCAAAACTTGATCAACCTTAATATCACTAAGCTCTGCAATATTTCTAACCAAATCTGGTGAATTTGGGCATGAAGCAACAGGCTCTAATTTATTTAAATCAATAGTGATACTTTCATCATATTCACAGCCATCATCTGCTGAAAGCTCAATGAAATCTTCTTTTCTACCTTGTAATGTTAAAAATTTTAAAGTCTCTTCATCTGAAGGAAATATTGATGAGGTAGCACCTAATTCAGCACCCATATTACATATAGTGGCACGTTCAGGAACAGATAGTGTTTTTACACCATCACCATAATATTCTATTATTTTATTTACTCCACCTTTAACTGTCATTTGTCCAATAAGATATATAATTATATCTTTTGCTGAAACACCAGGTCTTAATTGATTAAGTAATTTAACACCTACAATTTTAGGTTTAACAATGCTAAATGGCATACCTGCCATTGCACATGCAACATCTAATCCACCAGCACCAATTGCTAAAGCACCTATACCTGATGAGGTTGGTGTATGAGAATCTGATCCTAAAATTGTTTTTCCAGGCTTTGCAAATCTTTCCAAATTAACCTGATGACAAATACCATTACCTGCCTTTGAAAATACTATACCGTATTTATTAGCAACAGTTTGTAAAAATTTATGGTCATCAGCATTCATAAATCCATTTTGTAACGTATTATGATCAACATAACTCACAGATAAATCAGTTTTAACTTTATCAATGCCAAAGCTCATAAACTCTAAATATGCCATTGTACCAGTTGCATCCTGAGTTAATGTTTGGTCTATTTTAATAGATAATTTATTATTTTCTTTGTCCTCAGATACAATATGAGATTCCAAAATTTTATATGCTAAGGTTTTCTTCATTATTAATACCTCCCGAAAAAAAATTATTTTTTTGATTATACCATACTTTTTACTAAAAAAAAAGTGCAGATTTAATCTGCATCAATTTTTTAGTATTTTATCAATGCGTAAAGCTTCTTTCCACGACGTAAAACAACAAATTTTCCCTCAATTGCTATATCTTTACATAATGTATAGTTTTCATCTATTATTTTATCTCCATTAACTAAAACAGCACCATTTCTAATAAACTCTCTGGCCTCTCTTTTTGAGGAAGCAAGCTTAGCCTCAATTAATGCATCAACTAATTTAAATTCACTACCAATTATTGAAGGAAGATCATTAAAGCCTTGCTCAATCTCTTTTGCAGTTAATTCTTTAATATTGCCACTAAATAAGGCTTCACTAATCTTTATTGCTTCATTATAAGCTTCCTCACCATGAAGGAATGTAATCACCTCATGTGCTAGAGCCTTATGTGCTTCTCTTAAATGAGGTTGGATTCTATTTTTTTCCTCCAGTGCTTCAATCTCTTCCTTTGAAAGAAAAGTTAAAAATTTTAAATAATCAATAACCTTTACATCTTCAGTATTAATAAAGAATTGATACATTTCATACGCACTTGTCTTATTTATATCAAGCCAAATTGCTTTACCATTTGATTTACCAAACTTAGTTCCATCACTTTTTGTCAGCAAAGGCATTGTAAATGCATAAGCCTCCTTGCCCTCTTTTTTTCTAATCAATTCAATTCCAGCAGTAATATTTCCCCACTGATCTTGTCCTGCAACTTGAAGTGTAACATTTTTATTCTTATTTAACCACCAGAAATCAAGAGCTTGCATAATCATATAAGAAAATTCAGTATATGTAATTCCTTGTTCTAATCTTCTAGCTACAATATCCTTATTTAACATATAATTGACATTGAAGAATTTACCAAAATCTCTTAAAAAATCAATAAAGTTAATATCTTTAGACCAATCATAATTATTAACTACCTCACAGCCAAAAAGATTAGTTAGCTGTTCTTTTAAACAATTAAAATTATGTTCAACTGTTTCCTTAGTAATCATAGGTCTTTCACTATCTGGCTTTGGATCACCAATTAAACCAGTAGCGCCCCCAACAAGAACAATAGAATGATGTCCTGCTTCCTTTAATCTTTTACAAATCAAAAAGCTTGAGAAATGACCAATATGTAAACTATCACCTGTTGGATCAGTTCCAATATAAAATGTCATTCCTCCTGCATTAAGCTTGTCACGTAGAGAAGGGTCTGAAACATCTTTAATTAATCCTCTCCACTCTAACTCTTCATAAATTCCCATAATATATAACCTCTTTCCTTTTTTTATAAAATAAAAAGTCCCTAGAATATTCTAAGGACGAATTATCGCGGTACCACCTTAGTTCTGTTAATAACAGCACTCATTAGAAATATCTCCTGGGTGTATTTCATATATTTATTGTTATTTGCTTCCACCTACCGCAAACTCTCTACAAACTCCATAAATATACTACTTATGTCCAATCATCGATATAATATTAATATGATTCTCTTTTTACGACACTATATGGTAAAACTATCTTGTATTCAGAAACCTCTTCCTGCTTCATGAATTTAGTTAATAGTCTCATTGAAACAGCACCGATGTCATATACAGGTGTATCAACACAAGTTAATGTTGGTCTTGATAGGATTGCATACTTAGTATTTTGTAAACCAACGACATTAATTTCATCAGGTACTTTTTTACCATTTCTTATCGCAATATTCATAAAGCTTATTGCAATGCTATCTCTAACTGCAATTAAAGCTTCAATACTATTATTCTTAATAAATTCTTCAAAATGTAATGAGTTAATACTTACATCACCACTAGTTCTAAAAACAAGTGGCTGTAACCCTGCTTCTTCCATAGCTTGAGTATATCCCTTAACCTTATGATAATTTACAGAATATCTTCTAACCGTTGTAGCTAAATATATATCTTTCTTTCCTTGGCTTAACATTTCCTTAGTTAGCTCATATGTTGCTTTCTCATAATCAATACTTACTGATGGAACATTTTTATCATCATAAATAACATTACATAAAACAACTGGAATTTGAGCATCCTGAATATGATTCATTACAATTTCCATTTGTTCTTTATCTAATTCATCATTTAAAAATAATATTCCATCAACTTGTTCAGCAACGACTGCTCTCATTACTTCCTTAATATCATCATTTTCGCTCATTGAAAAAATCTTAATCGCATAATCATACTTTTTGGCAATATCCATAATACCACCAAGTAACTGAGAAGTTGAAGCTCTAGACACGTCAGCCATAACAATTCCTACAGTTGTGCTCTTTCTACTTGCAAGTCCTCTAGCTATAGCATTTGGACGATATCCTAATTCTTTTATGACCTTTAAAACTCGCTCTCTTGTTTCTGGATTAACTTTTTCAGGATTATTCATTACTCTACTTACAGTAGCCAAAGAAACCTTTGCTGCTCCAGCAACATCATAAATAGTTGTATTTGCCATTGTATAATCACCTCACGATTATCATAATTATAACATACCATATTTTCCTTTTCAATAAATTTCCATAAAAATTATGAAATCGTTTTTATAAAGTC
>JBJEFS010000096.1:0-2404 GCA_051874325.1 Anaeroplasma sp.
TATAATGTTTAGTATTTTATGGCACATTTTGAGCATGCGAAAAATGTGTTATAAAATTATTGTACCTAATTTCTAACGAAAATCAGTATAAGGGGAAAGTATCATTTCCTTTTTTCTGTATTTGTCACATCTAACTGTTTATCTTTTGTTACTAGTATTAAACTATTCATTAATAAGATTCTTTTTGGATATAGTAACCCCTTACCCCTAAAGTATGGAATCCTGAAACAATATGCTAAATTGCTATACGCTGAGTCGGTTTATATCATATATAAAAGAATAAGTAAAATTTTCGGAACCACATTTTTTACATTTAAATTTATTAAATTTTCTTGTAATTGATGATATAAATTCATTTGTTAATATTTTTGATATTAGTAATTTGCATAATCTAATATTGTTCTTTTTATTTTTGTTCGTTAATATCCCATAGTGCTTAATCTTAGTAAAATTATCTGGTAATACATGAAGTAAAAATCTTCTTATAAACTCTTCAGCAGTAATCGTCATCTCTTTAATTTTAGAATTATCTTTGTAATCTTTATATTCAAAAGTAACATTACCATTTTCAATATTTTTGATTCTATCATTTGAAATAGCTACTCTAAAAGAATATCTACCAACGTATTCAATTACGTTTTCCGCTTTACCTTTAGGAGGTTCAATATAAGTAATCCAGGTTTTATTGTAAAGAGGTTCTAAAAACTTATTAAAACGCTTAATATCTATTAATTCATTATTTAAAGTAAGATTATTGAATTCATGTTTTAAATAATATAAAAATTTACCTTTGAATAATGAACCTAGTACTTGTACTTTAAAAAGATAATCTTTATCACATGAAACCCAGCGATTATTTTTTAGCCCTCCACCAGTAACTATAGAATGAATGTGAGGATGAAATTCCATAGTTTGTCCCCAAGTATGAAGAACGGAAGTAATCCCAACTTTTGCTCCTAACCATTTAGGGTCTTCTGCAAGTTCTAAAATGGATTCACTTGTTGCTTTAAATAAAATGTTGTAGCATATCTTTTGATTATATAAGAATATTTCGTTTAATTCATAAGGAACAGTAGTTATGATATGAAAATATTTTGAATCTAGTAGATAACTGGATTCTTTTTGAATCCATTTTTCACGTGCATAATTCTGACACATTGGACAGTGTCTATTCCTACAAGAATTAAAACCAAAATATTCTTCACCACATTCCTCGCATGTACAGATATGATATCCAAGTTCTTTAGTACCACAACTTCTAATAGCATTAAAGACTTTCCATTGTTCTTTAGATAGATTATGATTTTTAATATATTCATCACCATAAAGTTTAAATATATCTTGAATAGTATATTTAGACATATTTAATACCTTCAAGTTCATTAAAGTTTTGAGATAAATGTAAATAAATTGTTGTTGTATTTAAATTTATATGACCTAGCATAGATTGTAATGTTAAAAGTGAACCTCCATTTGAAAGATAATATGTAGCGAATGCATGTCTTAAACTATGAAATGAGATATTTTCATCTAAATTATGGTTATATTTTAATACAGAAAAATAATTTATTATTGTCTTGGAATTCATTACTTCTTTGTTATTGATTCCTGGAAAAATATATCCAGACTTAATGTTTTTTTCTTTACAGTATAATCTTAATAGTTTAATAACAATATCTGGAAGAATAGTATATCTTTCTTTATTACCTTTGCCTATAACTTTTAACTTATGTTCTTTTGAATTAATATCTTCTACTTTAACTCTAGATACTTCATCAACTCTTAATCCACAACAAAAAGCAAGAATTAACCAACTTTTATGTTTTAATATTTTTTCCTCATTAATAATTTGGATGAATTTATCCTTTGGCAAAATAGTAGGTAATCTTTTCACTAGTTTAGATGATGGTAATAAAATATGATTTAAACTTTTATTAAAACATACTAGATATAATAATCTAACAGAAGCAACTGCAACATTATAAGTATATTTACTTTTGTTATTATTTAAATAAAAATGATTAAAATAAGGAATAATATTTTCTTCAGATAAATGTTCTATATTTGTTGACTCATCAAAAAAGTTAAAGAACCTAATTAAAACTGATTTATAATTAGCAAATGTATTTTCACTCCTTCCTCTTAAAATTAAATTTTCATGGACTTTATCAATCCATATTTTCTGATTTTGTTCAGTATTCATAAATAAAAACCTTCTTTCTTTTATTAACTAACCGAAAGAGGGTTTTCAAAAATTGCAATCTATGATATTATTTATACAGATGTAATTCATTTAACCATCTTGGCGGGTAGTTAATTGTTATATATAATAACATAGAATTACATCTTTTTTCTATTTTTAAATGCAAAATTACTGACTTTTCGTTAGAAATTTGGTACAATA
>JBJEFS010000097.1:0-10219 GCA_051874325.1 Anaeroplasma sp.
AATCATCATTAATTATCTAGGTTTTTATCTTGAAAAATGTAAAATATTGTTTTATAATCCAATATAGTTAGAATCAAGGTGTTAACATGTTTAAAAAATATATAAAACCGACCAAAAAACAATTATTGGATGTCTTTTTTAGATTATTTATTGTATTTGTAGCTAATATATTATTAGCATTTACGACTGTTTGGTTTTTAGAACCAGCTCAACTTTATGCAGGTGGTGCAACAGGTATTGCCCAGTTATTAAACCGTCTTTTTTCAAAAATAGATATAAATATAGATTTAGGCTGGTTTATATTATTTATTAACATACCTATTGTACTTATAGGCTTTAAATTTGTATCAAGAAAGTTTGCAATTTATTCAGTGATAGCAGTTATAGTACAATCTGTTGCTACAATACTAATACCAACAACTCCATTTTATGAATTAGAGAATCAAATTCAAGCTTATATTCAAAATAAATCATCAATTCCTTTTGAATTATATGGTGCAATTTTGACATTATCAATATGTGGTGGTGTATTAGCTGGTATTGCATCAGGTTTTGCATTAAGATATGGAACATCAACTGGGGGATTAGATGTTGCTGCTCAAGCTTTAGCATTAAAAAAGAATGTGTCAATCGGAAATCTTACAATGCTACTTAATATCACAATTGCTATAGTAGGTGGTGGTATTTTTCAAGGCATTTGGATTATAGCATTATTTACAATTATTCGCATGATATTAAATAGTCTTGTTGTTGATAAAATACATACCTCATACACCTATACAAGCCTACATATTTTTTCTGATAAATCAGAAGAAATTGCTAAAGAAATTATAGAAAAGCTACAAAGAGGCTGTACATTTGAACCAGTAAAAGGAGGTTATTCCAAAAAGGAATCTTTTGAGGTATATTGTGTATTATCTACCTATGAGGTGGATAAAGCATTAAAAATTATTAAAGATCTTGATGATAAAGCCTTTGTAACATTATCACCTGTAAAAAGAATTAGAGGAAAATTTATAAAAAAAACTATAATTTAAAAAAGTATGATTCATTAAGAAATCATACTTTTTTAACTATTTGTTTAATAAACTTTTATATCTTGTTTTTTCACTACAACACGAATCATCTATATCTAATTCTTCTTCTATTATTGAAATAAAGGAATTACATTCTAATTTATTTTCAAAAATATCAGTGTCAATTATCTTATTTGTTAGCTTACAGGTTCTTCCAAATACATACTTACACATTAAACATTGAGAAAATTGTTTCATTTTAATTTCCTTATAATTTTACTGATTCTTCATTAGATAATTTTCTTTTTTGATCCTCATTAACAAGCTCTTGAATCACTAAATCTAATTTTCCATCTATAATTGCATCAAGTCTATTAATAGTAAATCCTATTCTATGATCTGTTACTCTATTTTGTGGATAATTATAAGTTCTAATTTTTTCAGAACGATCACCTCTACCAACCAAAGAATGACGTTCAGCACCCTCTGCTTCTTCCTTTTCTCTAACTAATTGATCATATAGTCTAGTTGTTAATAATTGCAAAGCTGCTGCCTTGTTTTCATGTTGAGAACGATATGTTTGACACGCTACATACATACCTGATGGAATATGAGTAACTCTAACAGCAGAATAAGTTGTATTAACTCCTTGACCGCCTGGACCAGAAGAACAGAATGTATCAACTCTTACATCATTCATATCAAGTTGGAAATCAATTTCAGTTGCTTCTGGCATTACTAATACAGTAGCTACCGATGTATGAATTCTTCCCTGTGATTCTGTAGCAGGAACTCTTTGAACTCTATGAGCACCAGATTCATATTTTAATAATGAATAAACCATATCACCAGAAACCATAAATTCAATTGATGAATAACCACCCATTTCCGCAGCAACAGCATCTATTATTTCAATCTTCCAACCTTTAGATTCAGCATATTTAGAATACATTCTGAATAAATCACCAGCAAAAATATTTGCTTCATCACCACCAACAGCACCTCTAATTTCAACAACAACATTCTTTTCGTCATTAGGATCCTTAGGCAATAATAATATCTTTAATTGTTCAGAAATTTCCTCTAGCTTTTGATTAGTTTCATTAAGCTCTAGTTCTGCCATTTCTACTATTTCAGGATCATTTTCTTTCTTCATTTCTTTTAAATCTGGTATCGCAGCCTCTAACTTTTGTTGTTCATGAAATAATTCAACAACCTTTTGAAGAGATCTTTGTTCCTTAGATAATTCTGTTAATTTTTTTATATCACATACTATTTCAGGTTTTGTTAGAAGATCATTAATCTCATTATAACGAGCATCCATCATTTTTAAACGATCTAACATTTATTAATCCTCATCTTTCTTTTCTTTAAATCTTTGATATTCACCTGCAAAAGCAAAAGGTAAGCCTTCACTTGTCGAACCCGATCTATTTTTTGCAACTATTAAATCAGCTTCTCCTTTTCTTTCAGATGATTTATTATAATAATCATCACGATATAGAAACATTACTATATCAGCATCCTGCTCAATTGATCCCGAATCACGCAAATCAGCCATTATTGGATGCTTATCATCTCTTTTCTCAACATCTCGAGATAATTGTGATAAAGCTAATACCGGAATAGATAATTCACGAGCCATTAGCTTTAAGCTTCTAGTAATTTTAGTAATTTTTTCAAGTTGAGATGCTCTTTGAGTTGCAACATCTGACTCTATTAATTGTAAATAATCTATTACAACAAAATCCAAATTAGAATCAGCCTTTAATTTACGACATTTTGCTCTAATCTTAGCTATAGTTGAGTCACTTGAATCATCAAAGTATAGGTTAATTTGTGAAAGCTTTGCACAGCTAGTATTGAATCTAACCCATTCATTTTTTGATAAATTACCATTCTTTATTTGATTAAGTCTAATTGAACTATCAGAAGCTACCATTCTTTCAACTAATTGTTCTGCAGACATTTCAAGAGAAAAAACAGCAACAGTTGCAGCACCATTTTTATTTCTATGACATACATTAGTCGCTAAATTAAGAGCCATTGCAGACTTTCCCATAGCAGGTCTAGCAGCTAAAATAATCAATTGACCCTCCTGAAATCCTTGAGTAATTTTATTCAAACTAGGAAAACCAGTATCTAAACCAATTACATCATCTGTACGAGTAGCATTTCTTTCCGCATTTTCTAATACTGCTTTAGAAACACTAGAAATATGTTTAAATGATTCAACTCTTCTACTTTTAGAAATATCAAAAACATTTTTTTCAACATATTCCAAATAATCAAATGCAGAAACATTTCCATCATATCCAGCTTGAGCTAAATCATTTAATGTATTAATAGCTTTTCTTCTCAACGCGGCACTCTCAATCATCTCTGCATATGATTCAATATTTGCAGTTGAATAAACTTTTTCAGCAATCTCTGAAATATATTCATAGCCACCGCACTGTTCTAATATATTTTTTGTAGTAAGCTGACTAATAACAGTTGTAACATCAATGCCCTGACCTTTTTTTGATAAGTCTAACATTGTAGAATAAATTAATTTATTTTTTATATCATAAAATTGTTCTGGAGATAAAATATCAGAAACCTTATAAATTATATTTTGATCTAGGAATATACAACCAATAACTGCGATTTCAGCATCTATTTCACAAGGAATAATTGGAGTATTCATTGAAATATCCTCCTTATTTCTTTTCTTCAACCTTTATTTCAAATTGAGCAACAATATCAGCTTCAAGCTTAACAAAAGCAGTGAAGATACCAATTGAATTAATATCACCAGGTAATTCAACCTTACGCTTATCTAAATGAATTCCTGTTTGAACTTCAAATTCATCACATACTAGCTTAGTAGTAATATGACCAAAGTTTTTACCACCAGCTCCTAGTTTTATTTTAATTGAAATACTCTTACCATCAATTTCATCTTTTAATTTCATTAGTAGCTTTCTTCTATTTTCAGCTTCTTTTCTTTCCTTTTCTTTTTCTTTTTCAAAATTAATCAAGTTTTCTTCAGTAGCTGCTAACGCAAGCTTATTTGTAATTAAGTAATTACCATATCCATTAGCAACCTCAATAATTGAATCCTTTTTACCCTTACCTTTTACATCTTGAGTTAAAATAACCTTCATAACACCTGTTCCACCTTCAACATATTCTAATCTTAATATTTCCATAAGCTGTAATCTAACATCAGCAATAGAAACATCCTTTATTTGGGAAGCAGCACTATTAAAATGTCCTCCTCCACCCATTTGTTCCATAATAACTTGAACGTTTATTGTATCACCTAAGCTTCTAGCAGAAATACCAATCATCTTGTCATTTATTCTTCCAATTGTAAATGATGCCTCTACTCCAGCAATAGTTAGCTGCTTATCTGATATTTTAGCTAAAGTAGTTCTATCTTCAATTTTTTGATCCTCAGCTAAGCATACAATACCAAATTTATCACCATATACCTCAGCATTCATAAGTGCCTCTGCTAATACTTTTTCACAAGCTAATGGCTCTTGTAGTAACCTTCTAACATATATCATGTCAGCTCCCATAGATTTCAATGTTGCGGCTGCCTCAAATGTTCTTGTGCCTGAACGCATAGTAAAATTATTAGTATCGACGACTATTCCTGCAAGCATTATAGATGCTTCAAATGAAGTCAAAGTAATACCTGTATTATAGAACATAAACATTTCTGTAACAAGCTCAACTGTTGACGATGCTGACGACTCAACATAATAAGAAAGATAATCTTTATAACCATCATCGCCAGCACGATGGTGATCTATTATTGATAATCTTTTAGCTTTATCTAATAGTTCTCTAAACATAACTAAAGCTGGAGACTGTGTATCTGTAACAATTAACAATGTTGTTGGCTTTAATAAATCCATTGCTTCATCAATGCCGACAAAATTGCCAATTAATGAACTATTTTCTTTTATTTGCTCAAATATTTTCTTAACTGTAACATCAGCCTTATTAGAATCAAAAACCATCTTAACTTCTTTATTAGAGCTTAAAATCATATGATAAACAGCTAGCATTGATCCAAATGCATCACAATCAGCAAAATTATGACACATAATTAAAACATTACTACTTCCCTCAACTGCATCCTTGATTGACATGGTTTGCATACGTGCCTCAACAAGTGAATTTTTTTCAAGAGAATTTGTATTACCACCAAAGAATTGAATTTTTTCTCCTTGAAGATTTACGACAATTTGATCGCCACCACGCTTAATGGCTAATTCAATAGCATTTTGAGCAATAGCACCTAACTCATCATAATCAACATCATAACACGCAATACCCATTGAAATACTTGCTTTTAATCGATTCTTTTGAGATATGTTTCTAACATTAAATAGAATAGTAAATTTATCCTCCATCATTTTTGATAATGATTCCTTATCCATGATAATAACCATTCTATCACCAGAAACACTTTGTAAATAACAGTTAAACTTTGCAAGCCAATCAGAAACTTCACCCAATATTTGGCCTCTCAAATTTGCTTTTTCCTGCATATCATATCTTTTTAAGGATTCCTCTAAATTATCAAGTTCTAGTATACCTACTGCTGTAATCCTAGCATTATATCTCTTTTTAATCTCCTCACGTTCAGTAACATCAAAAAAATATAATATATCGTTTTCAATATTGTGAACAACATCATATGAATGTTTATTATAATCAAATAAAAAATGTTTATTATTAATAATAACACTATCTAATAATTCTTTTGATAGGGAATCAATAGGCACGTCACTTAGCTGATTATTAAATATAACCTTAGCATATTCATTTGACCATGTTATTTGATATTGATCGTCATAAAGAACTATTCCAATTGGTAATTCATTAAATGCTTCATCTCCTGCTTTACTAGCATGATATGAAATATTAGTCCATTTCTTTAAACGAATATTTAAATTTTCCATTTTTTCTGCATTCTTCTTATTAAAGAATCTAAATGCAAACAATAAAGAAATAATTAATGAAATTACAGAAACAATTAAAAAAACTATTGTGAAAGGATAATCAGCCTTTACAACAAGATTTATATATGTAAGATAGCCACATGAGCCACAAATAATAACGAAAATTATACTAAATAATAAATTCAACAAGCTATCACCTTCTATCTATTTAATTATACCAAATTAAGATATATAAATCAATAAATTTGACTTGAGAGCATTTTCAAATATCTACCAAGCACAACTAACAGCTATAAAAAAAGAGTAACCCAATAAAAAATTACCACCATTAACATATACATTTCAACTTATCATACATTTATTATTATCTAACCAACCATCAAAAAAGACCACTCATATGAGTGATCATAGTTTATTTCATAGTCATAGAAAATCGAAAACACATAAATTTTCTTATCTTTTATTTTTCAGAAAACAAAATATTATCCGAAAAATGCTTTGAATACATGGCTAGTAATTCTCTCTCTGTTGCATTTTTCTTTTCTTCATTCTTTAAATCAACAACTACCTTACCGTCATTTAAAATAATTAATCTGTTTCCGTATTCTAAAGCGGTCTTTAAATTATGAGTAATCATAAGCGTTGTAATCTTTTTAGTCGTTACGATTTTATTCGTTATTTTCATAACAGTATCTTGGGTGTTGGGATCTAGTGCAGCCGTATGCTCGTCAAGTAATAAAAGCTTGGGATTATAATTTGTTGCCATATATAAGGTTAGGGCCTGTCTTTGACCACCAGAAAGAGACTTAGCATAGATATCAAGCTGATTTTCTAGGCCTAATCCATAATCCAATAAATCTTCCTTCGCTTGATTTCTAAAAGCTTTTTTAAATCCAAAGAAGGTTTTTTTTCTTGTTGATAAAAGCATATTATCAAATATTCGTAAATTAGGTGCTGTTCCCCTCAATGGATCTTGATAAACAACTCCAATATCATTAGCTCTTTTATGCTGCGAAATTGAATCAATTTCTTTGCCATCTAAGGTAATTTTACCTATATATGGAATAGTACCTAAGATGGCATTAAACAAGGTTGATTTGCCAGCTCCATTAGAGCCTAAAAGCACGATAAAATCGCCATTTTCTACTTCCAAATTGAAGTTTTTTAAAACTAGCTTTTCGGTTGGGGTATTCAAATTAAATCCAACTGATAAATTTTCAATTTTAAGCATTTAAATCATCCTCCTTTGAAAGTCGCTCATATATTTTATTCATGTTCTTTTTCTTAGTATATCGATCAAAGATGATACTTCCTACGAGAATGATAATTAAGAAAACAGCTTGAACTAGCTGCATATCCCTTGCTTGTAAAAAATCAATTTCAAGTGCAATATTATAAATCAGTCTATATATTACAGAGCCTCCAATTATACCTAACAAAATTAAGTCAATACTATGCCTTCTTAACGTAATAACCTCGCCTATTATTATCGTTGCAACACCAACAACCATTACGCCCTTTTCAATATTTGAAAAATATGTTCCCTGAAATTCAACAAATAATGCCCCTGCTAACGCCACTAATCCATTAGATAACATCAAGCCTATTATTTTCATTAAATCCGTGGAAATACATTGGGTCTTTGTCATTTGCTCGTTATCACCGGTTGCTCTTAACGATAAACCAAGCTTAGTTCTGAAGAAAAAGGATATTGAAGCAGCAATTAATATTGTAATTCCTAAAAGAACTAAAAGCTTCAATACATCATTTTTAGGGAATATCGTATTATTAGCAAAAGCTATTACCGTAGTGCTATTGGTAACAATTAAATTAATAGAATAAAAGGCAGTAAGAGTTAATATTCCCGATAGGATAGCATTAATTTTGAGCTTTGTATGAAGTAATGCCGTGAATAATCCTGCAATTGCACCACCTAAAAAAGCAACAATTAACCCTAAAACAGGATTTAAATTCTTACAGCATAAACCACATAATGCTGCCCCAAATCCATAGGATGCTTCTACTGTTAAATCGGTTATGTTTAATATTCGAAAGGAAATAAATACTCCAAATCCTAAAATGCCAAATATTAATGAAATACTTAATATATCAACATTCAGAATCGATAAAAAAACTAAAATCATTACCCTTACCACTTCCTATAAAACTATTTTAAATCCGTTGCTTTTTCTAATAGATTGGCTGGAATTGATATTCCTGACTTCAAAACAAAGTCTGAATTATAGAATAAATTTAATTCAGAGGACTCAAAAACACTAACTGGTATATCCTTTACAGCTTTACCATTAAAAATATCACATACCATATTTCCTGTTTTTCTTCCTAATGCCGTATAGCTTACAGAATATCCCATAAAGCCGCCATCCTTGATTTCTGAATCAGCTGCACAATAGCATGGAACCTTAGCCTCAGCACATTTTAAAGCTAACACTGACATTCCCGAAGCTACATTATTATCATCAGTTACAATTAAAGCGTCAACCTTATTTGACCCAGTTAATAAAGAATTTGAAACCTCAGTAATCTCAGCGGCATTAGATATTTGCTTTGCCCTCAATATATAGCCGTTAGCAATAGCATAATCCGAAAGCTTTTCGAGATTAGAGATTGAATTAGCTTCACTTGCTGTATAAATATACCCAAGAGTTTTCACCTCAGGATTGACATCAGTTGCCAAATCAACAAGCTTTGCAATGTCAATTGCATCAGAAGTACCTGTGATATTTCCTTCTGGTGCATCCATATTTTCGACAATTCCAGCTGCCACTGGATCAGATACAGCCGCAAATACAACTGGAATATCAGTAAGCATCGATTTAGCTACTGCCGCTACTGGGGTCGCGATGGCAACACATATTTTAACATTCTTATTCGACTTAATTGATGAAATGTTTGTTGTAATAATATCAGGTGAGAAATTACAATCATAGTTTTTAATCTTAATATTCGGTAATTTTTCTTTAATCTCCTCCATAATAGAATTCTCAATTTCATCAAGTGAAGTATGAGTTCCAAATTTTACAATCGCAATTGTATCCTCATTTTCTCCACATGCGGCTAGCGATAACGAAGTAGCTACCAATGCAATAAATAAAATAAAATACTTAATAATTGTTTTCATAATTTTTGACCTCCTCCAATAATATTAATTATGAAATGATGGATGTGGAGCCAAAAAAACAAAAAAGCTTGTCCTAAAAAAAGGACAAGCGATAATCACCTGTGGTACCACCTTAATTGCTTAAAAAATAAGCCACTTTTCCGGGATTCCATCAAATCCCTACTCTATAACGGGAGAACCCGTACCAAGCTACTAATCTTCACCCAGTCCCTCTTTGGCCCACTTCCTAATCCGCTTAATGCAATGCTTCCACCTTCCACTGCTCTCTATTAATGCGCTAATAGGCTAACTTCCAAATCAACGGTTTGTTTTATTATATTCAAATAAATAGCATTCGTCAATAGTTTTTTTAATATAAATCATTAATTTATTATCAAAATCATTTCAATTTCAAAAAAAGTAAAGTAGAGTTCTATGTGCGTATAAATACGTATATAATTTAATTATCTCATCATTTTTTTTCTAATCAATTGCTTCTTGCTAGATTATCTATAGGTTTACCATTTAAATTAAATGTTGAGCCGTAGTAACTGCTTTCATACTTTTTCTCTTCCTCATTCCACACTAATGTACTGTACATCCCATATGTGTGCATCTTAGCTTTTTATAGCAAATTAAACTAGTTATTGCCTTCTCCATATTCTCAACAAGAGGTGTTATTCGCACTCGCCTATAAGTCAAACAGCTTTTGATAAACCTATAACTTTATCCAAATATTGAAAGTTTAACAATTTCATTCTAACAGTTTTTTTACCATGACTATTAAATCCATATTTATTAAAAATTTGAACTAGCTGAGGGATCTTTTTAAAACTGTTATTACCATTTTTTGAATAAAAATCATAAACCAATTCATCTTAAGTAAGGTCCCATCTTTCAAATGTTCTATTAAAACTAACGCCATATCTCCATGCTGCGATCAAGATATTAGTTTTGCTTCTGTTGTTTAATCTTATTTCTATCTTTGTTCATTCAGTAGGATAGTATTGTTTTAATATTTCGATTTCTTCTTTGGTCCACATAATATTATCTTTAGTTATTAACTCTAACGATTTTCCTTTATATACGATTGCTCCATAAACACGGTTAGGTAATAG
>JBJEFS010000098.1:0-10219 GCA_051874325.1 Anaeroplasma sp.
GTTATTTTGAATTAATATTTTTTTCTTGAAACTTCCTATAAATGTTGTTATAATTTATGTATATATTTTATTTGGAGGAAATTTATGGAGCAAAATAAATTTGAATCTTTAGAAGAAGTTGAAGTTACTGAAACAAAAGAAACTCAAGAGGAAGAAGTACTTAAGGAATATGAAAAGCTTTTAATTGCAGAAACAAATCGTGAAACATATGATAAAGCGATTAATTTAGTTAAATTTGGTTGTTTTGAGCAAAAAAAAGAAGATAATATAGATTACTCAGATTATGAAATTATAGATACAAAAAAGAAATTTAAAGGTTTATATAATCTTTATAGAAATTTAGAAACATTTCAATTAGTATTTATATGTCCTTTAGTTGAAAACAATAAGGGTGATGCTGAGGAAAACAAAGAGATGAAGCCTTATGCATATGATTGTATTTACATTGAATCTATGGATCAAGAAACATATGAAATGGTATGTAAGGCTGCAAAAAATAATATTTCTAACATTGTAACCATTGGTTATAAGGTATCATGGGTTTCCTATTTTATTTTATTAGCTATTACATTATTTATATTCTTATATAATTTAATTACTTCTAATAATACTTTCTTTGCAAATATTTTTGCGGCATTATTCTATTCTGCAAGCTTTATTGTAGGATGTGTTGTTGGATTACCAATTTTAATTTTATTAAGTATAAAATTTAAAAAATACAAGGAGCAATAGTATGCAAAAATACTTCATCGATAGTGCTAGTTTTGAAAATAAGATTATTAATGGTGATGATGCTTTTCATATTAAAAGTGTTATGCGTATGAGGGTAGGAGATGAGATTATAGTCAGCTCTATGGGCAAATCCTATCAGGTTAAGCTATCTTCAATAGCTAATGATGAGGTATCCTTTGAGGTTATAAAAGAACTAATCGGCAATGTTGAATTGCCGGTTTTTGTGTCTATATTTCAAGGCTACCCGAAGGGAGATAAAATTGAGGATATTATAAAGCATGGAACAGAATTAGGTGCTTGTGAATTTGTTCCTACATTAATGAAAAGAAGTATTTTTAAATTAGATTCTAAAAAAAAGGATAATAAGCTAATTAGATTAAATAAGATTGCGAAAGAAGCGGCTGAACAATCATTTAGGGATATCGTTCCTTCTGTAAAGGATATTTTGTCTTTAAAATCAATTGATTTTAAGAATTTTGATATTAAGATTGTATGTTACGAAGAAAATGCAAAGAATAAAGAAATTTCTAATTTTAAATCAATTTTAACAAGCCTAAAGGCTGGACAAAGAGTTGCTGTAGTAATTGGTCCGGAGGGTGGAATTGATTCAACCGAAATTTCATATTTAGAATCATTAGGATTTAGATGCTGTTCACTTGGACCAAGGATTTTAAGAACTGAAACAGCTGTTTTTTATGTATTAAGTTCAATAAGTTATGAAATGGAGCTGAAAAAATGAAAAAAATAGGGTTTATAACCTTAGGATGTAAAGTAAACATTTATGAATCGAATGCTTTAAAAAATGAGTTAGTCGAACGTGGTTTTGAGGTATGTGATGCAGATGAAAAGTGTGATGCATATGTGATTAATACGTGCTCAGTTACAAATATGGCTGATGCGAAAAGTAGAAAAATGATTAGGAAATGCATTAAATTAAACCCTAATGCTATTGTTTGTGCTATGGGTTGCTACACACAAACTAATGATGAAGCAAAAAATATTGAGGGAATCGATATTTTGATTGGTAATGGTAATAAAAAGCTTGCAGTTGATAAAATATCTGAGATGTTAAACAATGGTAAAAAAGAAAAGTATTGTAATATATTATCTATCCTAGATACTTTCGAATATGAGCCACTAGGAGTAACAACGTTTGACCACACTAGAGCCTTTGTAAAAATTGAAGATGGATGTGAAAACTTTTGTACATATTGTATCATACCTTATGCAAGAGGTCCGGTAAGATGTAAAGAAGCTAATGATGTTATAGATGAATTAAGAAGAATAGCCAATATGGGTTATTTAGAGGTTGTTTTAGCAGGAATTCATACAGGTAGATATAATGATAATGGAACTAATTTATCAAAGCTTATAAAAAGGATTCTAAATGAGATACCTAAAATAAAAAGAATAAGATTATCTTCAATTGAAATAAATGAGGTAGATGATGAGTTTATTGAGTTAATGAGAAATAATAAAGTTATTGCTAATCATCTTCATTTGCCACTTCAATCAGGTAGTGATTATATTTTGACTAAAATGGATAGAAAATATGATTTAAGCTTTTATTCTAAAAGAATAGCTAAAATAAGAAATGCTAGACCAGATATATCAATAACAACTGATATAATTGTGGGTTTTCCTTATGAGGATGAAGAAAAATTTTTAGAAACATATAATTATGCTAAGAATATAGGATTTTCTAAAATCCATGTTTTTCCATATTCAATTAGAAAAGGTACAAAGGCTTCATTAATGCCACAGGTTAATGAGTTCTTAAAGAGGATGAGAGTTGAAAAGCTTCTTAATTTATCGAAAGAATTAGAGTCTAAGTATGAAAATGCTTTTATTGGTAAAATAGCTGAATGCATTGTTGAGCAAAAATCCAATGATATGATGATGGGACACACTTCAAATTATTTACAGGTATATTTACCATATGATGAAAGTTTAATATCTAAGATGGTAAAAATAAAAATTACCAAGATTGAAAATACAAAAATTTATGGTGAAATTATCGAAAAAATGGAATAATTGCGAAAAAAGATAAAAAAGTTCTTTACAACAATTTTTTTTTTTGTTATAATATGCAAGGAATTCGTCCTTGAAAGGAGGCTTAGTCATGCCAAAAACTGTTGTACGTGAAAAAGAAAGTATCGAAGATGCATTACGTAGATTTAAACGCGATGTTTCTAGATCTGGTAACCTTCAAGAGGCGAAAAAACGTCAATATTATTTAAAGCCTAGCGATGTTCGTAAACAAAAGCGCCAGGAAGCAAGAAAAAAGTTTAAGTAAGATATGAAATGTAAACACTAGCTGTTTACATTTTTTTCTTTTCATTGTATACTTTTATCATATGAATGAGGTGTTTTATGAAAATTTTTATGATTGGTGATTCAACAATGAAATTCAATAAGTTTAATTCTTATCCTCAAACTGGTTGGGGTCAAGTATTACATTTATTCGTTAAAAATGATATATTAGTTGAAGATTATGCTGAAAATGGAAGAAGCTCAAAAAGCTTTATAGCTGAAGGTAGATTTGATGAAGTATTGTCTAAAATTAATTCTGGTGATTACTTAATATGCCAATTTGGACATAATGATGAGAAAGTTCATGATAGTACAAGATATACTGAACCATATGGAGAATATCAAAGGAATCTAAAATACTTTGCTGATAGTGTAATTAAAAAAGGTGGTAAAATCGTTTTTGCGACATCAATAACAAGACATAAATTTGTTGATGGAGTATGTGTTAATTCACATGGTGATTATCCTCAAGCTATGCTCGATTTATGTAGAAAAAATTGCTATACGTGTATCGATTTAAATAAATTAACTATAGATTTATATTCTGAATTAGGAGAAGAATATACTAAGAAATATCATATGATATTTGATAAAAATGTTTATGAAAATTATTTAGAAGGAAAAGACGATCATTCTCATTTATTATATGATGGAGCAGTAAAAATTGCTGAATTATTTGTTAGAGCCATTTCGGAAACAAATGATCCAATAAATGAATGCTTCATAGATTTAGAAAATAAAGAAGAAATCGACTATAAAATGTTAATTGATTGATTATTATTTTATGTATTTACACCGTTTAGACGGTGTTTTTTTCATATATATACTTAAAAAAATTAATTTTTGCTTGTTTTTATAATTTGTTAGTAATATAATAAAAACGCTTATGGGACCCTTAGAGGCCTAAAAAGAAAGGAAAAAAATATGAAAAATAGTTTAAGTATTAAAAAGCTTGTAGGTTTAGCTAGCCTAGCAGCTTTAGTAGTTGTTCTACAACTACTATCTAACTATATCCAATTTGGACCAGTTAGTATCACATTAGCTTTAATTCCAATGGTAGTGGGAGCCATTTTATATGGACCTGCAGCTGGATTTGGTTTGGGTGCGCTTATGGGAGTTATTATTTTAACGGCTCCTTCGACAGCAACATTCTTTAGCTTTAATGCCTTCGCAACAATTATATTATGTATTTTTAAAACAGGTCTTGCTGGTTTAGCAGCTGGTTGGCTTTATAAAGGTATAATACGTATTAAAGCTTTAGGTAAAGCAAAATTTCCCGTCGCAATTATTGTTGCAACTTTGGTAGCTCCAATTATAAATACTTGCTTGTTTATTATAGGAACTGCTATATTATTTCGAGGATTGTCATTTACAGATAGTGCTAGCATAGTTGTGGAATTGATTCCTTCCACAGGTGATTTTGGTGCAGCATTTTCTGCGGCAGTAGGATTTGTAGTTTTTACAAATTTTATTATTGAATTTTCAGTAAGTGTTGTTTTATCTCCTTCTATTGTATATTTATTTAGAATATTAGGAGAAAAATATGATTTGGGTTTTGCAAAAGATTTTAAGGATTTTTCGAATAAAGAAATATTAAACAATTAAAAGGTGATTTTATGATTCTATTGGTTGACGTAGGTAATTCAAACATTGTTTTTGGTTTTTCTGATGGGCAAAAGATTTTACGAACATTTAGATTTAAATCAATGATTGAAAAAACAAGTGATGAATACTATATCTTAATAAAATCAATGCTAGATTTATATGAAATAGATGATGTAATCATATCATCTGTGGTACCTATTATAACAAGTGCTTTAAAAAAATTATTTGTTATTTATTTTAATATTGATGCAAAGGTTATTGGACCAGGTGTTAAGACAGGAATTCAGTTGAAAGTAGATGACCCTAAGACTGTAGGTGCTGATATTATATGTGATTGTGCTGGGGCCATGTGTTATTCAGAGGAATCAATTATTATTGATTTAGGTACTGCCACAAAATATATATATGTTAAGAACTCTATTTTCCATGGTTGTAGCATTGCTCCTGGTGTTTCAATTAGTATGAAGGCATTAGTTTCAAGTGCTGCATTATTACCAAATATTGAAATTACATGTCCTAAGAAGGTAATCGCGACAAATACAATTACTTGTATGCAGTCTGGTGTTATTTTTGGGGCAGCAAGTCAGGTTGATGGTATGATTTCTAGAATTATAGACGAAATAGGTAAGGAAGTACCAATTTATGCAACAGGTGGTTTATCTGGATTAATTATACCATTATGTAATCATAGAATTATTTTAGATGAATCTTTAACTCTTAATGGTTTATTAGAAATTTATAAAAAAAATCAAGCAGCATAATTGCTGCTTTTTATATAGGTGGATTATGGAAATAGTTTTTTTAATTTTAGTGATTATACTTTTTGTTTTATTTATTTTATTTTTTGTTGCTTTTATAATTCATAAGAAAATATTTGGTTCTAGATTTACACCAAATCCTTTAGTTAAGTATTATACTAAGGAAGAATTTGGCTTAAATGCTGATAGAATTGAGTTTTATTGTGGGAATAATCTTTTAAAGGGATATTTATATTCTAATAATAATTATAATAAGGATTACCTAATAATTTATTGTCATGGCATGTTTTCTTGTAAGGAAGCATATATGCAAGATATAGGATTCTTATGTAATCATGGCTTTCAAGTATTAGGCTTTGATTATATTGGCGTAAATGAATCAGAAGGTAAAAATATAAAAGGTTTTTCTCAAAGCTTAAAATGTTTAGATAAGCTACTAGATTATGTAAAAAAAGACGATAGATTAAATAAGAAAAGAATATATGTTATAGGACATTCGTGGGGAGGATATGCTAGTATTAATATACCTAAGTACCATAGTGAGGTAGAGGGAATAATCTGTTTGGCTCCCTTTTGTAGTATTAGTAAGCTTTTAAGCGATCTATTTAAAGCAAGCATATTAAAATTATTGATTCCATTCTTTCTTTTAATTGAATTGTTTAAGGTGGGACGATATGCTTTTTCGGATGCATCTAATACTTTAAAAAAATATAAAGGTAAGGTTCTTGTTATTCATTCAAAGGATGATAGTGTTGTTAATTATATTAAAAATACCTTCAGATTACAGAATGAGTTTAATGAAAGTAATTATAAATTTTTAATTGTGAATGGTAAAAATCATAATCCAAATTATAGTGATAATGCCATAAAGCTTTTGGATGAATATAGTAAAAAAACAAAAATTCTTAAAGATGATGATTTATTAAAATATAAACAAGATGCAGATTATCATGCGATGGGTGAACTTGATAATGAAGTAATGCTTAAAATAGTTGATTTTATTTTAAACTAGTTATATTGAAATAATATTTATTTAATGCTAAAATATCTTAAATGAGACTATTGTATTATTAGAGGTGGCTATGAGAGATATTAAAATAAAAGGCATTTATAAGCATTTTAAGGGTGATTATTATTTGGTTGAGGATTTAGCCAAAGATTCAGAAACTAAAAGTTTATTAGTTATATATAGAAGATTATATGATGATTGTGGACTATGGGTTCGTCCGTTAGATATGTTTTTAAGTGAGGTAGATCATAATAAATATCCAAACGTAAAACAAAAATATAGATTTGAATTACAAGATATAAAAAGTGTCGTTGATAAGTTTGAGGGTAGCGGTAAATGAGTAAAATAAAGGATTTTTTAAAAAAGGATGGCGTAAAAAAACTTTTATTCTTTTTAGTTAGAATTATTGTTATTATGATAATAGTTTTGAGCATTATTTTTATTCCATTTACAGAAAATGATGAACATCGCTCTAGATTGATTTTTAATTCACTTATGGCATTTGTTTTGTTAATGTTGTCATTGCTACCATCTATCTTAGAAAAAACATGGAAAATTGATATTCCATCATTTATGGAAATAATTTTTTTGATTTTTTCTACTTTAGCTTTTTTATTTGGTGAAATAGGTGATTTCTATATTGAAATATCTTGGTGGGATAGCATGCTTCATACTTTAACTGGTGCTGCAATTGCTTGTGTTGGCTTTGTTATTTTAAATTTCTTTAATAATGGTAATATTACAAAGGAATTTCATTTAGGACCAATTTTTGCTTGTATATTTGTATTATGTTTTTCAATTTCATGTGGTGCTATATGGGAAATGATTGAATGGTTAGCTGATTCAATTAATGGTACAAATATGCAAAGATATATGGATAGTATAACATTAGTTCCATATGAAGGAAGAAGAGCATTGATGGATACAATGAAGGATTTATTTTTGGATGCAGGTGGTGCATTTGCTGTAACAATTTTGGGTTATATCGACCTAAAATTACATAATGGAAAGATTATTAAATATCTTAAGGTTGAAAAAAAGGACTCGTAATTAAGTCCTTTTTTAATTAATATATTTATTCGCTTATTGTATTGTGTTGTTTTTTGTTTTTACGATTGATATTTACTACCATTAATACAATTCCGACAATTGAGAATATAGAATTATATATCAGATCACTAATAAATGCACTAGATAAATCTTTGTTTGAAAAAATAAAACTAAATACTGTATCTTTTATATTATTATTAGCAAGTGAAATACTTACAACGATATAATATGTTAAGATACATACAAGCATCATTCCAACAAATGTCATAGCTGAAATAATAACTAATTTTACCTTATTACTTTTTCCACCAAATTTAACATATAACAAATCTGCAAGGAAGATTGCAAGAATTGCAGTTAAACCAGATAGAAAACCGATAAAATATAAAATTAACCAAGCGATACATCCAATTAAGACACCTAGTAATGCCCCGATTGTTCCCTTTAAATAATTATTAGGTGCATCCGTGAAGTCTTCTTCATCTTTTCTAACTATATCTGCTAGTTCAGTGTAGCATTCATTGTCAAGTGTAATATATCTTTCATTTAGTTTGATTGTTTTTGTCTCTTCATCAAGCTCTTTTCCACAACAAGGACAATAGCCTTTTCCTTTTGCATCTGAGTTTTTCAATAATTCAACAACAGCATTTATTTTTTGAATGAAATTTTTAGCAGCAGAACCACCAGTCATACCATTTAATGTACCACTAATACCATATTTATCTACTATTATTTTAGCAAAGTTTTTATTTGCAGTATTAATAAAGGTTTCTTTTGCTTTAGAAGCTATGTTGCTTTCAGCTACAAAATTTAAATAAAATGAAATTGTTTGTGAACCAGTTACAGTTAGCTCATATCCATCTACATATCCATATAAAGTTCTAGAGCCCTTTTCTTCTAGATTTAGTGCATTTGCAATTGTTTTTAAATATTTTACCATAATTTCCCTTCTTTCTTTAAAAATATTATATATTATTCAAATAAAATATTCAAATTTTTTTTGTTTTTTGTTATAATTAATTGCATAGCTATTTACTATGCAGGAAAGGAAATAAAATGATTAGAGTTTTTGTTGATAGTGGTTCAAGTATAAAAAAAGATGAAGTAGAAAAATATAATGTGGAAATAATACCACTAAAAATATTATTGGGAAATAAAGAATATCTTGATGGTGAAAATCTATCAATTGATGAGTTTTATCATCAATTAATAGATGAAAAGCAGTTTCCAAAAACCTCATTGCCAGATTTGGTGGCTTTAGAAGAAAAGGTAAATAAATATACTGAAGCTGGAGATGATGTGTTGATAGTTACAATTTCTTCTAAAATATCTGGTACCTATAATGCATTTAAGATGTTATTTGAGGATAATAATAAGGTTACAGTTATTGATTCTCGTTGTGCTGTTGGTGGAATGAGATTAATAGTTGATGAAATCAATAAATATAGAGATAGAGAGGTTAGCTTTATTTTAAAGAAAATACATAATTTAATTCCAAGAATAAAAATAATGGCTATTCCTGAGACATTATTATATCTATTAAGAGGTGGAAGATTAAGTAAAACTGAATGGTTGTTAGGTTCAATTTTACAAATTAAACCAATAATTGGCTTTGAAGAAGGTAAGGTTCATGTTTTATCTAAAAAAAGAGGAATAAAAAAAGGCATGCAATACATTGTAGAATCTTTATCTTCATTAGAGTGTGATCCAGAATATGATATTATTGCATCATACACTTATAATAAAGATAATTTAGATAATCTTATTGCGATGACAGACGAGAAGTATAAATCTCAAATTAGAGTTTTTGATAATTTAGATCCAGCTATAGCTTGTCATTGGGGGCCTAATGCTTTTGGATATATTTTTATAGGTAAAAAGTAAAAATGACTTTTAGCAAATTGTTTGACACAATTTGCTATTTTTATTATATAATTGTTGTAAGGATGTGATATTATGAAACTTATTAGTTGGAATGTAAATGGTATTAGAGCTTGCATTACTAAAGGTTTTTTTGATTTTTTTAATAGCATTAATGCTGACATATTTTGTGTACAAGAAACAAAAATGCAAGAAAATCAAGCCGATATAAAGGTGGATGGATATTATCAATACATGTCTAGCGCAATTAAAAAAGGCTATAGTGGTACATTGATTTATACTAAAATAAAGCCATTAAATGTTATATATGGAATAGACGATTTGTATAACGATGAGGGTAGAGTTATAACACTAGAATATAATAATTTTTATTTAGTGAATGTTTATACTCCTAATAGTCAGGAGGGATTAAAAAGATTAGATTATAGAATGCTTTATGAGGATAATTTAAGAGCTTATCTTAATAGATTATCAAAATCAAAGCCAGTTATTTTATGTGGTGATTTGAATGTAGCACATGAGAGAATTGATATTAAAAACCCAGATAGTAACGCTAGAAATGCAGGATTTACAATTGAGGAAAGAAATAAGATGACTGAATTACTTAATAATGGCTTTGTTGATACATATCGATTTTTATATCCTACTAAGGTTGAGTATTCATGGTGGAGCTATCGATTTAATGCGAGAATGAATAATGCAGGATGGAGAATTGATTATTTTATTATTTCAGACAATATAAAGAATAATATAAGCGATGCAATCATTCATACTAATGTATTTGGTTCTGATCATTGCCCTATTGAGTTAGATATAAATTTGGAGACTAACTATTAGAAGTCAAGAGGAAAATTTAAAAAAATAAATAAAA
>JBJEFS010000099.1:0-2353 GCA_051874325.1 Anaeroplasma sp.
GAAGCCATAAAGATGGCTCCACTAATTAAAGAGCTTCACTCTGTCTCTGATTTTCAAACCAAAGTTTGTGTAACGGCTCAGCATAGACATATGCTTGATCAGGTTTTAGAATTATTTGATATTACTCCTGATTATGATCTTGATATAATGAAAAAAGGTCAAAATTTGCTTGATATAACTAAGGATGTTTTATATGGCATAAATGATGTTATATCAAATTTTTCCCCAGATATTGTACTAGTTCATGGCGATACCACTACTGCAGCAGCTGCTAGTCTAGCATCATTTTATAACAAAGTAAAAGTAGGACACATAGAAGCAGGACTTAGAACAAACAATATCTATTCCCCGTATCCAGAAGAGGCAAATAGACAGATAATAGGCGTTTTAGCTAATTACCATTTTGCACCAACAAAGATAGCTTATGATAATTTAATTAAAGAAAATAAATCTAGTGAAAATATCATAGTTACCGGAAATACGGTAATAGACGCTCTATTATTGATATTAAATAAAATTTTACACGATGAAAAAATCAAAAATTCAATTTTAGAATCACTTAAAAGTGAGGGTTTTACTTATGATAAAAATAGAAAGCTAATACTTGTAACTGGTCATAGGAGAGAAAATTTTGGCGATGGATTTATCAATATTTGTAATAGCTTAAAACAAATTGCCCTAAATAATCCTAATGTGGATATATTATATCCAGTTCATTTAAACCCAAATGTTCAAACACCTGTAAATAACATATTAAGTGGAATTCAAAATATTCATTTAGTAAGTCCATTAAAATATGAAAGTTTTGTATATATGATGCATTTGTCGCACTTTATCATAACCGATAGTGGTGGCGTACAAGAAGAGGCTCCAAGTCTAGGTAAACCAGTATTAGTAATGAGAGATACCACGGAAAGACCTAGTGCTTTGATAGCGGGCACCATAAGGCTAGTTGGCACAGATATTACAAAGATAACTCAACAAGCTCAAATATTGCTAGACAATGAAAGTGAATACAAAACAATGTCAAACGCTATAAATCCTTATGGTGATGGAACAGCATCTGAAAAAATAGCTGCCTATTTGCAGCAAAACTTATAAACCTAATAATATATAAAATAAGGAGATTAATATGGAAAAAGTAAAAAATATTTGCGTAATAGGTCTTGGTTATATAGGATTACCTACTGCTGCTTTACTAGCTAATAATGGTTATGTAGTTCATGGTGTTGATATTAATCAAAACGCAGTTAATACTATAAATGAAGGTAAAATACATATAGTAGAGCCTGAGTTGGATAAATTTGTATATGATGCTGTAAAATCTGGTAAATTAAAAGCTGATACCAAGCCTTGTGAGGCAGATGTATTTATAATAGCAGTTCCAACTCCATTTCATCACAATAATGATGATATCAAGACTCCAAATTTAGACTATGTAACAGCCGCCACACAATCCATACTTCCTTATATAAAAGATGGAAACATAATAATATTAGAATCAACATCACCTGTTGGGACAACAGATATGATAGCTAATATATTAAAAGATAATAAAATCAATATAGATAAAGTTTTTATAGCTCATTGTCCAGAGAGAGTTTTGCCAGGACATATAATGAAAGAGCTAGTTTATAACGATAGAATAGTAGGTGGTATAACCAAAGAAGCTACAGAAAAAACAGCCCTATTTTATAAGAGCTTTGTCAAGGGTGAAGTATTACAAACAGATGCTAAAACAGCAGAGATGAGTAAGTTAGTTGAAAACAGTTTTAGAGATGTAAATATAGCTTTTGCTAATGAGTTATCACTAATTTGTGATAAGCTTAATATTGATGTATGGGAGCTTATAAAACTTGCTAATAAACACCCTAGGGTAAATATTTTGACACCTGGATGTGGAGTAGGAGGTCATTGTATAGCAGTAGATCCTTGGTTTATATGTAGTAGCGTACCTGAGAATTCAAATCTTATAAAAACAGCTAGATTGGTAAATGATTCTAAACCTAAATATGTAATATCAAAAGTAAAAGAGAAAATAAAAGATATTAAAAATCCAAAAATTGCTTGTCTTGGTCTTGCATTTAAACCAGATATTGATGATTTAAGAGAGAGCCCAGCTGTTTTGATAACAGAGGAGTTATCACAAATTCCAAATTCTCAAATTTACGCAGTTGAGCCAAATATAAAATCTCTACCAAAACAATTAAACAAAGACAACATTCATCTAACTCCATTAGATATAGCATTAAAAGATTGTGATGTTATAGTAGCCCTTGTAAAACATAATGAATTTATAGGACTTAAATCAAATAAGATTGTAGATTTTGTGAATTTGTAAGGAAATAGTATG
>JBJEFS010000100.1:0-20429 GCA_051874325.1 Anaeroplasma sp.
ACTTTTCAATTGGCTTTATTATTTTTTTTATATATTACGACTGAACTGTAACGAATATAGTCTTTTTTAGATTTATCTTTGTTGTATTGATTGATTTTTTTAGGTGTAATATGATATAATCTATTAGAATTATTGATTTTGGAGGAAAATTCTATGGATAATTTAACAGAACAAGAAAAGGTTAGACGTTCTAAACTTGAAAAATATAAAGAATTAAATATTGATCCATTCGGCCAAGCTTATAATGTGACACATAAAAGTAGTGAAATAAAAGAAAAATATGCTGGTTTTACTCATGAAGAGCTTGAGCAAATGCATGTAGAGGTTTCAGTTGCAGGTAGGATTATGTTCATACGAAAAATGGGCAAGGCTTCCTTCTTTTCTATTCAAGATAAAATGGGTAAAATTCAAATTTATATTAAAAAGGATATCGTTGGTGAAGATATGTACGCCTTATTTAAAATGGCAGATATCGGCGATATAGTTGGTATTAATGGTACTGTAATGGTTACTCAAACAGGCGAAATTACAGTTAATTGTACGAAATATACTCATTTAGTTAAAGCCTTAAGACCACTTCCTGAGAAATTTCATGGCTTAACTGATATTGAAGAAAGATATAGAAGAAGATATCTTGATTTAATTATGAATGAAGAAGCAAAAAGAGTCGCAATTCAAAGACCAAGAATTATTCGTGCTATGCAGGAATATTTCGATAATAGAGGCTTTATGGAGGTTGAAACTCCTGTATTACAAAACATTCAAGGTGGTGCTACTGCTAGACCATTTATTACACACCATAATGCGTTAGATTCTAATTTTTATTTACGCATTGCCACTGAATTGCATTTAAAGAGATTAATTGTTGGTGGACTTGAAAGAGTATATGAAATTGGTAGATTGTTTAGAAACGAGGGTATGGATAAAACTCATAATCCTGAATTCACTACTGTTGAACTTTACCAAGCTTATGGTGACCTATCAGATATGATGGAAATTTGTGAAGGAGTTATTCGCTTTGCTGCAAATAAGGTAATAGGAAAAGAATTATTCCAAAATCCTTTTAATCCTGAAGGAGAACAAATTGATATTTCTAAACCATTTAGACGTGTAACAATGTGCGAATTGATAAAGGAAGCTACTGGAGTTGATTTCAAGGCAAATAATTATTCTCTTGAAGAGGCTACTGAAATTGCTAAACAGCATAACATTACTGTAGAAAAACACTTCACTGTTGGTCACATTATAAATGCTTTCTTTGAGGAATTCTGTGAAGCAAAGATTATTCAGCCTACATTTGTATGCAATCATCCAATTGAAATTTCACCTCTTACCAAAAAGGATCAAAATGACCCTAGATTTGTTCAAAGATTTGAATTATTCATTGGTGGAAAGGAATTTGCGAATGCTTATACTGAGCTAAATGACCCAATTGATCAAAAGGAAAGATTCTTAGAACAATTAAGAGAAAAAGAAAATGGCAATGATGAAGCAAATGAAATGGATACTGATTTTGTTGAAGCACTTGAATATGGTATGCCACCATGTGGAGGAATCGGTATTGGTATTGATAGATTAATCATTTTCCTAACTGAATCTACAACTATTAGGGATGTTATACTATTCCCACAAATGAAGACAAGATAATATGGATAAAATAATGGATATATTTGAAGATTATGAAGCTTGGAAGGCTGAAAATCTAAATCTCATTACTACTCTTGTAAAAAAACAGAGTAATACAATTTCTAGATTTACTGCTGTAATCGCAGTAGTTGATTATTTATATTATGAGAATAAAAAAAGAAAGCTAAGTGATGACGAGGAATTAATTTTCTCTACTGGATTTGATTATATTTATGATCAATTTCATTATATTGCTACTCTATTAGAAATGAATTTTGATAATAATATTGATGAGATGGAAAAATATTCTCAAACTATTAATCTTCTTCTTTATATAAATGAATTTCAATCTGAAGTTTTAAATTTACAGGATATAAAAAAGGATATCAAATTATTAGATGACTTAGAACAAAAGGTTAATGTTTATTTAGAAAATAAAGAAAATGCCCCCGATGAATTTTTTGCACTACTAGATGATATTACTAATAAAATATTTGAGCAAAATAATATTGAGATTCAAACAGTTGAACAAATATTTTATGAGATAGCTATTGAATATGGCATTTATCCTGATAATGAATTTGATATTTACAATAATATTATTAATCAACAAATAAGCAAAACAAGAAATGTTGTTTCTTAGAGAAAAACACCCTATATAATTTAGGGTGTTTTTTTAAATAACAATTTATACTCAAAAAATTAAAATGAATAATATTTCAATTTCAACTACATTTATAAACTTTATATTAAAAATAATACTTTTGGTATTTAATTTATTTTAATAATGGATTATAATATAATATATAATATTTTTTTTAAAGAAGGAGAAGTTAAAAAATGGAAAATCAAACAACAAAAGAAGTTTCAGCCATCGATAAATTCTTTGGTGTTACTTCTAGTGGTTCTTCTGTTAAGAAAGAAATCATTGCTGGTATAATTACCTTCCTAGCTATGGCTTATATTTTAACAGTAAACCCAACAAACATTTTGTTTGCCTTTGGAGGAAACATACCTAGTTCAACAGTTACTTGGGCATCTGTTTTCATGGCAACAGCGTTTGGTGCCGTTATTGGTACATTATTGATGGCTTTATTTGCTAAAATGCCACTTGCTCAAGCACCTGGTATGGGACTTAACTTTACAGTTGGTACTATTTTATTAGGAGCAGTTGGTGGTATATTATTCAGTTTTGGACAAGCTATGCTTTTGGTATTAATAAGTGGTATCATCTTCTTATTATTGTCAGTCGTTCCTTGTAAAAAAGATAAAGAAACTGGAAGATTAATTGCTTTACGTGAACTTATCTTCGATGGAATGCCTGAAGTTATTAGAAAATCTATCACTGTAGGTATTGGCTTATTTATTGCCTTTATAGGTCTTAAAAATGCATCAGTTATCGTAGATAACCCTGGTACATTTGTATCTTTAGTATCATTCAACACTGCTGAAGCATGGGCTAATGGTGGACCAGCTTGTCAAGCTATTGTTTGCATATTCGGATTATTCTTAATTGGTATTTTATCACATTATAATGTTAAAGGTTCAATTATTATAGGTATAATTGCTGCTACTATTTTAGCAATTCCTCTAGGAGTAGCTGATGTTGGTATTATTGCAGGTGAGGGTTCAACTCAATGGGCATTCTGGAATAATTTTGCTAATTTCTTTAAATTTGGCGACGAATCAGCATTTTTCAGTGTTTTCACATCTGGCTTCAAAGGATGGAATGGTGGAATGATAGCTACTGCAGTTGTTCTAGTTATTACATTCTGTATGATTGATATGTTTGATACAATGGGTACAGTTGTTGGTTGTACAACTGCTGCTGGATTAGTAGATGAAAATGGTAAACCAGTTAATTATAATAAAATTATGATTTCTGACTCAGTTGCTACCGCTGCTGGTGCATTATTAGGTACATCAACAGTAACAACATTTGTTGAATCAGCTTCTGGAATCGCTGCTGGCGGTAAAACTGGTTTAACTTCTTTAGTAACTGCAGCATTATTCTTCTTATCTATGTTCATTGCTCCAGTATTTGAATTTATCCCATCTGCTGCATGTGCTCCTGCATTAGTATATGTTGGAGTATTAATGATGCAAAATGTTGTGGGAATTGATTTCAAGAATATTAAAAATGCAATTCCTGCCTTTGTTACAATCATTATGATGCCATTGACATATTCAATTACTAATGGTATTGGATTAGGTATTATCACATATGTAGTTATATATGGTATTATCTATTGCATAGATCTAATAAAATATAAAAAAGGAAAAATTGAAGAAAAGCCTAATGCTAATATTTCAATTGTTTTACTTGTAGTATTTGCATTATTCTTATTATATTTCCTTCTTCCAACAGCATTTTAATTATTAAGGTGTCATATTAGATATGACACCTTTTTAAAAAAGGAGTAACAAATGATTATAGTAAAACCTATTGATATTGATAATAAATCATTAAAAAAAGCATTAAAGGACTTTAGAAAACCTAAAGGAAAACCCTATATTTTTTCAATAATATTTAGTTTATTATTATTAATATCTATTTCTTTAATAATAGTTTTCTTAATAAAAAAACAGTATGGATATAGTATCGCGTTTATGCTATTATCAGCGTTTATACTTATTCTTATTTTATCAGCCTATACAAAGGAATCAGATAAAAATAAGGTCATTTATGCTCGGTATATTGAGCATAAGCTAAGAGAGTATGCCAAAGAAAATAATTTGTTACCTATTAGCCCAGTAATACCACTTTTTTTATTCGTTGATGATAAAGCACAAGAATTTAAAATATTCTATAAAGAAGATAGTATAATCAATTGTTGTTATAATGACATAAAAAAATATAATATCTATTATAATAAAGAAAATAGAATAAATGGTAAGTTGCCTAGTAATCCATTAAAACTCATTAAATCCTATCGTTTAGAAATAGTGTTTTCTAATAATGAATCATCAATAATAGATTTCTATAATACATACTCAAAATTTAGAATCAATAATAAAATAGATTTCTTGCAGCTAATAAATACTAAATCTATTAATGATCTTAGTACAATTTTAGATAAAATTATAAAACAAAATAAGAAAAACAAATAAAAAAACAAAAATAATTCTTACTACATTTTGAAGTAAGAATTATTTTTTATTTTTTAATATTATTAATATACATTACCAATTCGTATTCTTCATTAGTATAAATAGCTAATATTGTATCATAAATTTGTGAGGTATATATTACACCCTCAATATTATCCTTTAAAACATTAGCTGTAATACCACATCCCAAGTATTTTCCATAGGCTTCTTTTATACACCATTTTTCAGTGATAAAATGTTCCTTATTATCATAGTCTTTTATTTCAATTAATTCTTTTGAATTTAATATTTTGTCACCTATTTTTATTTTATCTTTTTTTATTATTTTTTCTAAATCAAATCCAATTTTAATATTGCTTATAGCAAAGCCAAAGTATTCTTTACTATGGGATAATGAAAAATAGCATTCATTAGAAATTGGTTTATTATTATCATTAAAGCTTATTCTATCAGGATGATAGCCTAATTCTCTAAGCTTATCACAAAGATAATAATAATTAGACTTACTTATATTTCTTTTATATAAATTTTTATATTTATTACAATGATCTTCAATTCTATTAGGTAAGATGATATCATTTAACAAATACTTTTTTTCATATATATATACATAAACCTTATTCATTATTTTATACCACTAAACATTTAAATTTTAATCAATTATAACAAAATAACTTTTTATTGTAAACATTAAAAATGGTACTTAAGTATTTTAAGTACCATTTTGTTTATTACACTATATTGCTAATACTCCACCATTATATGTATTAGTTATGTATTTTTTAATATCCTCACTTTTTAAAACTGCATATAAAGCTTGAATAGCTGGATGATTTTGATTTCCATCACGAACTACTAAGACATTACCATATGTTTTTGCAGCTAAACCTGTACTTGATTCATACTGTAAAGCGTCGTTTGATGATAATCCTGCTCCAATTGCGTAATTTCCATTAATTACTGCATAAGCTGCATCAGTTCTATTAAGTGGAATTTGAGCAGCTTCAAGCTCCTTAATATCTAAATTATATTTATTCTCAACAATATCCTTTTTTGTTGCTGTAATGCCAGCATCTTCCTTTAAAGTAATTAATCCTGCTTCCTGTAATAAAAGTAAGGCTCTTGCTTCATTTGTAGTATCATTTGGGACTAATATAGTATCACCATTAGCTACTTCACTTAGACTCGTTTTTCTACCCTTATATATAGCAAATGGTTCATAGTGAATTTCCCCAACACTTATTAAATGGGTATTATGCTCTTCATTAAAGCTATTTAAGTATGGTGTATGCTGAAAATAATTAGCATCCACATCCCCATCCTCAGTTGCAGTATTTGGTAAAATATAATCATTATATTCAATTATTTCTAGATTATAGCCCTTTGCTTCAAGCAATGGTTTTGCTGCTTGAAGAATTTCTGCATGTGGACTTGGAGTTGCTGCAACTCTTATTGTTGTAACACTCTCATCAAGTGGCTTCCATCCCTTTGCACATGATGTTATAGTAAATAATCCTAATGTTAATGCTGTAAATAATACTCTTCTAAATTTTTTCATATTTTATTCTCCTTTTTTTCTATGTTCTAATTTTCTTGCTAAAAGCATTCCTAACTCCTGGAATACCTGTACTATTAATATAAGAAGGACTAAGCTTATTACTTGCACATCAATATATCCTCTATAATAACCATATTGAATCGCAATATTACCAATTCCTTCTGCTCCTATATATCCAGCCATAGCTGAATACCCTAAAATTGTTGAAAAGCTTATCGTCGCTCCAACAATTAAAGATGATTTTATTTCCGGTAGCATTACCTTGAAAATAATTCTACACTTAGAAGCTCCCATTGCAAGTGAAGCTTCAATAATGCCATAATCTATTTCCTTCAATGATGATTCAACCATTCTAGCAACAAATGGTATTGCTGCAATAACAAGAGAAACTATAAATGGAATATTGCCTGTACCAGTTCCTATTACCTTTCTTATGTATGGTAGCATAAATACTAATAATAGAATAAATGGTGCAGATCTAAATATATTAACCAATAAGCCAAGTATAAAGTTTACAGGACGACACTTTATAATTCCATTTTTATCTGTTGTATTTAATAATATTCCTAAAGGAATTCCAATTAAATAGGCAAAGAAGGTTGAGAGCACAACAATATATATTGTTATCCATGTTTGACTTAAATAGTCAGCAAAAGATAATCCACTGGCTTTTAAAAACATTATTCAATAACCTCCTCTTCAAATTTAACATTTTTAGAAATTAAATAGCTTTTTATTTTGGCTATGGCTGTTTCATCATCTGGTATCTGTATGACAATATTACCAAATGTGTTAGCGCCTTGAGATTTAATGTTTGCTTCAATAATCTTAACCATTAGCTTAGTTTTTAAAGTTAATTCAGATATTAATAAGCTAGCTTCTTCTCCATTAAATTCAAGACGCAAAAGCATTCGACCATACTCCTTTTTAATGATATCCAAGCTTGGAAAAATTAGATTTTTAGCTATTTGTGTCTGAGGGTTAATAAAAATATCCTTTACTAAACCAACTTCTTTAATTTTACTTTCATCAATTATTGCAACTTTATTACAAATAGATTCTACAACCCTCATCTCATGCGTAATAATTATAATAGTAATGCCAAATCTATGATTAATTTCCTTTAATAATTCTAATATAGAATTAGTTGTATTAGGATCTAATGCACTAGTTGCTTCATCACATAGTAATACATCAGGATTATTTGCTAATGCACGAGCAATCGCAACTCTTTGCTTCTGTCCACCTGATAATTGAGATGGATAAACATCCTTTTTATCCTCTAAACCTACAATTTTTAACAGCTCTAATGCACGTTCATACTTATTAGGATTCTTGGCAATTTCAAGAGGAAACATAACATTCTTAATGACAGTGCTTTGTTCTAAAAGATTAAAGTTTTGAAAAATCATTCCTATACTTTGTCTAATTTTCCTTAATTCTTTATTTTTTAAATCACCTAAACAAATATTATTAAAATAAACATTTCCACTTGTTGGCTTCTCTAAATAATTGATACATCTAATTAATGTCGATTTCCCAGCACCAGATAAACCAATTATACCAAATATATCTCCCTTATCAATTTTAAGATTAATATTTTCTAGTGCTAAAATTTTCTGCCTTTTGACATTATAAATCTTAGTTAAACTATCTATTTTAATTATCTCCATAGTTACCTCCTAATAAAAAAAGTCCTTATCAAATAAATGACAAGGACGTATTATAAACGTGGTACCAACCTTTTTTCACTGATAAATCAGTCTATTTTTGAGCACTATCATACTCTATCGCTGTAACAGGCGAACCTGTTGTTAGCTAATCAAATGACTCACCAACACAACTCCAAGACCATCTTCATATCTCCCCATCTTACCTCATTTCACCAAACAGAGGCTCTCTTATTAAGAATAAAAGATATTACTCTTCTTTTCAAAGTCTTTATTTATATGCTTATATTATAATTAAAAAAATTAAAATTGCAAGATTTTTTTTAAATTTATGTAATAATTACTATAAACATGATTATAAAAGCCAATTTTAAACACAATAATTTCCTTTAATGTAAAAACAGGGCGTTTTGATGTAAATATTTAAAATTTTTCTCTTATTTTTTTTATTATAATAAATATATAAATTTGGAGAAGAAATATGAACATATTAATATATGACCGTAACATTCAAAATTACAATGGTTTATCAAGTAAAATTAAAGAAATTTTTTCAGCGTTTAATATTGTTCAATACAAAGATGTGGATACTCTGCTCTTTGATTTAAAAACCATTCAGGGAGCAATTGTTTTTATAAATATTTCTGATAAAAATCCGGATGGAATTTATTTATCTAATCAAATAAATGAAATAAATAATACAATACAGATAATATTTTATTCCTTTGGAGAAATATCTATAGACATATATGAAGGTACTCATGTATATTATTTAAATTTGCCTTCTGATGTAAACAAAATTAAGAAGGCAATTGATATTGCATTAAAAAAATTAAACAATATATTTTTTAAATTTTCATTTGCTAAAATAACATACAAAATCCCTTTTAGTGAAATCTATTATTTTGAATCTTCAGCTCGTTTAATTAAGGTATTTACTATTACTGAAACAAAAATTTATTATGATCGCCTAGATAATATTGAACAAAATATTAATCTACCATTTATTAGAGCTAGCAAAAGCTTTTTAGTTAATCCATTTTATATAACCAAGATAGTAGATAATAAAATAATATTAAAAAGAGTATCTAATTTAGAAGCCTCAAGAGAGATTTGTATATCTAAATCCTACCGTAAAAAAATATCTGAACTAAAACCAAAATAAAAGACATGATTCATCACAGAATTCATGTCTTTTTATATTTAATTTTTACCAAGAAATCCTTTAATTATTCTAGCCTGATTTATAATCCATGGAATACAATATTGGAAAATTTTCATAACTGGAGCAGAAATCAAGCAAAGCATAAGCAAAAATATTTTGCTTGATACCGAAAGCTCTCTAACGATGCCTCCCTTAGTTATGATTAAATCATTAGCAGTAAGCTGATAGTCTGTCTTTATTCCACCTAAAACTAAATAATTATCTTTATCCTTTTGAGGATTTAATGAATTACTACTATATGTAAAATTAGTATAATAACCATTAATTATATAATTTCCATCTGCAGTAATTGAAATATCTGGTGAAACAAAAACATTATCAAGTGAACCAACAATACCTAGCTTATAGATTGTATCTCCTAATTTCAAACTATATACTGTATCTCCAGATTTGGCAGTTATTAATAGTGGATTATCTAAACTATTAACATCAATTGGTTCATCATTTACATCATAGTAATTCTTAAAGCCTTTCAATTTTAAATTACTAAATGTAAAATCATTAGCTAATTCACCATTATAGTAGATATTATTAGTTTTCTTTTCGTACTTAACATCTATCATTTTACCAGAATAATCCATATACTTAATTGTATATGTATATTCCTCTGATAAATCCTCAGGATTTAAAATCAAGTTTTCTTTTCCATATATTTCAAATATAGTATACTCTGTTGATACAGCATTTAAATATATGGTACCTGCAGATCCTGTTTTATCAGCTGTAGTTGAAACTGTTGGCAATGAAATACGATATGGTGTTTGTGAAATAGTACCATCATTCATTGTTGCATAAATCGGTGAACCATTTATTAATAATTGATAACCAATAAAATTCTTATTCTTATCATACTCTTTTCCAATTTTTACATCTAAATCAAATATTTCAGATAAAGATGTTGGAACCTTATATTTATAATCAACAGATTGAACACCATTAATTATATATTCATCATTTTTAATTTCAACGGTTGGCATTAAATTAAATGTTTTAATAGCATCTGATTCCTTATAATTACCATATTTAATGTAGAAATTATAAGCTTCATCTGTCTTAGATAGTTTAATCTTAACTGGAGTAGATATTATATCGCCATTTTCTAAAACCTTTGAAACATATTCTAAATCACCATTCTCAGTTATTATAAGATTTTTTTCAAAATCATCAGTATATTTATGATTCTCAACAACATATCCTCCATACATTATTTCACCCTTTTTTGTATAGGTTAATTCAGGTATATTTAATAATGTATCAATTTTAGTACCATTTATTGCATAATAAAGCTTATTAGCTTCGTTAGGATCCTTAGAATCACCATTTATCGCCGATAAATTAATATTTTTGTAATTTGCGTTGTTTTGTAAAGATATAACCTTTCCATCAACCACATAAAATCCTTCTCTACTAATTTCCACAGTTGGATAATTGCAAATTGTTTCATTAGTTATATTAGGAGAATAGTATTCTGTAAGTTTAATCAAAGGCCTAAATTCAAAAAATTGAGGTAAAATTATAATTGCAATCAAAAATAATGAATAGCATAATGTACATAATCTTTTTCGTTTTGTATTAAACGGTTTACATGCTTTAAATAAAACCATTAAACAAGTGTGTGTTGCTGAAATTACAATAATAGTAATCAAACTCATGTTATCTAAATATAATCCATCAGCCAATCCAAAGACAATGATTGATATCATTAAAATTGTGAGGGCTCCAGGTAAAGCTTCTTTAATTACATTAAACAAGAACCTACCTTTGACTGGTTCATTGTTTGGTTCTATGACTAAAACTAATGAAGGTAATCCTATTGCAAGAGTATCAATCAAAAACAATTGATTTGTTGATATAGGATATGAACCATTTATTAATGCTTGTATAGCTAAAAACAATGAGAAAATAGTTTTCGTCAAGAATAATGAAGACACTGTGGTAACATTGTTAATAACTCTTCTACCTTCAGCAACAACAAATGGCATTGAATCAAAATTTGAGTCTACTAGTACTAAATGTGAACAATTACGTGCAGCTTCAGAACCAGATGCTACAGCAATTGAGCAATCAGCCTCTTTTAAAGCTAAAATATCATTAACACCATCACCTGTCATTGCAACTGTTAATCCAGATTCCTTTAAGGTTTGAATAAGAAGCTTCTTTTGAGCAGGTGAAACACGACCAAATACTGTATATTTTGTAGCAACTCTTATTACTTCTTGATCACTCATACCATCAAGGGAAATATAAGAATCAGCATTGTCTATTCCTGCTCTTTGACTAATCTTAGAAACTGTGATTGGATTATCTCCCGATATTACTCTTACTTGAACTCCAGAATCCTTAAAATACTTTATAGTATTGACAGCATCAGGACGAATATTATCTTCAATTAAAATCATTGATACTACTTGAGTTTTTGTTTCAGGTAGATTTCCATCTACTATAGTTCCTTCCTTATAGGCTAAGCATAATACACGATAGCCTAATGATGCATACTTATTAACATCATTTTTATAGCGATTATATTCTTCCTTAAGTACAAACTCAGGAGCACCAAGAATAAAAGTGCCATATTTATCAAATGTAACTGCTTGATATTTTCTTTGAGAAGAAAAAGGAATTGCTGCAATATGCTTAATTCTTTTTCCTAATCCAAATTTATCCTTTAAGGCTTGACTAGTTAGATTGTTATCATGCAATGCATTTAGCATAGCAGATATAATGTTTTTAGTAGCTAATCCATATATTGTATTATAATCAATAACATTTTTAACGGACATTGTTCCATCAGTTATTGTACCAGTCTTATCAAGACATATACAATTAACTCTCGCAAGCATCTCAATACAATATAATTCTTGAACCAATACGTTCTTCTCACCTAATCTAATTACACCAACCAATAATGCAAGTGACGACATCAAAAATAAACCAGATGGAATCATACCGATCATAGCACCAGCAGTTTTTCTTACTGAAGTAGTCAAATCTATGAAATTATTATGATACATAATAAAGAATAAAGAGGCACCGATAACAATTATTGGTAAAAACATGAATTTAATAATAAAATTAAGGGAAAATAATAAATCAGATTTTGGTTTTTTGTATTTCTTAGCTTGTGAACTTAATCTTTCTATATAATTATCTTTTCCAATTTTATCAACCCTTGCACTACATCTTCCAGATACAACAAATGATCCTGAATATAATATATCACCAGGTTTTTTTAAAATTGCATCTGCTTCACCTGTAAGCAATGATTCATTTACTTCTACACTACCATCAACGACAATTGAATCAGCACATATTTGTTTACCATTTTCTAATAACAATAAATCATCTAATACAATTTCATTTACAGCAATCTCATAATTATTCCCATTTCGTTTTACAACAGCAGTTGGAGCTGACATTAATGAAAGCTTGTCAATTGTATTTTTAGCTTTTATTTCTTGAAGAATACCAATAATGATATTTACCGATACAATAAATAAAAATACTAAATCAGTATATGCTCCAACTAAAATTAAACAAGTAGCAATAAAGAAAATTAAAAGATTAAAAAAAGTAAATACATTAGAAATAATAATTTTAGGGATTGATTTTGATGATTTAGTATTCGTTTCATTAACTAAACCATCTATAGTTCTTGCATCTACTACATCCTTTGGTAAACCAAATTCTGGATCAGTATCATATCTAACAAGCTTAGAAGGGTTCTTATTTAAAGATTTACGATGCTTTTTTATCAATTTTTCTCTTTCTTTTTTGATTCTTTTAGATTCTTTATCTTTTTTTACACTATCATCAATTTCATCTATATCATTTGAAGATATAACAATTGGTTCAATATCATCTTTATAGACTTGTGCGTCAATACTCGTTGTGTCTTCATCTTTATCAGTTTCATCCGCAACCATATCCTCATTAGAATTCTTATCTAAGTATTCAGATAGCTCTTCTTCAGACAAATCATCTATATTAGGTCTTGCCATTATCGTATTTCCTCCTTCTTAAAATCTATCGCCAATGAGATTAAATACTTTAATCTATCAATCATACCATGCAAATACAAATAGCCAATTAGTGCTTCAAATCCTGTCGCATCTAGATAGTCACATAATCTCATATTTTTTCTAGAGGTATTTACATGTGAATTTCTTCCCTTTTTAAATATGTCTATCTCTGCCTCGCTTAATACATTATTCTGTAAATAATAATGTATTATTTCCGATTGAGCATTCCCACTTGTATATTTTGTTACAATTTGATGCAATCTATTAACTTTTTGATATCCAAGTGACAAAGTATATTCTCTTATGTAAAGCTCATATACTGCATCTCCGATATATGCTAAAGATAACCCATTAAATGTATTAATATCCATTAAATTATATTCCATTCCAATAATTTTTGGCGATAACTATCAGCTTTATCAAAGTCTTTATTAGTTCTTGCCTCATTCCATAATTTATATATATCAAGCTGCTCATCAGTCATCGGCTCAATAAACAAATTAATTCCTAATACATCTAGCATCATTTTAAGAGTATTAGTTTTAATAATTAACTCGTCATATTTTCTTGATCTTAAAGACATATTAATTTCTTTAACTGTATTATTAATAAGAGTAAGGACATTTTGGACATTGAAGTCATCATTCATATAATTAATAAAGCTATCCTTTATATTTTCATCTATTTCATCGTTAATGATACCTCGATACTGACATTCATATAAAGATTGCTTATAGGCTCTTTGCCATTTATCATACTCTTTTTCATATTGAGCCTTTAGTTCCTCAGAATAAACTATAATACTACGATATGGTGAAAATAAGATTAAACTTCTTAAAATCATTCCCTCTTTAGAGGTTGATAGGTCTTTAACATAAATACAATTACCAAGAGATTTACTCATTTTAGCCCCAGCTAAATCTAATCTGCCCACATGAATCCAATATTTTGCTAAATGATTATTATATAATGCTGATGATTGAGCTATTTCATTCTCATGATGTGGAAATTTTAAATCCATTCCACCACCATGAATATCAATCATATTGCCAAATAACTTATGATTCATAACAACACATTCAGTATGCCATCCAGGTCTTCCTTTACCAAATGGAGAGTCCCATTTAATTCCTTTTTCAGTACTTTTCCATAAAGTAAAATCTAAAGGATTTTCCTTCTGATCATTAACATTAATTCTTGCTCCACTCTCAAGATCTTCACTTACTTGATTTGATAAAATACCATAATCCTTAACCTTGCCAACTCTAAAATATACATCTCCACCAACTGAATAAGCATAACCTTCCTCAATCAATCTAGAAATAAGATCTATCATATCACTAATGTAATCTGTAGCATGAGGAATTAAATCTGGTTTTAAAGATCCTACCATTTTCACTGCCTTAAAGAAGGCATCTTCATAATATGCTGCTATTTCACGCTCTGTTTTATTTGATTCTATAGCCTTATTAATTATTTTATCATCAACATCTGTGATATTTGAAGCATAGGTTACATCATAGCCTATGAATGTTAGATATCTTTTTAACATATCATAAAATATAACTGGTCTAGCGTTTCCAATATGAATATAATTATAAACTGTCGGACCACAAACATACATATTCACCTTATTTCCATTAATTGGAACAAAATCCTCTATTTTATTTGTTAAAGAATTATAAATTTTTAAACCCATAAGATATCACCCTTTTATATAGTAAAAAGAGCACGAGGCTCTTATTCTATTTTTTAATAAAATCAATTATTTATTTATATATTGATTAATTATATTTTTTATTTCTTCATTGAAAATTGAATAATCAGCATTAGAAGAATTAGAAGAGAACACATTAACAACCTTAGCTGGTTTATCAGTATTTAAACCAATTGTTTCATTTACATATAGATAATCTCTATCATCATCTTTTTCAGCAGCATTCACATAAATTCCAGTTTCCTTAATTACATAACAGCTATTTTCAATTCTAGCAAATAAATCAATTGTTTTACCAGCAAAGCCACCAATATATGCATTTTTCTTACACATTACTTCATCACTATAATCAATTATTGAACCTTCTTCTGGTAAATTGCCGGCATATACATCAATATCAGCAACTGTAGCACAGCCACTTATATTAATAGAGCCTTCGTTGTTAATACCCATAAATCCACCAACAGCCAAAATGAATTTATAATCGTAAGATGATGAAATTGTCTTTGTAACAACAATGTCGGCAACTGCATATGAATTCTTAATTAATGCTGATGAACCTAAATTACCAACAAAGCCTCCAACAAATGTATAGCCCTCGTTACTAATATAGTAACAATTTGCTGAAATAGAACCACTTGCATGACATCCATCAACTAACACATTATCATTGTTCATAGCATCGCCCTTTAATTTACCAACAAATAAGCCTGCAGATAATTTTAAACGAGCTCTTGTAAATGTAATGCTAGCATTTGTTACGGAAACATTATGTAAATACACATTATCTGCTAAACCAATAGCACCACCTACATTAACTTCTGCTGTTGTATTACATTGCATTTTATATGTAATATCCTTTACAGAACAGTTTTCAATTATAGTTCTATTAGCACTACCAACTAAGACCCCAACATTAGCACTTGATAAACCACTTGAAAAATCAGCATTAACATTTTCAACATTTAAATTTTTAATTGTTGCACCATTTGTATAACCAAAGATACCAACATTTGTTTCTGATTTTAACTTGAAATTCTTTATAGTATGACCATTACCGTCAAAAGTACCCTTAAATTGATTTGCTGAAGATGATTTAAATAAAACATCCATTGTTGCACCATCAAAATCAATATCAGACTCCAAACTATAATACGCTTCAGGATCATTAGTCATTGCTAAGAATTCTTCTTTATTTTTTATTATGGTAGCATTATCTGAATTTGTACCACTTGCTAAAGTTTTAGCCTCTAATTTGCCAAGTTTTTCATCTTTACCATTAAATGTTACATACAAATAGAAAACATATGACGTATCCATTGCTAAGCTTGAAAAGGTAACAGAAGATTCTGTGTATACATCATTAGAAAATGAAAGGCTTTTATCTTCGTTTTTATATGTTTCTGTACCATCACTAGCAAGTGTATAAATTTTAATATGTGGATTTGCCTTACCAGATTTCAAATGCTCATTATCATTAAAGACAACGTTAATCACTATTTTATCTCTTGCTGCAACATAAGACATTTCAGCATCAACGCCACTTTTTGAGCCTCCACATGCTGATAAAATAATGAAACATCCTAATATACAGATTAAAGTAAATATCTTTTTAAATTTATTTAATATCATTTTTATTACTCCAATACCTAAATTTCAATATACTTAATTATACATTAATTATTAGCTTTATACAAGAAAAAAATACTAATAATAGGCATTAAAACATCCCATTGATTTAGCCAAGAAAAAAGCACTAAAAAAGTGCTTATAAATGAATAATTCTATTTAATAATTCTTTTTAATGAAATACTTGATTCATAAATAAACTTTAGTTCATTAATCAAAAAGGAAAGAGCTAAACTACTAATATAGGCAAGTATATATGATAATAAAGTAAATCTATAAAAAGTATAAATTCTATTTTTAGTAACAATTAAGATAATGATTGAAAGAATAATAGTCAATACTGAATACATAATCATTTTAAACCCATACATATTCTTTGCCATTTTCTTCCGAATATTTCTTTTATTCAAGCCTAATATTCTATAAAAGCAAATAGTTTCATCTCTGTTACTGGAATTAAAGGTGAGCATAATAGTATAAAATAATATTAACAATAATAACACAATTATTGGAATAGCCAAAGAAACATTATATATATCAATGTTCTCTTTGACAGTTAATTCTTTATAATAATCAGTTGCTAAACAATATTTCCAACCTACATTTTTAGCAGAATCCTTGTTGTAGCAAATATATTTATCATAATAAATGAGATGCCTTTCTATTAATTCTTTAACTGAATAATCATTCTTGCCTAAAAAATATGAAAAATATTCATCAAGAAATCTCTGGTCTATAACTAAAACTGAATATTTTGACTTTACTATCCCCACAATAATAAATTCTCCAAAATGGGATTGAATTGTATCACCAAGTTTACAATCATTTTTTTCACTATATTTTTGACTAACTAAAACCTCGTTACTATTATTAATTGTAGCTCCAGAAATAATAGTATCATAGTTTTTAGAATAATCAATAAATCCATTTGGATATCTAAAAACATATGAATTTATTAAATATTCAAATTTATCTAAACTCATAATACTTTGAAATTCTTCATAGTTTTCTTCATCTTCTGCTATATATAAATTTTTATAAACATAATTAGGATAATTCATTGTTTCATCCAAATATGGATTATTTCTAACAACTAAATTAGAGAAAATTAATACAAATAATATAAAAAAAACTATATAAAATAAATAATCAATTCTAAATCTAATATCAATTTTCCTTTTAATTATAGAGACTTCATTAGTATCATAACTATAACAATCATCGTTTACAGTTAAAATAGACTCATCACTATATACAATACCTTTATTAATATTAATCATTCTATCTGCAAATTTTTTAGCATTATTTACATCATGAGTTATTAACAAAACTAATCTATCCTTAGATATTCTTTTTAATAAACTATAAATAAGCAAGCAATTATCATAATCTAAACAATCTGTTGCCTCGTCTAAAATTAAGCATTGACAATCCTTAGCTAAAGCAATAGCCAAGGCAAGCCTTGCTTGTTCACCAGATGAAAGGCTAGATACCACCCTATTAACGAGAGATTTATTTAAATTAACTAATAGTAGAAGTTTATCTATTTCTTCATTAATGTCATTTACTTTTTTACTAGCAGCAATAGCCTCTTTTAAATTATAATAGACCGTCTCATTAGAAATAAATGTTCTATTTTGTGACAAATAAGAAAAATAGTTAAAATCTGGCTTTCTCCCATCTACCTCAATATATCCATTATCAGGTTTTTCTATGCCACATAAAATATTAAGTAATGTTGTTTTCCCACAACCTGATTCACCAGTAATTAATACAAACTCAGGTTTATCAAAAATTAAAGAAACATCATTTAAGATTAATTTTTTCTTATATAACTTACTTATATTTCGTACCTCTATCATATAATTAGCCTCAAATACTTTCTTTTTTATCTAGGATAATCTCTAATAAATAAGCAGTTAAAAGAATTAAAAGCATAGATGAAACAAATATTGTAATCACAAATGGAGGATTAATCCAATTAAATAAATAATAATTAACTTGAGATAAATACTTTATTTCATTTAATTTGTTTGAAACATAAAAAACTATTGGTAAAGAAATACCACAAAGAATAAAGCTTCTAACAAGATAGGTATTTCTAACTGAACTACCTGTAAAGCCACACCTTTTAAAGAAGCTCCTTGACTGATTTTGTGATTTCAATATAAAAAAGCTTAATATACCTGCAACTAATAATACACCTAATATAATACAAATATAAGAAATAGTAATAATCTTATTATTAACACTATAGCTTACATCCTCGTAGGTAAAATTAGTGCTTGATAAATATTTTAAAGCCATATTCTTACTTCTTTCATTTGGAAATGAAATATAGCATTTTAATACACTTTCTGAAAACAAAAAATCATACATTTCTTGATTTATTTGAATAGAATCATCACCAGGAACAACATTTACCATCATTTCTTTATAATAGCCACCTTTTGATATCTTTAGCTTTGTTGATAGATTATTGTCTTGATAAGCTACTGTATTGTTGCTTAAGTTATTATTAATAACCACATTGTCCTTATTAATTATAACATTTCTTAGTTCAAAATCGGAAAAACAAATTCCATAGGCATTAGTTATAGAAGGATTTTCATATGAATAATATTCATCCTTACTACAAAATACACCTGCATCATTATAGCAGTAGCATTTTCCTTCTGCAATTCCTACAATTTTATATTTTTTTGTAATCGCCTTATTATTTTTATAATCCCAGTTTACAGTATATTCCTCATAAGTATTAACTTTACTTTTATATAGTTCTGAGTTAAATATATAATTAATTGGATTAACAAATAATAATACCTCATCATTATTTTCAATTGTTTTTCCATATATAATATCTAAATCCTCATTAAAAGGAAGAAGATTACTCTTCCTAAGATAATTATCGACTAATACCTCAGAATAATTTACATTTTCTAAAATACTAGAAAGATCCTCTTGGGATAATAAATAATCCTTTGAATATAAATAAATATTATAATCATACCCTGTTACCATTTTATTAGTGTCAGCAATAAAGTATTTTCCTTCATTTTGAATTGAAGTAATGAAACAGATTGCAGTAATTCCAACAAATTCAAGAGTAAAAATAATTAAATATGCTAAAAACTGTAATATTGACTTAAATGAATAAGACTTAATATCTTCAACAAAATGAAATAGCTTTCTTTTTGGCTTAATCAAAACGATGTTCTCACCATTTTGATTAAAATTATCATTTACCATTTCAATATTACCACGATTAAATTTAATGACCTTATCAGCAGAATTAATAATATAACTATAATTATGAGCTATTACAAATATAGTTTTATCCTTTTGTTCAATAATTACATCAAAAATTATTTTAGAATTTTCTTCATCAAGACTATGATTTGGCTCATCAAAAACTAAAATTGGTTTTTCAGATAAAAGACCACAAATAACTGATAGCTTTTGTTTTTCTCCACCACTTAACGAGCTTACTTTATCATACTTATGAGAGAATAAACCAACTTTATCAAGCAAATAGTCTATTCTACTCTTTAAATCCTCTTCACAATACCATAGTCTTCCTTTAGAATGAAGTGTATCATACACTGTAAATGACTTAATAAACGTTGCGTTGGTTGGAATATATTCAAAATAATCATTTAGCTCTTTATTATCTAATTTATTTCCATTAATGGAAATATTACGTTCCTCACACTTTATTTTACCACTTATAGCTTTAGCGAATGTTGATTTTCCGCTTCCAGATTCACCATATATAACAACTAAATTATTTTTCGAAATAGATAATGATGATATATTTAATTTGAAATTTGAATTTTTATTAAATACTACACTTAATTTATCTATGTTTATCATA
>JBJEFS010000100.1:20529-36324 GCA_051874325.1 Anaeroplasma sp.
AAACTAAGCTATATAAAAATCACATAATTTACCACAATTTCATTTACTGTCGAAAATTGACTTTTTTTCATGTAAATAATATAATAATATTATTGTAAGAAAAAAGGAGGTCTTTTATGCTTAAACTCGGATTAGATGTTGGTTCAACAACCATTAAATGTGTAGTTTTAAACGAAAATGATGAAATAATATATAAAGATTATAAAAGACATTATTCACATATAAAGGATAACATTATTGAGAAGCTAAATGAGCTTAAAGATAATAAAATAATAAATGATGAAGTTATGCTATCAATTTCAGGCTCTGCAGGTATGGGTATAGCTGAAGGCTGTGGGATACCATTCGTCCAAGAGGTTTATGCGACTAGAATAGCTGCAAATAAGCTTATACCTGGTACTGATTGTATAATAGAGCTTGGTGGAGAGGACGCAAAAATTTTATTTTTAACTGATGGTATGGAGGTTAGAATGAATGGCTCTTGTGCTGGAGGTACAGGTGCATTTATAGACCAAATGGCAACTTTGCTAAATGTTGATATAACCGAAATAAATGGTTTAGCGATGAACCATCAAAAGCTTTACTCAATCGCATCACGTTGTGGAGTTTTTGCTAAAAGTGATATTCAACCACTTTTAAATCAAGGTGCTTCAAAGTCAGATATAGCAGCTTCTATATTTTACGCCGTTGTAAATCAGACAATTGGTGGATTAGCTCAAGGAAGAGAAATTAAAGGAAAGGTTGCATATTTAGGTGGACCATTGACATTCTTATCAGAATTAAAGACTGCCTTTGATAAGGTATTAGATACCGAGGGAATCTCTCCTGATAATTCATTGTATTATGTATCTATTGGGGCAGCATTATGCTCAAAAGAGATTATTAGTATTGATAGAATATTACATAATTTAGTTGAATTTACAAATAAATCAACATATGCATATAATTCTCCTTTATTTGAAAATGAACAAGATTATAATGCTTTCCTTAAAAGACATGAAATGGCTAGAGTAGAAACACTACCACTCGATGATTTCAATGGTGATTTGTATTTAGGTATTGATTCTGGTTCTACTACCTTAAAATTTGTTTTAATTGATGAGAATGGAAATATTAGATATGAAAATTATCAACCGAACAAGGGTAACCCCGTATCTGTAATCAAGGATATTTTTACTTCTCTTTATGAAAAATATCCAAATATGAATATAAAAGCCTCTGCTTCTACTGGATATGGTGAGGATTTAGCTAAAAATGCATTTAAACTAGATGGTGGATTAGTTGAAACAATGGCTCACTATATGGCAGCTAAAAAATTTATGCCTGAGGTCGATTTCATTATTGATATTGGTGGACAAGATATTAAGTGCTTTAAAATTGAAAATAATGCAATATCTAATATTTTCTTAAATGAAGCATGCTCAAGTGGATGTGGGTCATTCCTACAAACCTTTGCTAATGCCTTAGGATATGATATTGCAGAGTTTGCTAAATTAGGTCTAATGGCTAAAAAGCCTGTTGATTTGGGCTCAAGATGCACAGTATTTATGAACTCAAGTGTAAAGCAAGCTCAAAAGGATGGAGCTACTATAGATAATATTTCTGCAGGATTATCTATTTCTGTTGTTAAAAATGCATTGTATAAGGTTATTCGTGCAACAAATAAGGAATCTTTAGGTAAGCATATTGTGGTTCAAGGTGGTACCTTCCTTAATAAAGCTGTTTTAAGGGCTTTTGAACGTGAATTAAATCTTGAGGTTGTATGTCCTAATATCGCTGGATTAATGGGAGCTTATGGTGCTGCATTATATGCAAAAAGCTTAAGAGTTGAGAACACAACTACAATAACAAAAGCTGAGTTAGAGACATTTGAGCACACTGTTAAAAATATTCAATGTCAGGGATGTAATAATCATTGTCTTTTATCTATTAATAGCTTTAAAAATAATCCTAATAAATTCATTAGTGGAAATAAATGTGAAAAGCCTTTAGGTATTAAAGAAGAAAAAGGAAATAACTTGTATGAATATATTCAAAATAAATTAATGGAATATATTCCAAAGGCTGGTTCAAGAGGTACAATTGGAATTCCACTTGTTTTAAATATGTATGAGCTATGGCCATTTTGGTACACCTTCTTTACTAACTTAGGATTTGAGGTCAAAAATAGTGGTTTTTCAAATGAAAAAATATATTCCCTTGGTCAGCATACAATTCCATCTGATACGGTATGCTATCCTGCTAAGCTAGTGCATGGCCATATTGAAAAATTAATTGATGATGGATACAAGAATATCTTTTATCCATGTATGAGCTATAATATAGATGAGCATTTAGGTGACAATCATTTTAATTGTCCTATCGTTGCTTATTATCCTCAAAATATTATTAATAACGTTGGAAAAATTAAAGATATTACCTTTATAGCTGATTTTATTCCTTTAGATGATATTGAAATGTTTAAAAAGAAAATGAAATTAATTTTAGATAAATATTTTAAAGGAATTAAACAAAAAGAGATTAATTATGCAACCGATGAAGCTTATAAGGAATATAAAAATTATTTATCTAATATTAGAGATAAGGCTGAGGAGTATATTAAAATTGCGAAAGATAAAAATCAAGAAATTATTGTCTTAGCAGGTCGTCCATATCACCAAGATCCTCAAGTTAACCATGGCATAGATAGATTAATTGCTGGTATGGGTGCTACAGTTATTAGTGAAGAATCAATTTCTCATTTAAATGAAAAATTCCCAGTAGGAGTTTTAAATCAATGGACATATCATTCAAGACTATATTCTGCTGCAAAATATTGTACAAAAGAGCCAAAAATGAATTTAGTTCAATTAGTATCATTTGGTTGTGGTCTTGATGCTGTTACAACTGATGAATGTAAATCTATATTAGAATCTAACGATAAAATATACACTCAAATAAAAATAGATGAAATAACAAACTTAGGTGCTGTTAAAATCAGATTAAGAAGCTTATTTGCTGCAATCAAGCAAAAGGAGGTAAAGTAGATGGAGCAAAATGAATATCCTAAATTTAAGGCTTCAATGCGTAAAACTCATACTATTCTAATACCTTCAATGCTTGATATTCATATGACATTATTTGAATCAATATTGAAGCAATGTGGATATAATGTTGAAGTTATGCATAATGAAGGACCTGAGGTAGTTAGTGAGGGGCTAAAGTATGTTCACAATGATACCTGCTATCCAGCATTACTTGTAATCGGTCAATTTATTGATAATCTAAATCACCGTAATGATTTAGATAAGGTTGTATTGCTTATTACACAAACAGGAGGAGGCTGTCGAGCTTCAAACTACATCCATTTACTTCGTAAGGCCTTAGTTAAGGCAGGATATGGATATATACCTGTTGTCTCACTAAATGCATCAAATCTTGAAAAAGATAGTGGTCTTCAATTAACATTTCCACTTATTAAAAAAATAGCTGCAGCAATGACATATGGCGATGTTTTAATGTATTTATATAATAAAACAAGATCATATGAAATAAAACAAGGTTCAGCTAAAGAATTAACATATTCTTTAATTAATGATATTCTCGGTCAATTTAAAGAAGGTAAGGGTACCTCTTATCGACAAATCAAAAAGAATATAATTAAAATAGCTCAAGCCTATGATAAGCTAGAGCTTGACCTATCACATGCTAAACCAAAGGTTGGAATTGTTGGAGAAATTTACATCAAATATGCTGCTTTAGGTAATAATCATTTAGAGGAATTCTTGGTTAGTCAGGATGCCGAGGTAATGGTGCCAGGCTTATATGGATTTATTTTATATTGCTTATACAATAGTATTTATGATCATGAAATATATGGAAGATCAAAAATTAAGGCAATGGGCTCTAAATTTATTATATGGTATTTAAGAAGACGTGAAAAACTAATGATTAATGCTATATCTAAAACAAAAATAACTCCAATGAAGTATTTTAAGGAAACTAAAGAACTATCAAATGGTGTCTTAGATCATGGTACTAAGATGGGTGAGGGCTGGTTATTAACAGCTGAGATGATGGAATTAGTTGAAATTGGCTATGGAAATATTATTTGTGCTCAACCTTTTGGTTGTTTGCCTAATCATATTTGTGGTAAAGGAGTTATGAAAAAAATTAAATCAATTCATCCAGAAGCTAATATAGTTGCAATCGATTATGATCCTTCTGCAACTAAAGTAAATCAAGAGAATCGTATTAAATTAATGCTAGCAATTGCCAGAGAAAATATTAAGGAGGACGAAAAGGCAAGTCTATAGGACTTGTCTTACCTTTATGTTTTTATTTAATAATATTGATGATTGTGAAAAAGAAAAATTATTAAAAAGGATACATCCAATTAAAAAGGAATATCTTCGAAATGAGATAATTTTTTATGAAGGAGATTTATGTAATAGTATTGCGATTGTAAATAGAGGTTCTGTAACAGCTAAACAAGCATTTGCTGATGGACATGATAATATTATAAGAATTATTAATCAAAATGAATGGATTGGACTTAATTTAATTTTTTCATCAAATCCTTTTTATAAAGCGACCTTCTATTCTGATTCTTTAACTACAATTACCTTAATTAGCAAGGATGATTTATTTAAATTGATGTCATTTAATATGATAATCCTTCACAATGTTCTAACTGCAATTTCAGATTCAGCTATTAAACTAAATGAGCACATAAAAATGTTATCTCATAAGTCTATTAGATCTAGACTATGCTATTATTTATATTCTGAGTTTAAGAAGAATAATCAAACATCCTTTGTTATATCTTACACAAAAACAGAGCTTGCAGCCTTCTTAAATGTTGAAAGACCATCTTTATCTAATGAAATGAGTAAATTAATTAATGAGGGTATTATTGCTAATCAAAACAAATTATACACTATAATAAATTTAGATAAATTGAAAAAAGAAATATAAGAAAAAAAGATATACAATAACAATAGTTTGTATATCTTTTTTCTATTAGTCATTTTTCTTTAAAACCAATACCCAATCATTCGATAATTCTCTTCTTTTTGTAGGTCTAACAGTTATTTCTGATATCCCATAAAATGTATCAATATATGATAAGGAACCATTTTGAGGATTCATCCAATATGCATCCATATTATAATTCATATATTCTAAGATTGATACATCACCCATATAATTATAAGCAAATAAATAATCATTTCCTGCAAAAATAGATACTCTATGATATCTTTCCTTTTGAGGAGACAATAATAAATCATTTCGATTCTTTCCATTTGTAAAATCCACTGACTCAAACAAATTTTTTAGATATTGTAGCTCAGTACCACCTTCACTATGAAGTGCAGAAACCCAAGACTCTCTTACACCATATGCACCTTTACCTAATTCTTCTGTATAAAACTGAATTATTGCATTATTTCCATATGTAAAGCCACATGCCCCTTCAAATACACTCCAATAAGCATATCTTCTTACATCACACGCTTCCCAGTATGGTTCATTAGGATCATGAAGTCCCTGAACAATACCCTCATATGAAGGTTCTGCGTCTAAACAAGGCTTCTTAATCTTATGAGTAAAATTTTCTTCAACATATCTCCAAGAATCCTCACCATAATAATTTTCAGTAACATCATCCTAGCTTTTTAACTGTGCTTGGTCATACCTTCTATGACCTGATTGAAACATATTAAAATCTAGCCAATCTTGGTCATTAAACCATCTTGCTGATATTGTTCTGCCAAATGGATGGAATGTAATTAAATGTTTACTATCTAGTTTTTTAATTGACTTACCTAAATTATCATAATATTTTAAATTAGCATCTCCCTTAACATCTCCACCTAATACCCAAATTAAGTTTTCATGATAACTAAATGTATTTACTAAAAAATTAGAAAACTTATCGACATCATTCTCGTTTACAATGTTCTTTTTTACAAAAGAACCCCATGTTGGGAGTAATTAATATAATACAAATTATCTAAAGCTCAACTATTGAATTTGAAAAATTAAAGGCTGTGAAAGCCTACCTTTTAAAAAGATAGGTTCACAGCCTTTTTTATATAATCTATTTTACATTTTTACTACAATATAAAATAAATTTACCATATCAGCCTTTGTTATTGTATGTGTACCAGAAGATAAATCAACTGTAATTGTTCCATCTCCAGAAGAAGTGTATTTTGTTCCATCTATTTTAATAGTTGCGCTAGGTTCAACAAAAACTAATATTAAAGTACAATTATTTTCAGATGTAAATGATATTGAGGTTGATGATTCAATCTTTAAGCATTGTGTTAATGTCAGATCATTATATGAAACTGAACCTTTAGAAGTAGAAAGATTACCACTTATAGTAAAGAAATCACTAGTTTTTCCTGATTCTGTAAAATTATGAATTATTTCAATATTAGGAGTGCTTGGTTGTTCAGCTTCTTCTTCTATTAAACTATTATAATGACTAGCTGTTAATACACCAGAATATTTTATACATGTATTTTTAGCTTCTTCTGCAGTTTCAAGTAGTTTAACATCACTTCGATTATTCTCACTATCATAATAGAAGAAATCTGAATCTGTATCAAAGTTTTGATTAAATAAATTACCATTAGTTACTAATGCTTCCCTATCTACAACAACTGTAGCGGGACTTGTTGTCTTACTTCCATCAAATATATTATTAAATGATTTTATAGCTGGAGTTTTATAACCTTTATCTGATAATTCAAATGCTTTATTATCATTTTGAAAATAACATCCTTCAATAAAGGCATAAGCTCCTGCATATATCTGCATAGTTGTTCCAGTTGAGTTCTTATAATAATTATTATAAATATGCATATTTGCTTGTCTTGCATAAGGCATACGCGACTGACATCCATCGTAGAAATTATGATGAAAGGTAATATTTGCTTGTAGATGGTTATTTCCTCCACCAACAAGTCCTGTTTTATGAGTTTGAACATACTTATTATAGGAAATAGTTACATTTCTTACATACTTAATGTCTGTTGAGCCATCTCCTTCACCTTTATCCTTTTCACATGATAAATCCCAATTATTTAAGCCTTCTTCAAATGTACAATTATGTATCCAAAGATTACCAGAATTAAATATTGACAAATCCTTTGATGTATCAGCTTCTGTAGCTTGAAGCGATGAACTTTCAAAGCTACAAGCATCCTCAGTATAATCATCAAATTTTAAATTCTTGACCTCAATTGAGTTACATTTTTTCCATACAAATCCCCATTGGAAAATTCCTGCATCAGTACCAATACCTTCTACAGTAATATTTTTACCATTTGATATATTCATCATATTCCAACACGAATCATATTCATAGCCTGTAGCACTAGCTGATTGCTCGTCATATGTAAAATATGATGTTAATCCTTCAAGTGTTGTAATCCCAGATGCCAAATCATCACTATATGAATTCCATCCATTTGCAATAATTGTATCAGCAAATGTTTTATTTGTCACATTACCTACCGTTGCCATCTGTTCGTTTATTAAGGCTTCTGATTTAGCTGCACTACTATAGGTAATTTTATTCCATTGGGTAGTACTAATTGTACCTATAATTCTTATATCTAAAGGAACACTAATATTTGAAACATTCGCTAATATATTACCTAAGCCAGTATATGTTTTTGAACCATATGTTAACTGTACATTATTTTTATTATTATCATTTACGTATACGACTAATGCATCATTCTTTAATGTACCATCATCATTATAGGCACCAACACCAGATTTATAATTAAAGTGAGCGTATCCTGATCTATCATCAGAAGTAACCAAAACCTCAACCTCATCAGATGTATATTTAATACCATTTATTTTTGTATACACTCTAATGACATATTTACCTTCTTTTAGACCAACATAATCTACTCTAAATTGTCCATCATTATATCTGATTAGTTCATTATCAATTTTAGTGAATACATTACTATCTATACTTCTATATTCTGCCACATATTTTGTAGAATCTGTAATATTATTATATGGATTAAATTCCATATAACAGCCTTCTGTATAACCAGCATATGAACTATAAGAAACACTATATTTAGTACCTATTTCATAATATTTATGATTTGTTTGGTATTTTGTACCATCAAAGAGATTAAAAGTAAAATAACAATCTAATCTATATTCACTATAACTATTTAAACCAGATAAAGTAAATACAGCATAATACACTTTATCCTCTTGAATCTCAGCTATATCTTTAACCTTAGTATATAAGGTTGTATAGCTTTTAGTGTTTTCATTTATCTTAGTTCCATCTGGACTATACATTACAATAGTTACACTATAATCTTTAATTTCAGTATATTCTAAGCCGCTAATTTTACCGACATACCTAATCATATTTAAATCAGAAGATTCCTGTTGCTGTAAAATTACTTCAATAGATGAAGCATGGGTACTAAAACTAATAAATAATAAAAACATCAATGTTAATGAAAATAAAACAAATCTTTTTATTAGTTTCATATTAAAATATACCTCCAAAAAAATCATTAATATTTTCAATCTTACCATAATCTGTTTCATCGTTTAACGATGCAGCAACAATATCTTCAATTTCAATTTCTTCTTCAATTATTATTGGCTTTTCATATTCCTTCATAAAATATCCTCCCCTAATGAAGTGGCCCCCAATCAATATTATCATAATAAGCACCACATCTATCACACTTATTATTACTGCCACTATGTCCTAAAGCATTACCATATTCAAAGGTTTCAGTTCCTATATCACCATTTATACTAGAATAATAATATATGGCAGGACTAGTACAAGTAGCTTCACTTTTTAAAAATTTATCATCAATATTCATTTGATCAAAAATAATAGCTTCACTAGAATTTGTACTTGTATCGTCTGTATTAATATTTGGTGGTTTTATATCATTCTTGCTACAGGATGAAAGATAGATCATTAAAATTAATAATAGTAAGAATGCTTTCTTCATATAACCCTCCCCAAAATCTTTATTTTATTCAATTATAACATAATAAATTTTGAATTTGTTATAGAAATTTAATATTATAAAAAAATGGTATTAGAATACCATAGAAAGTATAGTATTTCTAATACCATTTATCATATTAGCTAATTAATAATCTATTATTTAAGAAGCAAGTATCATAATCAATTACATATCTTGATGCATCAGCACCAGTAATTGTAGTATTTGAGCTTGATAATATAATTTTAGTTCCTACTACATTTGAAACAATTGTAACGATAACTTCATCTCCATCTTCAATACCATAAGCAGTTGTTAATACAAATTTATAGCTAAAACCACTTACTTCTGCAGCACTAGCACTAAATGTAATGTTAGAAATGACAATTGGAACTATTTCTATTGTACCAACTTCTCCATCTATCTCAACTAATTTATAGTTTGAATAATCATCAATTAGAAGAAGCTCAACTATTTCTTCACCTTGATAAGCAGTATCTAATTTAAGAGTAAACACTGAACCAACATCTGCATCTTGATAATTACCATTTGTAATACATACTGATACATTATCACCTTCAATAAGACCATCAAGAGTTGTTAATTTAATAGTTGTATATTGATTTTCTTCCCACTTACTTGTTGTAGTTAATTGAAGATTTGTTAATTCCTTTGCGACAATATTACAAGATTCATAATCAACCCAATAATTCTTAGTTGTTGTATCATAGTCATCTACACATGAACCTACATTCTTACTTTCAAAAGTTACATAGAAATTAACCTCATCATCTGCTAATATATTTTCATAATCTTCATTAGTATATGTAAAGTAGAAAGATGTATCACCATTATATTCTAATTCTACATCTCCAATATTTATGTTAATATATTTAATCTCAAAATGTAAATAATCAGAGTATTTTTCTCTATATTGTTCTGTTTCTGGAACATATAATCTTACATAATATCCACTTGCATCAACTGGGGCACCTTCAAGCTTAGTCTTAGTATAATCATACCAAATTACACTTACTTCACCATCACTATTTGTTGAATAATTAGATTCTAAAATTGTAACAGCCTCTTTATCATAGGTTTTAGTTAGATCTAATCCTTCACTAAAGCTAAGTGTAGGTATTTCCTTCCAGCTAAAGACATCAGTTGAAATTCTATATGTACCAGTATTTGCGAAGGTTGCAACAAAATAATAAGTATTTGGTCCCTGATATAATTGATAGAAATAAATTTGATTTTGAGACTGACAAGTTAAATCATCAGCAACCTTTGTCCAATTATCACCACTATATAATGCAGCTATAGGATTACTTTCATCATTTTTCTTAATATCATGATAAGCACCTGAATATGTACCATTATTGTCTTTTTCAATGTTATACCATACATATGTGACATATTTTTCTGTTGCTTCATTATAAGCACCTTTTTCTTGTACATATGTAAAGATTATCTCTTCATCTTCATTTGTAACATTAAATGAGTAAGAATAATTTGTTTCTAGACCTTTATAATTTAATGATAATACTATTGCCCATTTTGCATAAAGAGTAATATTTTGAGCTGGCATTGTTGTAAATTCAAATTTAGTTGCGGTTGCGATTGGATCATTACTTGTATACCAACCTAAGAATTCACAACCTTCTTTTGTTGGTACACTAGGTGCTGAAATTGTTTCATTAGATTTCTTATTTATTGCTTCAACTTCAGAGCCACCCTTTGAATCAAATGTTATTGTATAGCCTAAGGCAGGAATTGATTCTGTTTTTTCATATCCACATACTGTACACGTAAATTTCTTTGTTCCATCATTATCATATGTAGGATTATTTATAATTTCTTCTTCCCATGTATGGGCTGCTAAAGCCCCTTTGTAAGTACAGCCATCAATTGTACATGCATGCCAATGATTTGTTTCATCCTTTGACCATTCATTAGCAAATGTATGTAATACATAGCTTTCTTTTTTAGAATATCCACATACTGTACATGTATATGTCTTTTCTCCTGCTTCCTCATCTGTTGCAGGCTTTGTTATTTCTTCTTTCCATGTATGTGCTGCTAAAGCCCCTTTGTAAGTACAGCCATCAATTGTACATGCATGCCAATGATTTGTTTCATCCTTTGACCATTCATTAGCAAATGTATGTAATACATAGCTTTCTTTTTTAGAATATCCACATACTGTACATGTATATGTCTTTTCTCCTGCTTCCTCATCTGTTGCAGGCTTTGTTACTACTTCTTCCCATGTATGGGCTGCTAAATCTGATTTTTCATTACAATCAGTTGCTGCGCACTCATGCCAATGGTTAGAAGCATCATTGTTCCAAGCAGTTGCATAAGAATGCTTATGACTAGTATCTTTTTTACAACTAGTAAGACCAAGGCCAAAAACAAATGCTAGAACCATGACAAAAAAACTAATAAAAATCTTCTTTCTCATTTTGAACTCCTCACTTATTTTTTGTGCAGAAATCAGTGCTTCAATAGTTTTAGAATTATAGCGTTATAAAGATTCTATTACATCAGTTAAATAATCTGTTTGAACTGACTCATAAAAGAAAGCATCAATTAAGCCATCTTCTTTAGCAGATTTAACTTTATGAGCAATTTCAGGTTCTGATGTGTTATTACATAAAAGACAAATTTTAATATCTTTATTTAATTTTTTAACATCTTTTACTACTTTTATTCTCATTTCATAATTACAATTCATAATTCTATTTACATCCATAATTAAAACATTAGGACAAAAAATATCACAAAGAGTATGAATTTGACTTATTTCTTGAGAATTAGTTTTTTTTACAAATAAGCTTTTCTTTTCTAAAGCATTATATACTGCTTCATTAATAAGCGTATTTTGTATAGAAACAACAACTTTTTTCATCTTCTTAGCAACACCTCAACTTAAAAAACGCTAATAATCCTATTCTGCATATGAATTTTATCATCTCACAAAAAAAATAAAAAGGTACATATGTACCCGTTTAGTTAATTAAAAATCATCATCCTGTCTATCCCTGATAACAATACCTGTTTCTCTTGCTCTAACTGCTAGTTCGGTTCTACTTCTAAAGCCAGTTTTTTCTAGCATATTAACGATATGATTTCTTACTCTATTCTCAGAAATTCCAAGTTTTGATGCTATTTCAGAATTGGTAAATCCACCTGTCATTTCTCTTAATACCTCTAGTTCTCTTTTCGTAAATTCATTACTATTTGTTAATCCAATATTAATAATTGGTTTTTCTGTAGGATAAACAATTTCTCCATCAATAACTCTTTCTATCATTTCAATAATTGGTTCTTTACTAAAATCTTTATACCAAAAACCCTCTATACCAATTTTTTTAGCACGATCAATATATGAGCATTCAGGCATACTTGTTACAATAATTATTTTAATATTACTATTGTTCCTTTTTATTTTTTCAGCAGCAACTAAACCACTTGCACCATCCTTAGTTACTACATCCATAATTATTAAATCAATTTTATTTTTTATACAGCATATATCTGCTATTTTTGCATCTTCAATCGATAATATTAATTTACACCTTTGACATGAGTTTATAATGGATTCAAAAAGCTGTCTTGGCATAACCTGATCTTCTACTATCATTACATTAATTTGATTTGACATACTGATTCTCCTTTAAAAAAATTATTTCTAGTTCAAAATAAGGTACACTTTTTATTTTCATAATTCCACCATTATTTTCAACTAAAGAACGAAGTGAAGATAAACCTCCACCTTCTTTTATTTCTTGTTTAGGTTGGTTACCATCATTAGTTATTTTTATTATATATTGTCCTTCTTTTAGTAATAAATTAACATATAACTCACTTCCATCAGCATGTCTTGCCGTATTTACAGCGCATTCAAATATTGCAAAATTTATAATTTCCTCTAGCTTTTCTGACTTAGTCTCTATATTATCATTAATTTTAATAGCTACACCTATATTTTTCGCCATTTCTAATAAATAGTCTCGCCTATCTATACTAATATTTGTTGTATATAACAATGAAATAATATCTTTCCAATCCTTAATAATATCATCCAAATATTCTTGATTTAATGATAACTTCCTTTTTGTTGTTAAGATTAATGATCCCATTTTATTATGTATCCTTACTCTTGAATTTAAAATTTCTTTTTCTTTTGTTAAGTCGGTAACATTATCACCATAATTTTTCAATCTTAAATTCATCTGTTCTAATTGTTTACTTTTGGTTTCTAAAATTTCTTTTAATCCATACTCCTTCGTTATATCAGTACTGATAAGCTCATATATTTTTTTATTATTAAGATTATGTTCATATAATTTATAATTTTTTACGTTATTATTTATAATTATTATTATTGAATTATTATCTATATTATATATTTTTAGAGCATTGAAAAATTCATTTCCATTAGAAAGAAATTTATTAGTTATAAATCTACATTCTTCATTTATTTGCTGATTCATTAATAAAATTCTTCCAGTTTCATCAAAAAAACATAATCCTGATGGAAGAACAGCCAAAGCTTCATATACCGCCATTGATGTAAGAGAATATAATCTCGTTCTAATTATAAATATAATAAGAAATATACTAGATAGTATTAAAATAGTAATGATTAAAAATATATATATTGATGGCCAATAAAAAATCTTTAAATAACCATTATATTCTCTATTTAAATCTCTTATTTCTATTGCACCCTTTAAGGAAATAAAAGCGAAAAGAGAGAAAATGATTATCAAAACTGAAGAAACAATATATTTATACTTTAATTTATAAAATATACTCATAGATAGACAAACCACAGCTAAAATAGAAATAAATAACAAGATTACATATGTTCCTCTAAATAGGACTTCATTAACATCTAAAAATACTTTCATATGCATTCCTCCTCATAAATAAGATTAATATATATTGTATCATCCTGAATGGAAGCATTATATCGTATTTTTAATTCCTCTCTTTTCTTATTTTCTATTTCATTTTTAGGATATGAGTTTGCATTATCCATAATTATTCTACACTCTATTTTTTTATCTTGAGCAGATAATCGTACAAAACAAGTAGTCAAAGATGGCAAACTCATTTCAATACATTTTTCAAGAAAATCATATAAATGAGTAATTATTTCGGTTCTAAATAGCCCATCCCCATCACAAACCACCGATGCTAATATTCCATAATAATTTAAAGCATCAATTGATTCTCTAAATGAATGATATAACTCCATAAATTGAATATATCCATTTTTTTCAATCATTATGAAATTACTTCTTCTTTTTAAATATACACCATAAATTATTGAAAGCTTAAGAACTTCTTTTTTTTCATCATTAGTGTTACATTCTATAAAAAGTTTTTCAATTTTTTTTAGATATGGATTAAAAATAATTGAAATTTTATCATATAATCTATTTTGTTCGCTAATATATGCCTCTTGTTCCTTAAGTTTATTTTCAGCAATTATTAAATCTCCTTCTTCAGCTAATACTTCATTTGTTTTACTCAATTCATCATTGATTTTATTTATAATTTTTAAATCATCAAGCCAAAATACATTCCCTCCTCTAATTCTTTTTGAACGCAAAATTGAATTAGAATCCAATGATAATGCACCATTTTTTATACAAATAGCCGCCTGTTCTTTAGTAATAGCAGGAGCGTTTATAGAACGTAATACTACATTTAATTCTTTATCTAAAATACTTGCTGATGCATTTGAAACATCAAAAAAGGTTTTATGCTTTAAATTTGTAGGAATAAATCCTATTAAAATAAGACTTTCACATATTAACACAATACTAAATGCGATTAATTCAGGCATTTTAATAAGCGAAAAATCATAATATTCTCTAATAATACAAATTAGAATGCAAAAAAGAAATACAATAAATGGAATCCATGCTTTTTTACGGCAATGAGAAATACGACATTTTGTAAATAACAATATTCCATTGGTAAATAGCATTCCAATAATCCAAGCAACTATCATATAATATATCAATTCTCTCTCATATATTTTATTTCCATTTTTAAGTCCTTCAGGAAATGAAAAAACGAATTGATGAGTATCATTTGTAAACACCATAATTAACAATATAACAGCAGGAATAAAAGATAGAAAAGAAAGCTTTGAAAATTTATTTCTATCAATTGAGATAATTGTAATAAAAAAAGTACTTGGTGCTAAGCATAATGGAATATAGTATGAATACCATAAATATCTACATATAGTTTCTTCATAAAATACTTCATATTTTAATACTCTACTAATTAGCATAAAAGCAATAAGAATAATTGTTGACGCAAGACCAAGTTTAATACATTTAATAGGCGTACGGCTTATCAAAGAAATAATCCAATAGGCTAATATTCCTAAAAATATTAAATGAGATAATAAGGAAAATAACAAATGAATCTCAACATTTGAAATACTATCATCAATATATTGACAAAAGCATGCAAAACAAAATGCTAATATACCAACAATAACGGATATTAAATATCTATGTCTATTCTTTACTCCTTCCAAATTAACCACTTCCCTTTGATAATTTAACAATGGTAAAACAAATTAATTCACTTTATTTTAAATATATAATAATGTAAAATTAAATTCAAGAAGATTTACATTTTATATAACTTTTTTATCCATAATAAATAGTTATTATAACCAAAATAACTTACAATTCCAATAAAATTAGATAAGGAAAATCAAGTATTAATTTAATAATTTTCTAATAAATTAACG
>JBJEFS010000101.1:0-10090 GCA_051874325.1 Anaeroplasma sp.
TATTTTCTATACGAAGATTATTTAAAACTCCATTTTCAAAATGATACCTAATCACAGAGGTTGCATATGTTCCAGGTAAAAAGCTTAAAACCTTCTGTAAGCCTGAACCAAATTGACTAATAGGCATATATGCACCACAAATAAAGCCATATACTGATGAAACTATTGTTCCAACTGCTGACATTTGCCCCTGTGTTGTTAAATAATGATGAATTATAGAGGACAAGGCTGTTCCAAAATTAACTAATAAAAATACCTCAAGCAATATAAATACAACATCTGTAAAAGACAAGAACCATCCATTGAACGCCATAATAATAAATGAAACTATGGTTTCAAAATAAACAATAATCAAAGTTTCTGTCATACTTGCAACATAATAAGCAATCGCAAGAGTTGTTTTTTTTACGGGTGCAATACCCAAATCATGTATTGAACCAGTTACTTTATCCTGTACCATTAATAAATTCGAACAGAATGAAATTGTAACACTTGATACTGCTAATAAACTTGAAAAAAGCCAACCATAAACAAATCCATTAATACATTTTTCTTCAACAACTATTCCAACCTGGTTTACTGCTGAATGAAATGAATCAACATATACATTTTTTAAAAATGTAACATAAAGTAATATTAATATCATAGGTGTTATTAATGATGATATTACTAATCCCTTATCCTTAAAAAACATTTTAATATTTCTTGAAATTAAAGATCTTAAAACCATTTTATTCCCCTCCCAATTTAATTCCGGTTGCGTTTAGAAATACATCATCCATATTTCCTTTAATAATTTCATAATCAATAAATATATCAGGATGAGAAAGAATTAAATCTGTTGCCTGCTTAGTATTCTTGACCTCTATTCTATAACCATTAGGTATAACATTATAAGGCAATTGTAATACTTTAATCTTATCCTCTGATATGTTATAAAAGCTAATAAAATCACCAGTATATTTATTCTTTAAATCTAAGGGTGTTCCTTCCGCAACTATTTCACCTTTATTTAAAATAATAACATAATCAGCATCAATTACTTCTTCCATGTAATGTGTAGTTAAAAAAACTGTTAAATTCTTTTCTTTTCTTAGCTTATTTATTGCTGTCCATACAAGCTTTCTTGTCTGAGGATCAAGTCCTGTCGTTGGTTCATCTAATATTAAAAGCTCAGGTTCATGAATTAGAGCCCTTGCAATATCAACTCTCCTTTTTTGACCACCTGATAATTTGCCATACATTCTATTTAATAAGTCTTTAAATTCTAAAAGTTCAGCAAAATAACTTAGTTTTTCTTCAAATTCAGCATTTTTAATTCCATACATATTAGCACGGTATCTTAAATTATCATAAACCGTTAATGGCTTATCTAATGCATTATTTTGATAAACAACTCCTAGCTTTCTTCTAATGCTAGACATATCATTATCTATATTTTTACCATCAATAATAATTTCACCACTATCTCTATTTAGTTCTCCACACATTATTGAAATAGTAGTTGATTTACCTGCACCATTAATGCCTAAAAAGGCAAAAAATTCGCCCTTTTTTACTTTAAAGGTTAAATTATTTACAGCCTTTATATCCTTAAATGTTTTAGATAAATTTGTTATTTTTATAATTTCTTCCATACTATACTCCCTAATATAAACTAATTTTTAATATATTTTTCAAAAAACAAATGAATATGCTTTCTAATAATTATTAATGCTTCTTCTTCTAATTCATTATTTCTATCACATTGACTTAGTAATAGAGAAATTGGAGAAATAAATTCTAATGATAGAATTTTACAATCTATTTTCTCTATTTTTCCTGCAATTATTTGTTTATTAAATATTCGCTCATAAAAGCTTAATATATCATAATAGCTTCTTTCTGATTGAATTTTTTTAGCTTTATCATTTCTAAATTGCTCAATTGTTAAAAGTCTTCTATATTTACTGACATATGGATCAGTTAAAGAAAAATGGAATTGCTTCTCTACCAAGTCAATAGCATTTTCTAAAGAAAAGTCAATCTGGTATTCTTTTTTGAAAATCGAATTATTTTCATATCTTATTACCATAAGATTAGTTAGTTCTGTAAATATTTCTTCTTTATTTTTATAATGCTTATATATTGATGGCGCTTTAATACCAACCATTGCAGCTATCTCTTCAACACTTGTAGCTTCATATCCATTGATAGAAAATAATTCAAGTGCAGCATCTAATATTCTTTCCTTTGTATTTTTGATAAAAATCACTCCTTTAGCTAATATTCATTAGCTTAAATAATTATAGCTAACAAATGTTAGCCTGTCAAGTAATAAACTAGTTTTCTATAAATTTCACATTTATTATCTATAACGTTTTAAAAGCTCGGATAAACCGAGCCAATATAATCTAGTTAAATAATGGAGTTGATAAATATCTATCTCCTGTATCAGGAAGTAATACAACTATTTTCTTTCCCTTATTTTCTACTCTTTTAGCTAAAACTGTAGCTGCCCTTAAAGCAGCACCTGAAGAAATACCAACTAAAATTCCTTCTGTTAATGCAATTTCCTTTCCGGTTTGGAAAGCTTCTTCATTTTCAATAGTTATTATTTCATCATATATCCTTGTATCTAATGTATTTGGAACAAAGCCAGCACCAATACCCTGAATTTTATGAGCACCTGCATGTCCCTCTGATAATACAGGTGAACTTTTAGGCTCGACAGCTACTATTTTAATATTAGGATTTTTTTCCTTTAAATATTTACCAATACCTGATATTGTTCCACCAGTACCAACCCCAGCAACGAAAATATCAACCTTTCCATCAGTATCATTCCAAATTTCAGGACCAGTAGTTAAATAGTGGGCCTCTGGATTTGCTGGATTGTCAAATTGACCAGGAATAAAGCTATTAGGTATTTCTAAGGCAAGCTCTTGTGCTTTAGCGATAGCCCCCTTCATACCCTTTGATCCCTCTGTTAAAACTAGCTCTGCACCATATGCCTTCATTATAGCTCTTCTTTCTATAGACATTGTTTCAGGCATGGTTATAATTACTTTATAGCCTTTTGCTGCTGCGATTGCAGATAAACCAATTCCAGTATTACCACTTGTTGGTTCAATAATAGTAGAGCCTTCCTTTAATATTCCCTTCTTTTCAGCATCCTCTATCATTGCTTTTGCTATCCTATCCTTGACGGAACCTGCTGGATTAAAATATTCAAGCTTTGCATAAATGCTTGCTTCTAAATTATTATTTTTCTCATAATTTTTAATGTTAATTAATGGTGTATTTCCTACTAAATCTAAAATTGAATTAAAAATTGCCATATTATCATTCTCCCTTTTTTAATTTTATGCTTTTAAATTTTAAATATTCTAATAATTATATTACTTCTTCCACTACAACATCGTTCATTAATCTTTTTCATATTTCATACCTTTCCTATCAATTTACTAGGATTATAAAACCAATTTTATAATTTGTCAATAGTAAAAGAAAAAAAATTATATTTTTTAAATACTATATTCATCTAGTTTATTAGAAACAAATGAACCTATTGTTCTAGAATTAAGATATTCAGTAATAACCTTGTCAAAACCTTTCCAAAATTCTACGGTAGAGCATTTATCCTCTCTAACACATTGTGATGCACAATCGGCTAAACAAGCAACAGGAGCCAAACAACCCTCAGCTGCCTTTAACACTTCATAAACCGTAATCTCATTAGCATCTTTAGCCAATCTATAGCCACCATTATTTCCTCTTAAGCTTTGTAATAAACCATTTCTTAATAGAAGTTGAATAACCTGTTCTAGGTATTTTAAAGAAATACCTTGTCTTAATGAAATATCCTTTAATGAAATATAATTTCCTTCTGAATTATTAGCTATATCTATCATTACTCTTAAAGCGTATCTACCCTTTGTTGATATCATTTTTTAATTCCTTTCTTATTTTTCTTTTATTATATCACTTTTCCTACAAAAATAGTATGATTTTATTTTTGTTAATATAAAAAAAATAAATATCTTTAATTATAATAAGATAAAGTATATAATAAAAGTATGTATTATCTTTTTTTAAATGAGGTGAATATAATGTTTGAATTAGCAATTAGACTAACTTTAGCAATTGCTATAATAGCAAATATAATTATGGCTATTTTCTCTTTTAAATGTAAAAAGAAATATGGCTTATTTTTAGGTCTGGCATGCCTATATGGAGCTATGGTAGTATTTTTTTACATTTTTAGCATTTCTTTTGATTCCAAAATAACTACCTCTATTTTTTCTAGTCTTTACTTTATTTGTATGGATTTTATGGTAATAACACTATTCTTGTTCGTTTATTGGCTTACCGAAGAGAAAAAAACAAAAATTTTTAAAATTTTGATTTTTCTCATATGTTTATATGGAATAATCGACATAATACTGTTGACAATTAACATCTTTAATCCTATTGTAATCGATTATGAACTTGTATTTGATAAATTTAAAATAGCCAAATATAAATACATTCCTAAGCAATTATTTAATTGTCACTTAGTTTATGTGTATATAATTGTAACAGCTTCATTAATTACGTTAATTAAAAAAGTAATTATTGTTCCATCTCAGTATAAATCAAAATACTTAATTGTAATTGCTGGAATTATTGTTTGTGCTATTATCAATTTTCTTTTTCTTATAATACCTCAAAAATTTACCGATCCATATTTAGTTGCAGCATTTAATATTGATTATGCATTACTGGCTTATTCTATATTAGCATTCTTTTGTTACTATTCAGCTTTATTATTTTCTAAAAGAGGAATGTTAAATAGATTAAAGACAAAGATATTTGATAGTCTAAATCAAGGACTAGTTTTATTTGATTATGCCGATAATATGATTTTGTATAATCAAAAAGCTATATATTATTTAAGCGAAAAAAATACAATAAAAAGACCATCCTTAGAATAATTTAGAAAAAATTGTGATTTATTAATATCAGATGATATAGATGACGAATCATTTTCAATTCAATGCTATATAAAAAATGATAATGAAGCATCAATACCACTTAGATGTGATTATAGATGCATTAAAGATAAAAATGAGAAAATTGTTGGAAAACTATTTGTTTTTGCCGATGCTCAATTAGAAACAGATTTATTAACTGGTTTCCATAATTGGGATTCATTTAAAAAATTTGCTTTAGATAATAAAAAGAGCTTTCCTTATAATACAAGTGTAGCAATAATGGACATTAATAGATTAGGACTATATAATAGCTTACATGGTAGAAGCGAAGGAGATAAGCTATTAAAGAAGCTTGCTATAAAAATTAAAGAAATATTCCCAATTGATTCATATTATGTAAGAGGAAATGACGCTGCATTAATCGCTATTTGCTATAACAAATCAGAAGAAATGATAACTGATTTACTTCTTAAAATTAAAGATAGTCTTGATGTTTCTATTCAATTCTCAACTTCTTCAATCAAAGATGAAAATGATACAATTATCAATGCTATAAGCAGAGCATTTGATGGTTTAACCGCTAAAAAGCTATTAGATAAAGAATCAAGTAAATCAGCACTAATTTCTTCACTTGTTAAAACCTTACAAGCAAATGATGCTGATACAGAAGCACACGTCAAAAGAACACAAGCAGCAGGCACAAAATTAGGTAAAAAACTTGGTTTATCAGATGTGGAATTATCTAATTTATCACTTTTATGCTTGCTTCATGATATTGGCAAGGTTGCAATACCTCTTGAAATACTAAACAAGCCAGGAAAGCTTACTGATGATGAATGGAAAATAATAAAATCTCACACTATAAAAGGATATGAGATAGCAAAAAGTACTCCAGAACTTGAAGGCATTGCTGAAATGATTAAATATCACCATGAAAGATGGGATGGAAAAGGATATCCTGATGGATTAAGTTTAGAAACAATACCTCTTCTTTCAAGAATTATTTCTGTAGTTGATGCTTATGATGCAATGGTTAACAATCGCTCATATAGGAAAGCTAAAACAATTGAAGAAGCAAAGGATGAAATAATAAAATGCTCAGGTACACAATTTGATCCAAAAATCGCATCTACTTTTATAGAAATGATAAATGAAGAGGCAATTGAAGAGGATAAGGATTATAAGGCTTATGTGATACCTGTTACTAATGTAATCGATAATAATAGCATTATTAATTCAAGCTTTATTTATGTAGTAAAATATGCAAAATACATTTTAAACTCAGAATTTAGAATCATTGAAATATCTGATGAATTTACAAAGCTTACTGGATATACAAAGGATGATATAAAAAATAATATTATAACTCAAATAGATTTAATTCCCAAAACTGAAAGAAGCGAATATTTATGTATTTTAAATAAAGAGCTAGCTAATAATACTATGGCATATTTTGAACATAGGCTTCTTTGTAAGGATAGTACAGTTAAATATATTATATGCTTAGGTAGAAAATACTTTGATTCAGCTGCTAAAGAGGAACGAAGTGAAATAATCATTACTAATAGTTTAGAAACATATGCAGCAAAAATGCTTCATAAAGAATCAGAAAAGAAATCACAAATTAGGCTAAAAATGTGGGAGAAAACCTATAGAAAGGATTCTTTAACAGGACTATTAACTCATTCAGCGTTTGAAAATGATATATCAGAAAAACTATTACAAAATGTTACTGTAACATTAATTATGATCGATGTAGATTACTTTAAACAATATAATGATACATATGGTCATAAAGCAGGTGATGAGTTCCTAATTAAAATAGCTCAAACTATTGAATCATCTATTAATAATAATGATTTGGCTTGCCGAATGGGTGGAGATGAATTTGCAATTGCAATATTTAATAAGGCAACAATTAATGACATTGAAAAAATATTTAATCAAATTAATATTACAATACAGGCTAATCATGGTTACAGTATATCAATGGGAGCTGCATGTACCTCAAATTTAATAAAAACATTTAATGATTTATATGTTGCTGCAGATAAATCATTATATAAATCCAAAGAAAATGGTAGAAATCAAATTTCAATAAATGAATAAAAGATTTAGAGAGCAAAACGGCTCTCTTTTCTTTTCACAATATTACCCTGCCTTCAAGCCACTTTGGTAAAATAAAAAGCAGTATGAGAAGTCCTGCTTTTTATTTTTTCCTTTGCAATTATAAGAATCAAACAATTAAAGCTTAGAGAATTGTTTAAAAAATAAATAAAAATTACAAAATTGCTTGTTTTTTAATCTTGATTATGGATTTAAAAACACTTTCAATCATCTTTAAATTTTTTATTCCTATGATAATATAAAAAAAATTAAGTAAATCATTTAATCAGCTACATTATCTAAATAGAAAGACAAATAATAAAAAGGTAGAGTAATCAATTGGTTTTCCTCATTATACCCATATTGATTTGAAGAAACCTTTATTGCAATATCTTTTTTATTATGATTTCTAAATTCATTCAAAGAATTTAATTTTGATTTCCCTTTTTTCAGATCGATTGGAATAATTCTTTGATTAACATCTATTATAAATTCTAATTCAGAATCTCTCTTACCTTTCCAATAAAACAAATTCATTCTTCTGGCAACTAATTCAGTAGCCACATAATTTTCGTAATATATACCTGATAATGAATTATCTTTATCTAATAAAAATGCTTCATATTTTAAACCACTTTGATATGTAAACATACCTACATCAGATAGATACATCCTAAATAAAGAATCTTCTTCCTTTATTAATGGTGAAGTAACCTTTTCTTTTAAGCAAAATGCTTGTAGAACCACATTTGCAGTAGTTAGCCAAAAATATGGATTAATCATATCCCTATTCTTAGCATCTTCTATCGTCTTTGATATTTTAAAGTTTTTATTTTCCTTATTTAATTGTTTATATATGTCATTGTAAACTAATCTACTTCTAATAATTGATTCCGTAGATGTCTGATACAATCCCATATCATCTAAATAATCATCATATATTTCTTTTATCTTTTTGTTTGCTGACTTAAAGGCAGATATTTTATCTTTATGTTCTAAAAAGGTATCAACTACCTCAGGCATACCACCTATAAACATATATGTTCTAAAATCATCCATTAATTCATTGTGCATAATTTCATCAATTGGAAGTTTTTCTTCAAAATGCTTTTTTACATAATTATACTTATTTTCATTATAATTCATCAAGAATTCATCAAATGTTAAAGGATAAACATAAAGCTGATTAATCTTACCGACTGGAAATAAAAACTTCTTATTTGTCTTTTTACTATCTCTATGAATTCTAAGCCTTACTAGCGAACCGCTTACTATAACAGGTAAATCTCTTTTTTTTCACAAAAATGTTTCATCATTTTAACAATTGAAGGACATTCTTGTGCTTCATCAAAAAACAACAAATGCTCTTCATCTAATATAAAATTGTAATGTAATTGTATATACTCTAATACCTTATCAAGATTACTATTCTTTTCAGCAAATTCAACAAAATCCACATCATCTGATAAATCAATTTTAAGATATTTATCTTTATAAAACTTTTTTGCAAATAATTCTTCTATTAAATATGATTTACCTACTTGACGTGCTCCCCATACCATTAGAGGCTTTCTTCTAGAATCATTCATCCATTCAATTAAATCACTTAAGTATTTCCTTTTCATAATGACACCTTTCATTTAAATCAATTTACACCTTTTTGCAAGTAAATTATAACATCAATTTACACCTTTTTGCAAAAATTAAAAGTAAGTCCTGCTTAATATTTTTTCCTTTGCAATTATAAAAATCAAAAGGGAACCATCTATTACTAAGTGTTATATCAACATTCAAATTATAGAATTTTTTCATTTCTATACTTTTCTCTTTTAAATAATTTCTTCATATACGTTTTCACCCAAAATAATTTTAATAGATTCTATAGTTAAAGTCATGTTAACACTACCATTTTTGTCATTTATTTGATTTTAGCAGTTTTAAACCCGATTTTATCCAACAATATATGTCTTTAAAAAACAAAAAAAGCCCAGGCCGAGAAATCCTGAGCTAATTTTATATTTTTTCGCAATTTTACTATTATCAAACAATTAACGCTTAGAGAATTGTGGTGCTCTACGAGCTTTCTTAAGACCATATTTCTTACGTTCTTTAGCACGAGAATCACGAGTAACTAAACCAGCTGGCTTTAATACTGCACGATAGTCTGGATTAACTTCCATTAAGGCACGAGTAATACCTAAACGGATAGCTCCTGCTTGACCAGTTGTACCTCCACCATAGACATTAACTAAAATATCGAATTTATCAGTAGTTTCAGTTAACTCAAGTGGTTGTAATACATCTAGACGAACTGCAGCTGAAGGAATATAATCCTCAAATGTACGACCATTAATTGTAATATTTCCTTTACCAGCACGTAAATAAACACGTGCAACAGAACTCTTACGACGTCCTGTTCCTAAATATTGAACTAATTTCTTTGCCATTATTATTCCCTCCTTATGCCTTTATCTCGTATACTACTGGTTTTTGAGCAGTATGTGGATGATTCTCAGATGCGTAAACATATAACTGCTTTCTCATTTGATCACCTAACTTAGTATGAGGTAACATACCATAAATAGCATGTTCAACCATTCTTGTAGGCTGAGTAGCCATTACTTCTTTTGCAGTTTGAGTTCTTAAACCACCACTGTAGTCAGAATGTCTACGATATAATTTATCATCCCACTTGTTACCAGTTAATACGATTTTATCTGCGTTAATAACGATAACGTTATCACCACAATTAACATGTGGAGTATATGTAGGTTTATGTTTGCCTCTTAATAAAGATGCAACAACTGTAGCTAAACGTCCTAATGTTAAGCCTTTTGCATCAACAACGTACCATGCGTGTTGAACTGTTTGATTATTTGCCATGAATGTATTCATTGCTTAATTTCCTCCTAATTTTCTTCTTTTTTAAATTAGGGCAATTGTGGATAATTGCTTAAAAATGTACCATTGAATATTATACATTAATAATTTCATCTATGCAAGAAAAAAATTATTTATTTTTTCTAATT
>JBJEFS010000102.1:0-2339 GCA_051874325.1 Anaeroplasma sp.
CATTATTATATATTGTGACAAAGGAAATATAAAAACATTTGTCGATCAAAGATTTTAGAAGATGAATCAGAATCAGCTTTAAATAAAAACGGATTATAAATCACTTGAAGAGGTGGTGCAAATCTAAAATGAATTTGATATGAATTTATTAAGAAAGAATTAAAATTAACTCTTTTTGAAAATGTTTCTTTGTGATATAATTGAATTGAAAAGTATTAAGAAAGGAAATGAGAATAATGACTTTACCTAATAAGTTAACTTTGCTTAGAATAATTCTTATTCCTATAATGATTATTATATGGTATATTCCAGCACTAAAAACTATTATTCCTAATACAGGTGTTGGCGGATATTATACAGGTATTTCATGGTGTTTTTTAATTGAATTTTTTATTTTTGCAATAGCTTCTTTTACAGATTTTTTAGATGGCAAAATTGCTAGAAGTAAGAATTTAGTTACTTCATTTGGTAAATTTGCAGATCCTTTAGCTGATAAAATGCTTGTATTTACAGCAATGGTATTTTTAATGCTTGACAATTCTGATAATATGCCTGCATGGGTGTTTATAATAATGATTGTAAGAGAATTTATGGTCTCTGGAATAAGAATGGTAGTTGCTAGTGAAGGAAAAGTTATTGCGGCTGCTAAATTAGGCAAGTGGAAAACAGCTACTACAATGGTGGCTATTATAGTTTTATTCTTTAGTCATACATGTATGCCAGTTGAGATAATTGGTAGAGTTTTAATGTATATTGCATGTGCTTTAACCATTGTTTCTGGTGTAGAATATTTTTGGAAAAGTAAAGATATTATTTTAAAATCAATTTAAAATAAATATTTTTTTGACTATTATTATGTGGAGGTATATTTTATGGAAAATAGTAAAGAACAAGCATTAGATGCTGCAATAAAGCAAATTGAAAAAGAATTCGGTAAAGGTGCTGTAATGAAGTTGGGTGCTGATGTTGATCGAAAAATAGAGGTCATCCCATCTGGTTCAATTGCTTTAGATAAGGCTTTAGGGGTAGGAGGCTATCCAAAAGGAAGAATTATAGAAATCTATGGTCCTGAATCATCAGGAAAAACTACATTTGCATTACATGCAATTGCTAGTGCTCAAAAGACAGGTGGATATGCCGCATTTATTGATGCAGAGCATGCTTTAGATCCAATTTATGCCAAGAATCTTGGCGTTGATATTGAAAATCTCATTTTATCGCAACCTGATAGTGGTGAGCAAGCTTTAGAAATTGCTAAAGCACTAATTAATTCAGGAAGTGTTGATATTATTGTTATTGATTCAGTTGCTGCTTTAGTACCTGAAGCAGAACTTAATGGCGATATTGGTGATAATCATGTTGGACTTCATGCTAGATTAATGTCGCAAGCGATGAGAACATTAGCTGGCTTGATTTCAAAAACAAATTGTGTTGCTATATTTATAAATCAAATACGAGAAAAAGTTGGTGTGATGTTTGGTAATCCTGAAACAACAACTGGTGGTAGGGCACTTAAGTTTTTTGCTTCTGTTAGACTTGAAATTAGAAAGGGAGAAGCTATAAAAGAAGGTACAACTATTTATGGTAACAAAACAAATATTAAAATTGTAAAAAACAAGGTTGCTCCACCATTTAAAACTGCAGAAGTTGAAATTATTTATGGTAAGGGTATATCAAGAATAGGTGAAATTGTTGATATGGCAGTTAATGCTGATATTATTCATAAATCAGGAGCTTGGTTTTCATATAATGGCACAAAAATTGGACAAGGAAGAGAAAATACTAAGGAATATTTATTGAACAATCTAGAACTTTGTCAAGAGATTGAAAAGAAAGTTATTGAATTATAATTAAACTGTACTACCACAGTAGTGGTGGTATTTTTTATTATGAATAATGAAGCAAATCAATAGTTTTATCATAATCTAAAAAATTAATTTTCAGCATTAATTGAAGTTATGTTTAGTTCATGGTATAACTTATGTATGAAGGGAGAATTAATATGCATCCAATCGATTTAATTCTAAATGAGTACGGTATTACAAGATATCAATTCAATAAGGAATATGGTTTTAGTAAAAATAGATTGTCTAATCTTATTTTACGCAATACGCCTGTTGAAAATTTACAAGTTGATTTAATTCATGCAATGAGTGTATGTTTTAAAATAACTATGGATGAGGTTTATGAAAAATTATTAGCTTACCAAAATAATAAATAAGTTCTATGTTATTATTTTTAGACATTTGAACTAATAAAAAAAATCCTTATTAATAAATAAGGACTTTTTTAATATATCTAAATATGCCATATATGGCGTATAATGATACAAATGGCGG
>JBJEFS010000103.1:0-10001 GCA_051874325.1 Anaeroplasma sp.
GAATTAATTGATGATTATTTTGAAAAATTAGATAAATACGATACAGTAATAACTGCACAAAAAATTACAGGCGCGTTGCGGAAATTACGAATATGAACCTTTGGATAGAGAAAAATATTATATGACTCAGTCTCCAGAAGCATTTAAGTTTAAACAGATAATAAAATATTTTGATCCATCAAATAATGAAACTCAAGAATTAGCTTGGCATTTGCCAAGAAACACAAAAAAATATTTGAATTTTAATTTTAAAAATAATTTAAAATTAACATATAATTTTGAATTAGAATATGCTAGTTATCTTATAAAATACTTAAATGAAAATTCTAGAACAAAATTTACAAATATTACAAATAAAGAATTTTTTATAACAGAAGGAATAAGAAAGTTTATACTTAGAATATATCCAAAAGAAACAGAATTGTGGATAAATAATATTTTTTCTTTTTATAAAGAATTAGAAAATCAATATGGACACATAAAAAATATAACTTTAAGCCAAACATCTAGATTTGGACTTGTTATGTTTTTAGAAATGAATAATAATGAAGAAATTATTGTAAAAATGATACCTGAATTTTTAGAAAGATATAAAAATGAGAAAAATGCATATTTAAATCTATCTAATAAGTATATGTGTGAGTTAATTAATTTTAATGATGAAAATAATGCATTATTTATGCCAAAGCTTTATCCTATTCAAGGAAATATATTTGAAAATAACAAAGTATTAACAAATTTTTTTGAAAGAGTTTTTGAAAATCCTACAGAATATATAGATGATTTAAAAAATAAACACTTTAAAAGATTTTATGAAAACTTAAAGAATCTAAATTTGGAAATTCCTACTTCAAAATATAAGAATGAAATATTAAAAAATATTAATAATTCTATAAAATTATATGATAAATATTTTTCTAAAAGCAAATTATATTTAATACATGGTGATTTAAGAAAAGATAATATTTTAAGAAAAGATAATATGTTATTCGCTATTGATCCAATTGGTTATATAGCTCCAAAAGTTTTTGAAACTTCGAGATTTATTATTGATGATATATATACAAATAGAGATATATTTGATGAAAATAGTAGGCTAAAAATATTAGTTGAATATTTTTCAAAATGGTTTAATAAGAAGGATTTAATTATTTCTACATATATCTTTTTAAGTATGATAGCTTATAATAGTATTTTTGAAAATGAAGATGAAAGTGAAACAAAAGATTATTTGGATTTGTTGGATAAAATTTATAAAAAAATAGAGAATTAGAAGTCTCTTATAAATAATATTTAAATAACATTATTTAAACTGATTCTATTTACTTTAATTTTAGGGTTAACACTCAGTTATAATAAGAGATAATTATTATGATGTTTGTGTTTGACATAATACTGCTACCATGATATAATCACTTTATCAATTTTAGAAAGGAAGATTTTATGCATCCATCAGTATTGTTTATTGTTTTTTCTTTTTCAATCATATTAATTATAATTATTGTGGAGCACATTGAAAATCTTTTTTCAAAACGGTCTAAGAAATCTTCTAAAAAAGGTAAAAAAACTGATAAATCAGAATGTCAAAATGACAAGAAGAGTTAGACAAATGTATTCTTGAAGATAAACAATTTTCTTCAGGATTGGAAAAAGGTTAGAGAAATCTAACCTTTTTCTTTTTCACCTTATTTATCTTATTTCATATTATATAGCAGGGGTGAGGTTTATGTGCGGTATATCTTGTGCATGTCTTATTGGATTAACTTTAGGCGGTTTTGTTGCTTTAATTGTAGCAGCATTGTTCTTTGCTGGTGTTTTAACTGAAATTACAATTGGATTATTAATAGTTTTATCAATTAGTGTTGTAGCAATTTTACTCTTAATTGTTTCTTTAAGTAGTTGTTGCAGACGTAATTTAGATTGTTTTAGAGCTAATGGTATTTGTTTGCTTTTTGGAGCCATAGGTACTATTATTTTTGCAATCATTGCTCTTAGTATAACTCTAACTCCAGGAGAAATATTAGGAACTATAATAATTGCATTAGTCGCTTTCTTTTTTACTGTAACTATTTCGAGTATAATATCTTTAATTATTTGTTTACTTAATAATGACAATAACAATGATGATGACGACGATGATGATGAGGATAATGACAGTTGTAATTGTAGTAATAACAATAGCAATAATAACAGAAACAGATCTAATAGACGTTGTTGTAGATGCAATAGAAATTAAAGTTGCTTTGTCTTGAGCAGGCAACTTTAATTTGTGATATAATATTGAAAGTAAAAATTTCACAAAAAGGAACTTATAAAAATGAAAAAAATTGAATTACTAGCACCTGCAGGAGATTTTGATTCATTAATTTCTGCTGTACAAAATGGTGCTGATGCAGTATACTTTGGAGCAAATAAATTTAATGCAAGAATTAATAGTAAAAATTTTGATGGAGAAGAACTAGAAAAAGCTATTAATTATGCCAAACTAAGAAATGTTAAGACTCATTTAACTCTAAATATATTAATTAAAAATGATGAATTTGAAGAAGCAATTTCTATTGTTAATTTTGCATATAAAGCTGGAATTGATGCAGTAATAGTTCAAGATTTAGGGCTAGCTTCTAAAATTCATGAATTATTTCCTGACTTAGAATTGCATAGTAGTACTCAAATGACTAATTATAACTTAAATGGTGTAAAGCAAATGGAAAAATTAGGATTTAAAAGAGTAGTTTTGGCAAGAGAAGTTAATATTGAAAAAATTAAAGAAATAACTAAAAATACTAATTTAGATATTGAAATTTTTGGACATGGTGCTTTATGTATTTCGTATTCAGGGCAATGTTTAATGAGTAGTATAATAGGCGGAAGAAGTGGAAATAGAGGAAAATGCGCTGGTACCTGTAGGCTTCCTTATGAACTGATTGAAAAAAATGGAAATAAAATTATTGAAAAAGGATATTTATTAAGTTCAAAAGATGTTTGCTTTTTAGAAATACTACCTGAAATTATTAAATCAGGCGTTACCTCTTTAAAGCTAGAAGGAAGAATGAAATCAAGTGATTATGTTGGAGTCGTTACTTCAATTTATAGAAAATATATTGATTTGTATTATTCTGGAAAAGAATATAAAGTAGAAAATGAAGATAAAGAAAAATTACAACAAATTTTTAATAGAGGAGGATTCTCTACAGGATTTATTAAAAATAAACTTGGCAAAGAGATGATGTACATTAAAAAACCAAATCATCTTGGAATTTATATTGGTGAGGTCATTTCTTATAATTCTAACAAGGGATATGTTAAATTTAAAACTATAAAACCAATTGATATGGGAGATTGCATTGCAATTAATACCTCTTCATGCAAAATTTCTGAGTTAATGATAGACAATAAAAACATAAAAGAAGCAAAAATTGGTAATGTAATAACGACCGGAAGAATTAAAGGAAAGGTAAATAAGGGCGACAAAATTTATAAAACTGTTTCTGTTAGAATTCAAAAGGAATTAATCCAAAACTTAAGAAAAGAAAATAGAAAAAGAGATATATTTTTAAATTTAACAAATAAAAATGAAGAAATAATTTTAAAAGCAACAGATATAACTACAAATTTATCAGTTACAAAAAAAGTTTCTATAGATAAATCAATTAAAAATGAAATTATAGAAGAAAGAGCAAAAAATCAGCTCTTAAAAACAGGAAATACTGTATTTAATGTAAAGCAGATAGATATTAATACAAAATTATTTATAAAAATTAGTAGTTTAAATGAATTAAGAAGAAATGCATTAAATGATTTAGAAGAAAGGTTAATAAATAATTTTAAAAGACAATCTAATGTTACATATTCATTAAAAACAAAAATAAGTGTAAAAAACAATACTAATCCTGAAGTTTCATTATTGTTGAATTATATTAATAATGAAATTGATTATAGCTTTATTAAAAACGTGAATAGGGTTTATTTGCCAATTAAACTTTTCCATGATAAATTAAATATCCAAAAATTAAAACAGCTTATTTTTGATTTTGATGCATATGTATATTTGCCTGCAATAAGTAATGAGAGTTATAATAAATTTATAAAGAAAGTACTGCAAGAATACAACTTTAAAGGTATTGTTATATCTAATTTATCTCAAATTGAGTTAATTGAAAATGACAATTTAGATATAATAGCTAATTATAATTTAAACTTAAGTAATAATTTTTCAGTAGATGAAATTAGAGAATTTGGAATTAAAACTTATACAATTTCTCCTGAGATGGACAAGCAATCTATTATGAATTTAAAAAATGATACTATAAAAAAAGAAGCAATAGTATATGGAAGAACTCTGATGATGAATACAGAATATTGTACTATAGGAAAATATATTAACTGTGATAGAAAATGTCAAAAAGGAAAGTATGTTCTAAAAGATAGAATGGGATTTGAATTTCCTGTATATACAGATATATTTAATTGTAACAATTATATATATAATTCGAAAATAACTTCTATAGTTTGGAATGATTTGAACTTAGATAGTATTAGAATTGATATTTTGGATGAAACTGAAGATGAAATTAAAAATATAATTAATGTTCATAAAAAAGGAAAAAGATTAGAAGGTGAAAATTATACTAATGGAAATCTAAATAAGGAAATATAAAATAGGTTAATAAATACAATATTATAAAACGGTGGAAGTGGCGATTCTACATCGAACCGAAAATCTAAAATACTAAATAAAATAGATAATTAACTAAAAAAATGTGAAATAAAGTAGAAAAAATTATATTTTATGTTATAATATATAAAAAATTATTGGAGGGGATTATAATGACAGATATAATAAAAGAACTAGAAGATAGAGGCTACATAGAACAATTAACTCACGAAAAAGAGATGAGAGAATTATTTCAAAAAGAAAGTGTTAGATTTTATATAGGAATAGATCCAACAGCAGATAGTATGCATATAGGACATTTTGTTGCATTAATGGTTGCATCAAGACTTCAAAAAGCAGGTCACAGACCTATAATATTAATGGGTGGTGGAACTGCTGCAATTGGTGATCCTTCAGGTAGAACAGATATGAGACAAATGCTTACAAGAGAACAATTAGATAGAAATGTTGAAGCAATTAAAAAACAAGCTGAAAGATTTGTATCTTTTGAGGGAGATAATGCAGCCATAATAGTAAATAATGCTGATTGGCTACTTGATTTAAATTATATTGATTTCATGAGAAAAATAGGAAGTAAATTCACAATTAGCAGAATGCTTGCTCAAGAATGCTATAAAACAAGGTTAGAAACAGGATTAACATTCTTTGAAATGGGATATTTATTATTACAAAGTTATGATTTCTTATATTTACACGATAAATATGATTGTAAAATGCAAATAGGTGGAAATGACCAATGGTCTAATATTATAGGTGGAGTTGAATTAATAAGAAAAATTGGAGCAGAAGATTCTTACGGATTAACATTTAAATTATTAACTACAGCCGAAGGCAAAAAAATGGGTAAAACTGCTAAAGGAGCTTTATGGTTAAATCCAGAAAGAACCTCTCCATATGACTTTTATCAATACTGGAGAAATATTGGAGATACAGAAGTAAGAAAAGTATTAAGTCTTTTGACTTTCTTGCCAGATGAAGAAATTGATAGATTAGCTTCTTTAAAAGACGAAAAAATAAATGATGCTAAAAGAGTAGCTGCTTTTGAGATAACTAAATTAATACATGGAGAAGCAGAGGCTATAAAAGCTAGAGATGCAGCAGAAGCTTTATTTGGGAATGGTGGAAACCTTGATAATATGCCAACTACCAAATTAGAAAATTCTAATATTTCAATATTAGATGCAATAGTTTTAGTTGGAATGGCTCCTTCAAAAGGACAAGCTAAAACATTAATAGCTCAAGGTGGAATCTCTTTAAATGACAATAAGGTTGAAGAAATTAATTATGTATTATCAGATAAAGACTTTGAAAATGGATATGCTATTTTAAGAAAAGGAAAAAAAGTATATCATAAATTGGAAAAATAAAATTAACAGTGTTAATTTTAAAAACTATTTTTATACTTTAATATGAAGCTAGAAGTGCAAAACCTACACTTCTAGCTTGATTTTATATAAAAAAAGTGGTATAGTTTATACATCAATTTTAAACAAGTCGAGAACTTGTATTAAATTAAATATCAGTAAGGTCAGTGCTGATACAATCCGTACATAAAATTAATTTTTATAAGGAGTGAAATTTTTATGATTGGAAAAATAGTACAATTGCTAGGTATTCCATCAAAAGAAGGCTTTGAAGTAGTATATGGGGTGGATTTGAATGATGGTGGACAAATACGGTTTGATTTTGCTACAATCTCAATAACTAATATACCCAAACAAGAAAATCGTTGTACATATATAAACGAATGTGGAATCTATTTAACTTTAAAAGATGGATTTAAGGAAATTCTTCTTCAGGGAATATCTGAAGAGGAATTAAATAAAGAAGATATAGAAGGACATCTTTTTGTTATTATTCCACATTCAGCAGATATAAAGACTACTGCTAGAAGTTTAGCGGGAAGATATTCTACAGAAGCAATTCTTAAAATGAATGCTGGTGACACCGTTATGGTAAATAAAGCAGATGAAGTTACAGAAACTTATATGGCTGTTAAAGCAGGAAATGAATTGTTTCTTGTAAAGAAAAATAGATAACAATAAAAGCAGATGATTACTGACCAGTCAACTGCTAAATAAGGCAAAATTGACATAACATATCAAGTGTGCTATAATCGTTTTATCAAAAAGTAAAGGAGGAATATCAATGAATACTCACCGGTGTAAAAGTTGTAATACGGAGTTTGAATTAAATGATCTTAATCTTACAACAAGGTGGTACATTGATGAGCAGGGAAAGTATAAAAATACTGGATACTGCGCAAGCTGCCCTGAATGTGGAGAAAAAGAAATGATTTCGTTTATGAAACTTCCTTTTAAGTCAAAGCTCCGCTTCATAAAGGGGTGGCTTGGAACTTATTAATTTTCAAAAAGCCTGATAATTAATTTTATCAGGTTTTTACTTTTTATTTAATGTTTTACATATTGACATATTTAGCAAATGTTGTAAAAACTAAGTGCATATGCTATAATTAATGTAGGTAAGGTGATAATATGAATAAGAATGAAATAAAAAAAGTATTATTAACTATGAATAATGAATATAAAGAAGAGGAAGAAAAAGTTACTGTAGTAACTAAGTACTTAAAATCTTTAGATTCAAAATCAGAAAAAGAAATAGAAAAATCTACAGAAGGATTTACAGAAGAACATTTAAGACAGTTTATTAATATAAAAATTGAAAAAGCTCTAACCAGAACTGAAAGCCATGCCTTTACAAAAGTAAATGAATTTTATGAATATGGAATTTCTGGAGAAACATTGCATCTACACTTGCCGGGCGATTTTCATGAAATGTTTAAAGAAAAAGGTAAGGTAAAAGGTTCGGCCATATTATTAAAAGAATTGATTGATGCTGTTGATAAAATTAATGAACAAAAAAACATTGGAAATATAAATTTAAAAGAATGTAAGCAAATATATATGATTTCACCGATATTTTATGCACCTATATTTTATCCCAAAAAATTAAGAGAGCCAATAGTTAGATCTATTGTAAAACCAGAAACCCCTATATTTAAATTATTTAGAGCAATGGGAATGGAAACAAAAACTTTTACAAAAGAAGATTTAAGAAATTCAAAATTTTTGGAAGAAAATTCAAGTGCAAGATTAGCTGTTAAAAACTTTGGAATAAATAAAGATGTTGGAGAAGTATCTTTAAGTTTTGAAAAATTAAATTCTAGAAAATTTCAAAGAAATTTGCAAAGAGTTGATAAAATATTAAATAAAATAATAAATCCAAATAAAGGCAAAGAAAATGAGATAGAGTTATAAAAAAACAAGATTGTATGGACACATCGGAATGAAATAGAATTCATTTATAGTAAAGTCAATATAAATAAAGAGCATTCATTAGAAATATTATAAAAAAGAAATTATTCCATTAGATACTTATTATTGTTGCTAACATGGAGAAAGAGCACAGTTTGTGCTCTTTCTCTTTCTAAATCTAATTATTCTTCTGTTATAAAATAATAAAAAAAAAGGAATTACTATGAGCTATATAGCTAAAAAAGTGAATTACGAGAATTACTATTTCAAATGTTTGGTTTTAAGCAGAAAATGCGAGAAAGAATAATTTGCAATTAACATAAAAATATGATAATATATAAAAGTAAAAATATTTTGCATAAATTCTTATTTTTACAACTCTGGAATCGTAAGATTCGATGTCAGCAATATCAAAAAAATTATTTTAAAGGAGATTTTTTATGCAATCAAGAGAATTTATTTCAAGAGGAAAAGCATTTTTTCGGGACTTAAGAAAAGGTAATGAAAAATTTAAAACCGAAATAAAAACAGAAATTGGTATTAGTTTTCCTGTTATGGATAAAATTTTACCTAAATTATTATCTGATGGACCGTTAAAAGAAACAACTAAAAAGAAACTAATGATTAATCCAAATTATCAGTTATTCGCAGGAGTTTACATTTCAAAAGATTCTATCGATATATCAGTATTAAATTTCTCTGGAGAAGAAACGCGTTTTGAGACAAAAAAATTTTGTTTACAGATATCTTTTTTTGAAACTTTACGAGAAATATTAAATTTGAATTCATCAACTAAGGCACTATCAATTTGCAGTGATGAGTATTTTGATTATATGGGAATTGCAAAAATAAATGAGTATATTTTGCTGGATAACCATATAATGAAAGATTTTGTACCTGAAGGGATAGAATACTATTTTGAAAAAACTTGTGTAACAAATTCTTTCAAGTGGTATGAAGATGCCGAAGACGATGAATTAAATGTTATTTTTTCTTTTTTTGAAGATAATTCTTATTACACTATTATGAAAAATGGGGTTATAGTTCAAAAAAGAAGATATTCAAATAGTCTTAAGGAAGTAAATTATTTTTATGAAAACGTAATTTTTCCTGTATGGCAAGCTATAAACCCTAATAATATGATATTTATTGCACCATCTGAAAATATTTTTAATTTTTTGAAAGACAATATATCAATATGGAGTGAAAAAATAAGAAGGGCTGGTATAATAGTTAATCAATGTTTTGAAGTAAGAAGACCGACGAATTTGATTGTACAAGAGCAGTTTCATCCTTCAGAATCTGCAGCACTATATGCGATGTATAAATACTATGGATGGGCAGAGTAAGACAAAAAGCATTCCTGTAGGAGTGCTTTTTTGCTTGTTTATTTTTTTAGAATTGTAAATAAAGTTATAATATGATAGAATAAAATTGAACTTTATATGGAATAGAAAATAAGGAGAAATACATGGAACTAATAAATAAAATAAAGAAAAATAGAAATATAATAGGATTGACAGGAGCTTGTTTAATAAATAACATTCTATATATGTTTTTAAATACATTTATGGTAGCTTATTTTATAACACTAACTAATTACGATTATAAGTTGATTTCCATCTATTATGCATTATCATTTGCTGGAATTTTAATCACTTTTTTAGTTTTGGCTAAAACAATCAAAAATAGAGGACAGGTAGTTGTATTTAGAAGCGGAATAGTATTATATTGTGTATACATTTTAACCATAGCATTATTGAAAGAGAAAATAACAACATATTATGCTTATCTTGGTTTTTTTTATGGTATTGTACAAGGATTATTTTGGGTAGCTGGACATACATTGATTAATGAATATACCCAAAATGTTGAAAATAGCTTTATTTCTATTAAATCAATATTAAGCAAAATTTTAAAGATATTCTTTCCAATTATATTTGGAGCTTCAATAGAACTAACATCTTTTCCTTATATTGCTAAAATTGTGTTATTATTATCTTTAATACAATTTTCTTTCTCATTATTAATTAAAGACAAAGAAAAAATAA
>JBJEFS010000104.1:0-9986 GCA_051874325.1 Anaeroplasma sp.
AAACAGATCATTACTGGTAATGAGATAGATGTTAAGATAAAATTAAATGAATAAAACTCCTCTCTTAATGGATTGATAATTCCATTAAGAGAGGAGTTTTTTATCTAGTTAGTTATCTTTTTCTTCCAAGACCAATCTTATTATATACCTTCATTAGTTTTTTATTAGCTAAATAATTTGCATAGTCTCTACCTTGATCAAGTATTTCATCTAAAGTAGAAGAATTCATTATTTCATTAAATCTTTCCTGTATTGGCTTTATTTCATTAATTATGGCATCTGCAACATCATTTTTGAAGGTAGCATAATTACTATCTTTATACCTTTCTTCTAAAATGTTGATTGGTTCGTTTGTAATGCAGGATAAAATAGTTAATAGGTTAGATATACCAGGTTTATTTTCTAGGTCATATTTTATGGTACCATCACTATCTGTAACAGCAGATTTAATTTTATTTCTGATTGTATTAACGTCATCAAGTAAAGATATGTAGCCCTTAGGATTTGGATCAGATTTACTCATTTTTTTAGTTGGGTCGGCTAAGGATAAAATTTTTGCACCAGTTTTAGATATAATTGGTTCGGGAATTTTGAAGGTATCACCATATTTATTGTTAAATCTTATTGCCAAATCTCTTGTTAACTCTAAATGTTGTTTTTGGTCTAATCCTACAGGTACAGCATCAGCATCATAAAGAAGAATGTCAGCAGCCATTAAAGAAGGATAGGTTAATAATCCTACACTTACTCCAGCAACCTGTTTTTCTTTCTTATCCTTATATTGTGTCATTCTTTCTAATTCACCAATATAGCCATTGCACTGTAAAATCCAACCAAGCTCAGCATGAGCATGGACTTCAGACTGAATAAATAAGTGAACCTTATTTGGATCTAGACCACATGCTAAATAAATTGCGGCTAAGGTTTTGATGTTTTTTCTTAATTCCAATTTATCCTGTGGAACTGTTATTGCATGTAAGTCAGCAATAAAGATTAAAATATCATCATATTTTGAATCATTTTGTAATCTAATAAAATTTTTTATTGTTAAATAATTGCCTAGTGTGATTTTACCACTTGGCTGAATGCCTGAAATAAAACGCATAATGAATTTCCTCCTTAAAAAAAAGCATCCAAAAGTACATGCTTAAGGACGCTTATATAGCGCGGTGCCACCTTAATTCTAATAAATTAGCTCTCAAAATAAAGTTTTAATCCAATTCCTAATATAATAAATCTAATGTTTTCACCATATACATTAGTCTCTAAAAAATATTTATATTAGTACTGCTATTAGTATATTATAAATTTAATTTATTGTCAATTAATCGAATTACCATTTTTTAAGCATATAAAAAAGTAATAGCACATCGGAAGAAGTCCAATAAAGGTTACACCTTGGGTTAAAAAATAGCCTTTTAATGAAAATGGTGTTACTTTATAAAAATAGAATACGATAAAGCATAAAATTATTATGATGATGGTAGATGCTGTTTTATATACTTTTCCATCATTTGGATTTGTTTTTCCATTTTTCTTTCGATTTATAATATATAAAATTATAAATAAGGAACCACCTAATGACAAATATAAACCGATTGCAGCAATAGGTAAAAGAACAATACCGATAAAAATATATCCAAGAATTTTAAAAACATTTCGCATTAAAATAAAGGCCTCCTTTTACTATAATTATATATATTTTAATGATTTTAAAGTAATTTGTAAAGGAAATTTTAATCATCTTTCATGTGAATAATATTTTACAAAAGTAGTCATTTATGTATAATATTTTGTAAAAAAATGGTAAATTAAACATAAAAAACAAAAAATATTATACATTATTAAAAAAAAATTAAAAAAACTATTGAAAAATTTTCATACGGAAGTTATAATATGTGTATAATTTTTTTAAAGGAGAGATAAATATGAAACTTAAAAGATTCGCTTTAGGACTTGGATTAGCTACATTAGCAGTTACAAGTTTAGCATCTTGTAAAGAAAGTCCAAATGAAAAAAATGCTAAATATAATAAAGCAGTGGGCGCATCACAAGAAAATGATGATGATTTGTATGATGCTGCTTTAGGAGATTTCTATACTGCTTATACTGAAGCACTTAAAAAGACAACTACTGCAGAAAGATTTGCTTATATGGCAAAATCAGAGGCTGAACTATTAGCTTCAGGAGTATTCTTACCAACAACTACTCAAGGTGGTAATTATGCAATTACTAAGGTTGCTCCACGTACTGCACCATATGCATTATGGGGAACAGATGAATACAGATATAAGAACCTAGTTATAACTAATGAGTTCATTAAGAAAACAGATAGAGAAGCTTTACTTGATAAATGGAATAGTTCAAAAGGAACAGATGAATATGATTCTGTTGCATATGCAAAAGAATATTTAACTAGTAAGGGATATACTTTCAAAAATTCATATACAAGAGTATATACTGAAGGTACAGCTACTTGGGATTGGCTAGCTACTTCAATGGCTTCAGATTCTGAGGTTCTTGTTAACATTGTTGATGGTCTAGTTGAATATAATGGTGAAAATGAATTAGTTCCTGCATTAGCTGAAAGCTTACCAACAAAGAAGGTAAATGATAATGGTACAGCAACATATACTTTCAAGATTCGTCCAGGCGTATATTGGGCTAATGCAACTGATGGCACAAAGACTTCACATGAAGTAGTGGCAGATGATTTCGTTGCTGGTTTCCAACATATGCTTGATGCAGCTGGAGGATTAGAATATCTTGTTGAAGGAGTAATCGTTAATGCTAGTGAATATTTAGCTGGTGTAGTTACTGATTTTTCTAAGGTTGGTGTAAAGGCAGTTGATAAATATACACTAGAATATACTACAGTTAAAGATTTAAGCTACTTTGAAACTTATTTATCATATAATATTTTCCAACCTTTATGTAGAGCATACTTTGAAGAAAAGGGTGGAGCTTTTGGTAGAGAGGCTTATGCAACTGCAAGTGCTAGTACTTCATATACATATGGTACTTCTAAGGATAATGTATTAACATGTGGTGCATACTACGTTAAGCAACATGCTGATGATAGTACAATTGAATTTGATAAGAACGCTAACTACTGGGCTTATACAGATACAGACGCTACAAATGATCCAAGCATTACAAATGTTAAATGGTTATATGTAAGTGGTGATAATCAACTTGAGTCATATAATTATGCTAAGGATGGTACTACAGATGGTGTAGGTTTAAATACTGCAGCAATTACTCAAGCACAAACTGATGGTTTATTTGATACATATGCTTATGTAGCAGATACAACTGCAACAACTTATTTTGCTGGTATTAACTTGAATCGTCAAACTTATGTATTACCAAGTGGTGCTGTTTGTACAACTAAGTCAACAAATGCTGCTAAAATAACTTATGCTGCTGTAAATAACAAGAACTTCCGTTTAGCATTAAATCGTGCATTTGATAAAGCAAATCAAAATGCTCAAAGTGTTGGTGAAACTTTACAATTAAACTCATTAAGAAATATGTATACTCCATATGATTATTGTTCACTTGATGCAGATGTTACAATTTCTGGAAAGAAATTTGCTGCTGGTACATCATATGGTGAAATTACTCAATACTATTTAACACAATTAGGTGTTAAGGATGTTGATTTACACGATGGTAACAATTCTTGGTATAATCCAACTGAAGCTAAGGCTTATATGGATAAGGCATTAGAAGAACTTGGCGATGTTGTTGGTAAGAATAAGATTGAAATTGATATTTTCTATTATGCTGCCTCAGGTACACAAACTAAGATGGCTAATTCTTATAAGACATCTGTTGAAGGTGTGTTAGGTGATTATGTTCAAGTTAACCTAATTGAAGCAAATACTCCAGATGATTATTATGCATGTGGATATAGAGCTGCAAATGGTGCTGCTGCAAACTATGATGTATTCTATGGTTCTGGATGGGGTCCTGACTATGGTGATCCATCTACATACCTAGATACATTCTTACCAGAAGGTGCTGGTTACATGACTAAAGTTATTGGATTATGGTAAGATTTGGTCTTGACATACTTATTTTAATCTTATAAAATGAATTTGATATGGTTTTGAATGAGGATGATTATATCATCCTCTTCATTTTCTTATTAATAAATTCAAAATAAATGGATAAAATATCAATAAAAAAGGAGTGATTGTATGGGAAAATATTTATTAAAGAGACTTTTGCATGGTATTTTTTCTATTATTGTCGTAGTTGCTATTGTAATGGTTTTAATATTTTCACTTTTAGATAGATCTGCAATTTTTGCTACTGATACAGTTTATTCACATAAATCTGGTAATGAAAGAACAATATATGAGTATCAAAGATGGCAAGAATATGGATATGTAGAGTATACACTTTACACAGATTACATAACTAGTTTAGAAACTAGTGGAGATATACCAGCTGAGGATGTACCATTTGCAAAAGCATTGGGTATTAATAAAAGAGAAGATGGTACTGTTACTACAACTGTTATTGTAGATGGAATAGAGACTGAAGTTACTGAATCTAAACCAGAAATAACTGAAAAATATATAAAAAAATTTACTGATTATTATGAATCAAAGGGATATGAAATTGTTCGATTAGATGGAAAAAGAACATCTACTGGCATTGTATTGCAAAATTTTAGACCATATATTTTTGCACATCGTGATTTAAATCTATTTACACGTTTGTGGGAATTTTTTTCAGGTATTGTTACAATAGATACTATTCATTATGTAGAAGATGATATTGATAATAGAGGAATAGAATTTACTTTGTTTGATCCATTATATGGAGGTAAATTTGCGCCTGCAATTATTGGTAATGGTACAAAGCATAAATATTTATTATATTTTGATTCTACTTTTCCATATATTCATCAGAATTTAATTACTTTCCATCTTGGAAAATCATATTCTATGTATAAAGGAAATGATTTGGTAGAAACAATGACTCAAAGCCAAGGTGGAGCTATTGTTGAAGAAAAGATATTTCCAACTGGAGTAGTTGCAGAAACATCAAATGATTTACATTCGGCTACTTACTCTAGTGCAAAATTAAGTGCAGATAATGAACGCTTATTTGGAGATCAATATTTTAATTGTAAGACAAATAATAATGGATTATCAATGGTCGGATATTCATTTTTGATTGGTATTATTGCAACTTTCCTCGCTTATTTATTAGGTGTTCCACTTGGTGTAATAATGGCTAGGAGAAAAGATAAATTATTTGATAAAATCGGTACTATTTATATAGTATTTATTATGGCTGTTCCATCTTTAGCATATATTTTTATGTTTAGATCACTAGGAAATACACTATTTGGTTTACCAGTTAATTTTGGTTTGACTGTTTCTCATAGATGGACATTATATGTATTGCCTATTATTTCATTAGCTCTGCCATCAGTTGCAAGTCTAATGAAGTGGATTAGAAGATATATGATTGACCAGATGAACTCAGATTATGTTAAATTTGCGAGGTCTGGTGGACTTTCTGAAGGTGAAATATTTAGGAAGCATATTTTAAAGAATGCTGCTATCCCTATTGTACATGGTATTCCTGGTAGTATATTAGGATGTATTACAGGTGCAATTATAACTGAAAAGGTATACGCTGTCCCAGGTACAGGAAAATTACTTACTGAATCAATAAATAAACATGATAATGGTGTTATAGTTGGTTTAACAATGTTCTATGCATTATTATCAGTTGTCTCATTAATCTTAGGTGATATTCTTATGGCGATTGTTGATCCTCGTATATCATTCTCAACATCAGGAGGTAAGAGATAATGGAAGAATTTAATTTAACTGATGAAGAATTATTTCAACGAGTTGATAATTCATCAATAACATCTGAAAAAATCACTGCTCCTAGATATTCATATTGGAAATCAGTAGCTAGAGTATTTTTTAAAAAGAAAATAAATTGGATAGTTTTAATTTTATTAGGGGTTGTTATTGTATTCTCTTTTATTTATCCATTTATTGTTGATTTTGATCCATTTGCAGATGTTTCAGATATATCTAGACAAAATCTATCACCATCTAAAGCAATAGAAAAGTTAGGATTTAGCTTCCACTGGATATTAGGTACTGGTGATTCAGGTGAATCAATATTTGATAGTACATGGTATGCAGCAAAAACATCCTTATCGTTAGCATTAATATGCGCCGCAATCAATATGACAATTGGTATTATTGTTGGTGCCATTTGGGGATTTTCAAAGAAAATAGATCCAATTATGCAAGAAATATATAATATTGTATACAATGTCCCATATATTTTATTCGTTTCAGTATTTGTCTTTATTGTTGGATCAGGATTTTGGCCTTTTGTTGCAGCCCTAACTATAACTGGTTGGCTTGGTATTGCATATTTTATTAGAACACAAGTTATCATCATTAGAGATCGTGAATATAATATGGCATCTAAATGCTTAGGTACTCCTATATTTAGGTTAACAATGAAAAATATATTACCATTTTTAACATCAATTATTGTTACTGTTGCAGCAACTGAAATTCCATCATATATTTCATATGAAGTATTCTTATCTTTTATCGGAATAGGTCTTTCTGCCAAAGAATCTTCTTTGGGTAGAATGATTTCTGAAGCTAATGGTGCATTTACAGTTTATCCATGGCGATTCTGGGCACCTGTGTTTGTTGCTTCATTTATTACAATTGTATTGTATATTGTTGGACAAAATCTTGGTGATGCCAGTGATCCAAGGACACATATGTAGGAGGTATTAATAATGGAAGATAAAAAAGTATTATTATCTCTAAAGGATGTAGAAGTGAAGTTTCGTGTAAGAGGACGTATTTTAACTGCAATTAGAGGTGTTTCTCTCGACATATATGAAAATGAATCTATTGCTATTGTTGGCGAATCTGGTTCTGGAAAATCAGTTTTAACTAAAACATTTGCTGGAATGTTAGATTCTAATGGCTATATAAGTAATGGAGAATTAATTTTAAATGATACTGAATTACAAGATACAGTAGTAAAAAAGAATCGTTTCGGTAGATTTATTGTTAACAATGTTAATAAATATTTGAATAATGTTTCCCCTTTAGGATTTGGTTCTAGCGTTTTCAATGAAATAGAAATATTAAAAAATGAACGTAAAATGAAAATGGAACTAACTGAATTAGAGGAAGAGGAAATTCAAGGAAAAATTGATGATTTAAAGTATGAATATACAGAATTATATAATTTAAAGCAAACACTTGATTTCAAAAAAGAAAAGGATAAAATTCGTGAAATTAAGAATTCAATTAAAGAATTAAAAAATCAGCTAGTCATTTTAGAGAAAGAGAAATTAAATAAAATTAAGCAGCATAAAGCTGATTTACTAAATGATACAGAATACAACAATATTTATAACGAGAAGATGAATTCATTACTAGCTCAATATAAAGAATTAATTGCTAAGGATATTAATGATGATATTAAAAATAGAAATGAAAAAATTGCTAAGGAAGTATATCTATCAATTGGTAGATATGGCTTATTATCACAAATAAAATTTGTATTTAAGCTTAAGAAAGCATTAAAGAAAGCAATTAAAGTTGGTGTTGATTTATCTAATGAAGATGATTTAAATAAGGTTTTTGATACCGTTGTATTTAGAGTTTCATATTTAGATGAAACAGAAGAAAAATATCATGGCTATTGTAATTTGGATTTAGCTAAAATTAAATATACCAAAGATTGGCAACAAATACGTGGTACAAGAGTAGCTACAGTTTTCCAAGATCCAATGACCTCTTTAAATCCTATTATTACAATTGGTAAACAGATAACATCTATTATTTTAAAGCATCAAAATTGCTCAGCTGTTGAAGCTAGAGCACGTGCGATTGATCTAATGAAAAAAGTTGGTATACCAAATGCAGCAAAAAGATTTGATGATTATCCATTTCAGTATTCTGGCGGTATGCGACAAAGAATAGTTATCGCTATTGCATTATCTTGTCAGCCAAAAATATTAATTTGTGATGAGCCTACTACAGCCTTAGATGTTACTATACAAGCTCAAATATTAAAATTAATTAAGGATTTACAAAAAGAATTTAAGTATACAATAGTTTTTATTACTCATGACTTAGGTGTTGTAGCAAATATAGCAGATCGTGTTGCCGTTTTGTATGCAGGACAAATTGTAGAATTAGGGACATGCGAAGATATTTTTTATGATCCAAGACATCCATATACTTGGGCATTATTGTCATCACTACCACAATTATCAGAACGTGGTACTGAGCTTTATTCAATAAGTGGTACACCACCTTCACTATATAATAAAATTATTGGAGATCCATTTGCCCCAAGAAATCCATATTGCTTAAAAATAGATACAATACAAGACGCACCTATGTTTAAGATAAGTGATACACATTATGCAAAAACATGGTTATTAGATCCTAGAGCTCCAAAGATTGAAAAACCTGAAATTATACAAAATATTCATGAAAAGCTTATTAAGGCTTTCAATATTTAGAGGAGGTATAAAGCATGGAAAATCAAAATGTTGAACAACAAAATATTGATGAACAAAGTGTTGAGCAAGAAGTAAATGTGTCTCAAAATGCTGAAGATTCCTCTTTAAATAATATAAAAAATGAAAAATACAAAGGTGTATTTCCAGAACATGGTCCTATAGCTGAAAATGGGAAAGAAATACTTGTTTCATTGAAAAATGTGGATATTACATTTGGAAAAGGGGAAAAAGCTGTTAAAGCAGTTAAAAATGCATCATTTGATATCTATAAGGGTGAAACCTTCTCCTTGGTAGGTGAATCAGGTTCAGGAAAAACTACAATTGGTCGAGCTATAATAAGAATTAACCAGTGTTCAAAAGGTGAAATTTATTATAAGGGTGTTAAAATATCAGGTAAATTAAGCCATGAAACAGATAAAGCGGTAATTAGAAATATACAAATGGTATTTCAGGATCCAGCTGCTTCATTAAATGAAAGAGCCACAGTTGATTATATCATTTCAGAAGGTCTATATAATTTCAAATTATTTGAAAATGAAGCTGATAGAGTAGCTAAGGTAGAAAACATAATTAAAGAGGTTGGTTTATTACCAGAGCATTTAACACGTTATCCTCATGAATTCTCAGGAGGACAAAGGCAAAGAATTGGTCTTGCACGTGCGATTGTTATGGAACCAGAGTTTATTATTGCTGATGAACCAATTTCTGCTTTAGACGTATCTATACGTGCTCAGGTACTTAATCTACTTAAAAAATTCCAAAAAGAGAGAGATATTACTTATCTATTTATTGCTCATGATTTATCAATAGTAAGATTTATATCAGATCGTATAGGAGTTATTTATAAAGGTGATATCGTTGAAATTGCTGATGCTGAGGAATTGTTTGATTTCCCTCTACATCCGTATACTCGTTCATTAATTTCAGCAATTCCTATTCCTGATCCAAAGCTTGAAAAGAATAAGGTTTTATATACATATAATCCTGAAATGCATGATTATAGCGTTAATAAGCCTTCATTAGTGGATATAGGTCATAATCATTTAATATATGGAAATGAAGCTGAAATTGAAGAATATAAGAGAATAAGAGAATCGGGAGTTCATCCTAAATCAATTACAATCAAAGATAAAGATGATAATGAAGACATTTCCGTGGATGAAAATGTACAACCTGTAGAAGAGGAAAGTGTTGATTCTGTTAAAGAGGAAAATGACATTCTTAATACTCCACTTTATGATACGGGTGGTATATTATATATAGTTTTATCATTCTTTTTACCAGTAATTGGTTTAATATTAATGCTTCTATTTAAACATTTTAAATATTTTAGAAACTATTATTCTTGTCGTAAAGGAACAATTTATGGTTTTGTTCTTATTGGAGCGATTATATTAATATTTGCGATTTGTTTGATTTTTGCATTGAT
>JBJEFS010000105.1:0-22588 GCA_051874325.1 Anaeroplasma sp.
ATATTTGATGAGGTACATGTTTTAGTTTCTTACAACATAAATAAGCAGTATTCCTTTTCAGTTGAAGAAAGAATAGCAATGCTGAAGGAGTGTGTTAAAAGCATTCCTAATGTCCAAGTAAAAGCTAGCAATGATTTAGTAGTTAATTATTGTAAGGAAAATGGCATTAACATTATAGTTAGAGGAATGCGTAACTATAGTGACTATGAAAATGAATTTTCTCTTTATCAATACAATAAAGATATTTATCCAGATGTAGAAACTATTATTTTAATGCCTAGCAGTAAAAATCAAGTTGTTTCTTCTTCTGCAATTAAGGAATTAGTTTCCTTTAATTGTGATATTGAAAGATACGTTCCTAGCTGTATTAAAGACAAGATTGTAAGTAAGCTTAAAAAATCATAGAAATTGTTGAAAAAAATAAATTTGTGTGCTATACTACGCAAGTAAAAGAAAGGTAAAGGTATTATGAAAAAGATTTATTCAGGAAAAACTAAAGATGTTTATCAACTAGAAAATGGTAATGTTTTACTAGAATTTAAGGATGATTGTACAGGAAAAGATGGCGTGTTTGATCCAGGTGAGAATCAAGTTGGATTAAAAATTGATGGTATTGGCAAGTCTAATCTTGAAACATCAATTCATTTTTTTGAAATATTAAAAAAAGAAGGAATCAAAACTCACTATGTTTCTGCTGATATCAATAATGCAACAATGGAGGTACTACCAGCAAAGGTATTTGGTCATGGTTTAGAGGTTGTTTGCCGTCTAGTAGCAACTGGATCATTCATTAGAAGATATGGTGAATATATTGAAAATGGTACTCCTTTAAAGGGAGGATATGTTGAATGCACATTTAAAAATGATGCTTTAGGTGATCCTTTAGTTACAAAGGAAGGATTAGTAGCATTAGGTGTAATGACTCCTGAAATGTTCGAATCTATTAAAGAACAAACATTAACAATAACTAATATTGTTGCCAAGGAATTAAAAAGAATGGGTCTTGATTTATGGGACATAAAATTCGAGTTTGGTTATAATAATAACGAAGTTATTTTAATCGATGAAATTGCATCTGGCAATATGAGGGTTTATAAGGATGGAAAAATTGTTGATCCAATTGAATTAACAAAGATTATATTAAATAATAGATAATTTATTGCTGTAAAATTATATTTATTATAGTTTTACAGTTTTTTTTCTATAAAAATCAAAGATTACAAAAAAAATTAATAAAATTTAACAAAATATAAAAAAATGTGATATAATACCAATGTAAAAACTTATCAAAAAGGGGTATTAGAATTATGAGTGATTTTATAATCGAAACAAGCGCTAGACACGTTCATGTTACTCAAGACACTTTAGAAGTACTTTATGGTGCTGGCTATCAATTAACTGTCAGAAAAGAATTAAGCCAACCTGGACAATTTGCTTCAGGCGAAAAGGTTACAGTTGTAGGTCCTAAGGGAGAATTAAAGTGCTCAATTTTAGGTCCATGTAGAAATGTTAACCAAGTTGAAGTTTCATTTACTGATGCTAGAACCTTAGGTGTTACTGCACCAGTTAGAGAATCTGGTGATGTTAAGGGTTCTGCACCTTGTAAATTAGTTGGTCCAGCTGGTGAGGTTGAACTTCAAGATGGTGTAATTATTGCAAAACGTCATATCCATATGACACCAGAGGATGCAAAAGATTTTGGCGTTAATAATGGTGATATTGTTGCTGTTAAGGTTTTAAACGAAACAGGAAGAAAGGTTATTTTTGAAGATACTGTGGTTCGTGTATCTGAAAAATATGCTTTAGCAATGCATATTGATACTGATGAAGCAAATGCTGGTGCTTTATTTGGTGAAATCAAGGGTACAATTGTAAAATAATTAAAAAATTAGGGCATATGATGCCCTTTTTTTTCATACCTTAAATGGTGATATATTTGAAAATAGGTATTGTATTAAGAAGTGAAAATGAAAAATTATATGTGAATAAAAGCTATTTGCTCTTTATTAATTCGTTAAATTGTGATTATACATTTATCGATGACTGTAGTGATTTATCTTGTATAGATATGTTTATTCTTCCAGGTGGCTATGACATCAATCCAATTTATTATAATGAAAAGAATACTAATTCAAAAAAAATTGATATGTATAACGATTTTCTTGATTTTAAGGTTATAAAATATGCGCTTGAAAATAATATACCTCTGCTTGGTATTTGTCGTGGTATGCAATCTATTGTAGTCAGCTTAGGTGGTAGCCTACATCAAAACATTGATAAGCATATGAATAATAATCATTTTATTATTATCGATGAAAAATACTACTTAGTTAACTCATATCATCATCAAGCAATAAAAAAACTCCCATCAGGCATTAGCGTTCTAGCAAAAAGCATTGATGGGAATATTGAAATTATAAAGTATAAAAATTTACTTGGTATTCAGTTTCATCCTGAGAAACTTTATTCTTTATCTAGCTTTAATCTGAAACTATCACATTGGGTTTCACTTCTATATTGAGCCTTCTCATTTCCAATTAGAATATCATCCTTATGACAGTAGTCATCCTGATTAAAGCGACAATAATTAGCACTACATGCAACACTAACCTTTGTATCAGTAGTCATTTCACTTGCCATTTCCATTTTTAAATCATTATTACCATGTGGATTTTTAAAAGATTGACAGAAGGTACCTATTTTACTTTTAGCAAATAAACCCTCAATATCAATATTTTTTTTAGTACAAAATTCACAGCTATTATATCCACATGTTTTTGCATTACAGCTTACTTTTGTCATTAAAATCATCCTTTCAAAAATATTATGGATGATTTTATTTATTTTATACTATTCAGCATTATAAATATTTGAAATTGCATCGATAATTTCATCATCATATTCAATTTCATAGTTATTACCTTCGACTCTAAAGACAATTGCCTCGTCGATAGATATGCCTAAATTTTCATCTACAGGCTTTAAAACTACATATGAATAGCCCTCATATTCTAATTCAGCCTCAATATAAAAGTCTAATGATTGATTATTTTCACCTGTTAATGTTATGATTGGTCTAACTTGCTTCATTCTTGCATCCTCTTCTTTCTAAAATTGCTACTATTTTGGTATTAAAAATAAAACAAAGCATTGCTAGTATAAATGATATAATACCAAGAATTATAACAATTAAATAATTACCTTTTATCAAGCTATTCCCCATTAAGACAGTAACAATAGTCATAGGAATTCTTGCAAAAAAGGTTATAAAAATAAAATTTTGAATTTTAATATTAGTAAATGGTGCTACAAAGGCTATTATATCCTTGGGTAAGGCTGGAATAAGGAGATATCCAAACATTAAAACCTCTGTCCTTTTTTCATTTCCTAATAGCTTTGAATTTTTAACTTGATCAGGAGAAATGAATAAGACAATAAATTTATATCCAAATATTTTAACCAAGTAATATACAATTAGTGATCCTAACGTTTGACCAATTAAACAAACTAATACTGCAATAAAGGGATGAAATAGAACACCACTAACCATAACAATTGGTCCTGACGGAATAATCATAAATATTGTTTGAAATATTTGAAGACCTAAAACAATAAAAAATGACATCCATCCATACGATCTTATTTGATTAATAAATTGCTCTCTAAACTCCTGATCATCATTTATTTTAATAAAATATGGATAGCTTTTAATAGTAATATAAATAATAAATAAAACAAATATTACTATTAAAACTGATTGAGAAATAATTCTAATCATTTTATATTTATCAATTTTTTTCATTTGTCTCCCACCCACATTCAATCTCAAGCTTAATCTCTTGTTTCAAAAAACAATCCTTAAATTCTACATAATAGCTACATAAGCATAAATTATCAAAATCATCATCAATTCCATAAACCTTATCACCACAAATAGGAGTACCTAAATAACTACAATGAACTCTAATTTGATGTGTTCTGCCTGTTTCCAAAACAAATTCTAATAATGAATAATTATCATTCTCCCATAAAACCTTAAAATGAGAAATTGCTTCTTTTCCACAATCCTGTGAGACATATCGTTTATTATTTTCACTATTTTTACTAATTAATGTTCTAATTTGGCCACTTTTATTCTTTACTTTACCATGAACTAAACATTTATATTTACGAATCATATGTTTATGAGTTGGTTGTAAAGCATAAGCTGCTAATCTATTTTTGGCAATAACCATTAATCCCTTTGTTTCATAATCTAATCTATTTAATATTGAAACAGATTTTTCCTGATTTGTAGTATCTAGATAATATAATATCTCCTGGAAAATACTTTTTGGATTACCTTTAGTAGGAATAGATAAAATATTTTCTGGTTTATTAATAACTAAATAATTAGCATTTTCAAATACGACATTTGGAAAAATCGGAACCACAGGCCAATTATCATTCGTTTCTTTTTTGATTTCAAATTCAATTACATCACCCTCATTTATTAATTTGTAGCCTAATGTTGGTTCTTTATTAACATAGATTATTATTTTTTTTGATTTAATATTGCGATAAAATTTCTTTGAAAAATGATTTTTTAATTCATCATTTAAGCTTATATTTGAATTATTAGATATTATTCTTATTTTCATACATGTATTTTATCATAAAATTAAATAAAAAAATATTCTTTTTAATTTTATGATTTTTTTTATTTAATATTTTTGATATAATAAACATAGAGGTGATTTTTATGGCAGATATAATTAAAGAAGCTCAACGATGCTTAAAATGTAAAAAACCATTATGCAAAGAGGGATGTCCTGTTAGTACTGACATTCCTACTATTATGAATATGTTTTTAGATGGTAATATGGATGAAGCTGGACAAATTCTTTTTGACAATAATCCACTTACAGCTTTATGCTCATTAATTTGTCCACATGAAAAAAACTGTATGGGACATTGTGTATTAGGCAGAAAGGGTGAACCCATTAAATTTTATGAAGTGGAATCATACATTTCATCTTTTTATTTAGAGAAGGCAAGACTTCATAAAATTGAATCAAATGGTCATAGAATTGGTATTATTGGTGCCGGCCCTGCAGGTTTAACCTTAGCTATTATGATGGCTAAAAAAGGATACAAAGTAACTGTACTTGACTCAAAAGACAAAATAGGTGGAGTATTAAGATATGGTATTCCTGAATTTAGATTACCAAAGACACTACTTGATAAATTATTGGCAAGAATGGTAGAATTAGGCATCTTATTTAGACCTAATACCTTAATTGGTCCAACTATAACAATTGATGATATGTTTAATGATGGATATGACGCTATATTTATTGGTACAGGTGTATGGAATCCAAATAAATTAAGAATTCCAGGTGAAACATTAGGAAATGTTCATTTCGCAATTGACTATTTAAAGAATCCAGATTCATATACTCAATTAGGTGATAAGGTTGTAATAATTGGTGCTGGTAATGTAGCGATGGATGCGGCAAGAACAATTTTACGTAAAACTACTGCTTCCGTTGATGTTATTTTCTTCCGAGGACGTGAGGAAGTCACTGCCCTTAAGGAAGAATTAGAACTAGCTGAAGTTGATGGTGTAAAAATGAATTATTACTTAAATACTATAAAGATTGAAGAAGATGGCATAATTGTAGAACCAGTTATAAAAACTGAAACAGAAAATGGTATTGAATATGTTAATGATTCTCTTCATCCTAAAAAGATTCCTGCATCAAGTGTTATTATCGCTATTGGACAAGGTGCATTATCTAATATAGTAAAGAATACTAAACAAATTGATACAAATAAACGTGGATTAATCGAAACAACTCAAGGTGGTGCTACTACTAGACCAGGTGTTTTCGCAGCAGGTGATGTTGTTTCAGGAGCTAAGACTGTCGTTGAAGCTGTCGCAGCTACAAAACAGGTTGCAGACCAAATTGAAGCTTATATAAAGTCTAAATACAATGAATAGTATTTTTTTCAGAGGTTAAAAAATGAAAAAAAGAATCTATTTCTTCTTAGTTCTATTGTTTTTGACAGGATTATGTAGTAGTTGCACTTTTCTTGAGCTACTAATTGATAATTCTCAATATACTAACGAAGAAAGCAACAAAAATACAACTACAATTGATTCAAAAGATGATTATACTGTTCCTAATCCTGGAAATTCTGATGGCTATGTAGTTACCTTTCATTGTAATAATGGCTATACATACACTACAAACTCAAATTCAAACAATAAAATCTTAAAACCTGATAATCCGACCAAATTATGTGCTGAATTTCTATATTGGTCTACAAATATTTCTGGAACAACAGAATTTAATTTTGATAAGACCATAAGCTCTAATCTTGATTTATACGCTATCTATGATATTAACTTTGCAGAATTAACTAATTATATTTCAATGAATACAATTAAAGCAAATGTTAGAATTGAATGTGAATTCTATAATATAGCTATTTATGGTTCTACTTCCGCAAGTTCATTAGGAAGTGGGGTAATAATTGATGAGGATGATAGCTATTATTATTGCCTAACAAATAATCATGTTACCTATAAACCTAATGAATATAAATATTCGAAATATATAGTTGAAGATTGTTATGAGGAAGAATATGAGGCTGAATTGATTAAAGGTCTAAATACCTATGATTTAGCACTATTAAGATTTAAAAAGAAAAAAAATTCAAATCTAAAATGCATAAATATTTCCAATACTATTCCAAATAAAAATGAATACATTGTATCCTTAGGTGAACCCCTAGGACAATCAAATTGTATTACCTATGGGAAAATAATTAACACTTCCGCAACATTTATACCACTTCAAGATTCTCTTGACTCCTCTAATGTTACATTTAATGTCATTTCACACGATGCAGTAATAGCTAGTGGTTCAAGTGGTGGTGCTCTATTAGATACAAATTTAAATCTAATTGGTATTAATTTTGCTTCAAGTATCAATAGTAATACCCAAGAATATATTAATGCTTTTTCAATACCGATTGATAAAGTAAAAGAATTTTTAGCATAAAAAAACAAAAAACTCAGCTTTGAAGATAGAAAATATCTCCAATACTGAGTTTTTATTTTATATTTTACGACCTATTTTATTAGCCATAATAACCTTTTTTGGTATTCCACCATCATATTGACTTCCATGATAAATAACTATTGCCGTTGCATCCTTAATAACTGACGTTTCATATTCATATTCAATATGGTTCTTTGAAGGCAGATTATTCTTTAAATAATTAATACTACTAATCATTAATCTTTCCTCTAAATACTCAGGCTTTGTTGTTGCCTTAATCATTGCCTCATTCATTTTAGAATAACAACCCTTTTTTGTAATATTTACCGAAGTTCCTTGATTATTTTGAATAACCTCATAAGTATCATTATCTAAATCTATTTCGTAAATAGAAATAAATTCTGTATCCAAGAAGCTAATTAATGATGAAATTAAAGTATTATCATTTATCTCAACAGTATTATTCGATTTAAATAGCTGTTTATTTTTATACATATCTTGATCAGCCTTTAGAATTATATCAGAAGGATTTTTATTATCATCTGAATATGAAACACCGATTGATACCTTGCATATAACCTTCTTTTCAATACATAGCTTCTTTAAATGATTATTAAATTCTACTATGATTGAATCTACTTCCTCTTTAGATTTATTAACAATAGTAATTAAGAATTCATCTCCACCAAAACGATAGCCCTTAACATCATTATTAGTGATAGACTTAATTGCTTTAGCACAAGTCTTAATGACATAATCACCAACATTATGTCCCATCGTATCATTTATATTTTTTAATCCGTTAATATCTAAAAATAGGATTGCATATGAATCATAATTCTTAGCCTCTTCGTTACACCAAATTTCTAACATTCTACGATTAAATAGACCTGTTAGTCCATCAACTATACTTCTTTCTTTTGCTGACTCCAATTCTATAACATCCTTTGTTACATTAATCGAAAATAGATTAGCAAATTTAGTATTATTATGTTCTGTAATTCTTATCGTTGTTAATATCCAACAATAATCATTCATATTATTACCAACATAAATCTTATAACGATAGCCCTTCGAATATTCAAGTGGTAAATCTCTAAGATTACTCTCATCTAAACAAGAATTTATTTCATCCTTAAAATCAATATCAATTACATTTAATAATTTTTTTCTAATCTTTGGCCATTTATCATGAAGTATTTCCTCCTTGATATTTCCGTTTTCAAAATAAATTCTTGATGTTTGCAAATCTTCTAAATTAATTTGAACAACATCTAAGTAGGTATCCTTACATGCATTAAATAATAAATCCTTATAATAATCAATTTGATTTATATAGAATTGCTTTTCAATTATTTCTTTACTTATATCACTAATTCCAAGAATTATAGTTTCAACATTAAAATTAAAATCAAAATTGGAAGCAATAATATCCATTTTAAACCACTTATATCCATCATTTGTAATTCTACGATATGCGAATGAATAATAATCATTCTCTGGAGTAATCTTTTTCTTAATATTACTTCTTGATGCAACCTCATAAAATTTAGCTTTATCCTCTTCATATACAAATTTATCAAGATAGTTTATTAAAAAATCATCATAACTAGAGCTTTTTATAACTAAATCATTTACAGCATCAGTATGCTTCATACTATAATATGTATTTTCGGCAATATTACAGAAATATGATGCAACAAATAATTTATTTAATCCAATTAAAATTGCTTTATTTTCATTTGAGAATCTCATTTCACTTAAGATTTTATGTGAATTCTCTTTAATGAGCTCTAATTCAAGCTTTTTATTATCTGTATTGTCTAAGACAGTTCTTTGAATAATCAACTCATGATTTTCATTTTCAATCAAAATCTCAGTTGCATATAAATATCTAAATTCTCCATTATCTAATATAATACGATATTCTAGATTATGTGAATCACCTAACTTTTTTAGATTTTTTTGATTACCTAGCAAATAATCTCTATCACTATCATAAACACGATCACATACGCCATCATAAAAATGCTTTACTAATTCTTCCTTGGATGCATATTCAAATATTTCTACTGCAGCATCATTTACTTCGACTACCTCTTTAGTTTCTTTATTTGTTCTAATAACACCACAATTCGACTTATCTATATTTTCATTTATATTCATTTGATTCTGTTGATTTTTTAAATTATCTATATCCATAATATACATATGAGCATATAAATCATCATTTTGTTCAAATAGATAGATGAATAACTTTCTCCAATAAATAACATCATTTAGTAATATACGATATTCAATTGATATAAATGATTGTCCTGCTTTATATTTCTCAATTAAATTGCTTCTCTGAATTTCAGCAATAAACCTATTTTTATCATCAGGATATATTGAATTATTTGATAGATAAGTAATATATATATCATAATCCTTTTCATCAATGGCATCAAAAATTTTATAATAGCCAATTGCTTTAGTATTATAAATAATATTTTGTGATACATTTAAGAATAACGAGAAACTTGATTTATCATTTAACATGTTAATTGTAGTATTTGTATTTTGCAATAATATCATATTTTCTGTAATATCTTTATATGAACCAATCAAAGCAACAACTTCATTATTATCATATATTGCTTTACCTGTTATCCTTAGCCATATACTCTTATTATTAATATTAAATGGTAATTCACATACATACTTATCTTTATAGTAACCCTCTACAGCTCTACTTATATATTTTTGAATTATTAAATATTCTGTTGAGGTAATGACTCTATTTTTTAATAAGCAATATGGGAAATTTGATAAAGTTAATCCATCCTTTAAATTAGATGGTAAAATATCAGTATTAGAACTAAATAATACTAACTCTTTTGATTTAACATCATATTCCCAGCAATCAATTTCTTCAAGATTTAAGGTGGATTGAAGCTTTTTATTTAATATCTTTACCTCTAAATCTTTTTCCTTCGAATCTGTTATATCTTCAAATGAACAATAATATATTCTTTGGCCTTTAGCCTCGTTTAAATAATACGCTCTAGCATGAAGCCATATGATTTTATTATTTTTCACATATCTTAAATCCTGATTTGCACCATGAAGCAAATTATTAGATGCATTAACAAATAACTCTCTAAATAATGGTATATCCTCTTTATAGAAATAATTAATTATATTTTCACGATAGGAAGCATCTAAATAACATGCTTCTCCAAATAATCGATTATATAATTCATTAACCTTAATTAATTCAATACTATCTTCATTAACAGCAAAGAAAGCCACTGCACCTAAAATGTTATTTACTAATGTATCGCTATATAGATTTTCATTTAATAAATCTCTTATCCTAACCTGTTCAACCTTTTTACTGATAATATTATCATAAGTAACTTTATTATTATCATATACTATTTTTTCAAACTCATTAATCGGCATTGGTCTATAATAGTAGTAGCCTTGAGCATATTGACAACCCATATCCTTTAATGTTTCAACCTGATTATTATTCTCAACTCCTTCAATAATAATAGGTAAATTTAAAGTTTTAATCATATTTACTACTGACTCTAAAATATTAATGCCCTTATCATTCTTCTCTTCATTTAGATCAAGAAACTTCATATCCATTTTTAAAATATCAATGCTAATATTTTTAAGCATATTTAAAGATGAATAGCCACTACCAAAGTCATCCATTAATACTTTAAAACCATAGTTCTTTAATTTTTCTACTATCGTGTTAATATTATCTATGCCCTCAACATATGCACTTTCAGTAATTTCAATTTCAATAATTGATGGCGATATTTCATAGGTTTCAATTAATTCTATAAAAAAATTAGCAACATCAAGATATAGCAAATCTATTCTTGAAACATTAAGAGAAATAGGTATTGGCTTTAAGCCTCTATCAATCAATCCTTTTTGATATTTTATTACCTCTTCCCATAAATATTTATCTAAATCTACAATTCGTCCAGTTTTCTCTAAAATTGGAATAAAATAAGCTGGAGAGATGATTCTATTTTCGTGTTTCCATCTTACTAATGCCTCAGCAGCAAATACATTACCTGTAATCATATTACATTGAGGCTGAAGATAAAACATAAATTCATTATTTTTTAAGCCATTAACAACATCATTTAAAATAACATGCTCTTTTTTCATTTCTGATAGCATACTATCATCATAAAAGCATATTCTTTGAGAATACTTTCCTTTTGTTCTTGAAACAGCAATACATGCACGATCATATAATTGTGATAAGGATAAAGAAGTATTGTATTGAACAATACCAAATAAAGGTAGAAAGCCTGTTTCATTAGAATGTTTTTTTACGCATTCTCTTAATTCTTCATCTAAAGAATCTATTAAGGTTCTATCCTTTCGCATTATTATACAAAAATCATCATCACCAAAGTAACCAGAAAATGTATTATATTTTGCATCAAATTCACTCAATGCTGATGAAATATCTTTTAAGAATTCATCACCCTTATCTATACCATACCAATCGTTATAAATCTTAAAATGTTCAATATCAATAGCAATCAAATAATACTTATCATTTGGATTTTTATTAATAAATTCCTTAGTCTTTAATAAAAAGTCAGAGCCTTTATAAAGATTAGTTAATTCATCTTTCTTTAATTGATCTATATTTTTATTATCTATTGTCGTATTAATTAGTTTAATAAAGCAAAAAGCCTTTAATCTATCATTAAAATCGAAAGGAATTACTTCAATTTGAACCCATTCAAAGGATTCAATTCTATTTTTTAACCTAAATTCATCTTTTATATTACTTTTATTCAATAAACAATCCCTTAAATTATTTAAATCAACAAAATTCTTAAAATGCTCAAATTCATTCTTATCAATTAATAAATTATTTATTTCATAGGTTAAATCAGTAATTTTTCCATTCTTATCAAGAGTATATTTATCAAATGCAGATAAAACAAAGTACTCATTAGCAGTTATATCAATTTCAAACACTATATCAAAATTATCTTTAGAAACAATATTTGCAATTAAATCATTCTCACTACCATCTAAGTAATTTGCAAGAATCAAATGACCTGGAAGATTATTTAAATTAACATCTGCAGTGTCAATTGAAAGCCATTTTTTCTTAAATGAATTATAGAATACCTTTCTATCCTTTTCATTTTTTTTGAATGGACAATTATAGCATACATTTTTATTATTGACTAATTTTTCATAGCAATAATCTCCAACCTTTAAAGAAGGAAAGCATTTCTTTAATACGTCATTAAAATATACTAATTTATAATCATCATCAATAACATAAACAAGTGTCCCATCATTTTTTACAAATTTATCCAAGTTAACACTTCCTAACATAGCACTATTTTTTATAGTATAACATTTTTTTTTAGATTTTTAAATAAAAAGGCTATATTATTTTTTATTTTAAAAAAAAAGCACCTTCGTGCTTTTTAACAATGTTTAAATATATAAAATTAATATATTAACAATTACTCCAATTAGTGCTGCAACTAAATACCATTTTGCAGCCTTTGTAGTCATTTTTTTTACCAAAAAATAATATAAGAAACCATAAAAAGGAACTAAAAAGGAAAGCATTAAATTAATTATACTAGGCTTGTCCCTTAAAACAACAGCTTGAGCATTATTAATGTTATTATTGATATTTTCTTTTTTGTTAGGTTTATAATCATCTATAATTTCTGGCTTAACCTCATTACTTTTTTCATAATTAATGCTATAAACAAATTCCTTATGATTAGGGTCTAAAATGTTTCTAATAAGTTCATTAGTTTTACAAATATCGTTTGATAAATACTCATAGGCCTCTTGAAGCCTTTTATATGCATCACCATTAATGTATTCACTATTTGTACATGTTTGTGGATTATATATTTTTTCAAGTCCTATAAATGAATAATATATTTCTTTTTTTGTTACCTCTCTTATTTCTTTATAACCTAATACTTCTAAAGCTTCTTTTACTTTAATTTCTTCACTTGTCATCTTTCATCACCAAGGCTATTTTATAAAATAATTGTCGAATAATTATGTGATTTTAGTGTTATTTTGTAAAAAGATCAATCTTTTTCAACGTAGTTTTAAGTAAAATCAAAGAGATAATTATTGTTAATAATTCAGCAATAGGAAATGTCCACCACATTATCGTCGATACAGAATCAAATAACGTAAAAATATATAATATTGGTAAAGGTAAAACAATTAATCTTAAAGCAGATATAATAACCGGCTTATATACATTATTAAAGCCTTGAAGAATTCCTTGAATACCTACACTTATTCCCATAAATACATAACCAATTGTTGAAATATGTAATGCTAACTCACATACATTTAAAATATCCTTCTTTGAAACAATTGAGGATTCATCTATAGTTAAAGCAAATAGATATGAAACAGGCTTAGAAAATATTTGATAAAAGCCTGTTAATAATAAGGCTAAAATGGCAGAATAAACAATACCATATTTTATTAACTGCATTAATCTATCTTTATCCCTCATGCCGAAATTGAACGATGTAATTGAGATTAATGTATTTGAAAGACCAAATGAAGCAAATAAAGCTAACTGCATTAATTTGTAGTATATACCGTAAGCTCCAGATAGAAGATTCTTTGTATATTCGTCATTAATTGTACTTATAATTTGTAATACACCGAACATCATTAGTGCTAACATACCTTGCATTAAAAACGCAGGAAAGCCTATTTTATAGATCGACTTAATAATCGCAAAACTCGGTTTAATATGTTTAAGCCTACCACTTATTTCTTTATTTAAAAAATAGTGAAATAGCATTGCAAGTAATAGTGAAAGTATTTGGCCAATTATAGTCGCATACGCTGCACCAGTAGCTCCCATATTTAATGGATAGATAAAAACATAATCTAATATTATATTCGTAATTGCTCCAATAATCTGGGCAACCATTGATAGAATAGTTTTTCCTGTGGATATCAAAAATCTTTCATATATAGCATAACCTATACTACCAATAGAGAATATGCAGCAAATACTCAAATATTCTTTACCAATTTTAATAACCTCAGCATTATTAGTCATAAGATACATATATTTTTCAGTCAGAAAGAAACCAAAAAATAGAAAAATAATATAAAATACAATAATAAGAAAGATACCATTCCCTGCTGTTTTATTAGCTAATTCCTTATTTCCCTCGCCAAGTGATTTCGAAAGCATTGTATTTAATCCTACTCCGGTGCCTACTCCTATTGCAATCATTAAAATCTGGATAGGAAATACCATCGATAATGCTATATTTGCTATTTGACCTTCAGCTCCCATATTTATTACGAACATAGTATCTACAACATTATAGACTGCTTGTAGAACCATTGATAAGATCATAGGTATTCCCATTGAAATTATCAGCTTATAAATTTTTGATATTGCCATTTTATTATTCATATTAATCACTCCCTCATATAAAGAAAAAGACGTAAATCCAAACTGGACTTACGTCTTTTATGACAACTCGTTGTTATTATTCTAACATATTTTTAAACTTAATGTAAGTTTTTTTTAAATATCATATTTGGATATTATCTCAGAAGGTGTTTTTCTTAACAAGCTAATAATAGGTAATATGCCAAAGAATAGCATAAAAATGTATAGTAATATACCACCACATATATTAAACCACCATGATGTTAAAATAGTACTATAGCTTAACATATCAGTTATTGATTTTGAGATTGTATATACTATGATTAAAGTAATAATATAGGATAATAAAGCTGTAAATGTAGATAATACAAAAATATTCTTTAGATATTTTTTTCTAATCGATGATCTTGAAGCTCCAAGTAAACGATATACACCAATTGAATATATATCCTTTAGCATTCTGCTTCTCATAAAGAAATAGCTAAATATTGCAAGTGTAAATAATAAAACAATTGAGATAATAAGGAAGGTAGTTAATGTATTTTGTCTTTCTTCTCTAAGTATCTTAATCTGATAATCCTCACTTGTTATTATTTTAGTATATTCAGTGTTATGAGTCTGGTTGTATTGCTCAATATCTTTAATCTTAAACCAAATGCAATTAATATTAGAATAATCATTAGAAAAAACACTATTACTAAAAAAATTATAATTTAATAGACAATAATCTCCAGTATTTAATGTAGCTGTAAAAAAAGCTTGATATTCACCATTATAAAGTCCAACACATTTTCTTTCATAGCCGAATGAATCTTTAACAACATCACCTAATTTATATGATGAATAGACATTAGCAATAAATTCATTATAGTTAGTTGGTCTTCTACCACTAGTTATAATTATATCGTAATTATTAATGTATCCTGATTGAATTTTTATATCAGGCATTTTAGCATTGATTATTATATTCTCATTTGAGGTATAAATATTTGAATAAAATATTCCAACAATATTGTATTTCTTGTCATTATTTGAATACTCTAGTTCTAAAACATCCTCAATTTTTTCTAAATTATGTGAGTTCATTAGCGAATAAGCTAGGGAAATATTTAATAATATATTTGCAGTATCTATATCCGAATCATTTAAATCTCTACCATACATTATTTCATAGTTATTCTTTTCTAAATTATAGTCTCTAAAAATCATCCGAGTATAGTATGATTTATTAAGAATATAACCATAATAATTATTTTCATTGATATATGATATGTTTCTTTCAACATCAATGATTCCAGAAATTACAAATTCATCATTATTATTAAAGATTTTACCAATATTTAATCCTATTAAATCGTTATAGTCTGAAAAATAATAATCATATTCTGAAATAATATAATTAGCATGTCTTTTACTAATTAATATTTGATTTTCTAAAGGAGCACTACCTACTATTATTTTATGGTTAGTATTATCACTATATTTTACGATATATGTATCAATATATAGATTAATTGATTCACTATAATTTATTTTTTTATTAATATTAAGTGCTGCTTCAATTGGAATAACATAATCAATAAACTCACCTTTTCTAATACCACTATTAACCATAATTTTAGCTTTTGTAATAGAAATATCTTCATAATCTGAATAGAATTGATAGTATTCATTATCACTAAATAATGATGTTTCGTCAATCATAGCATAATTAGTAATCATTGTCGTAAATATTGCAAATAGAATTCCTAATAAAAGCATTGAAGCAAATACAATTTTAGATTTATAATTTATTCTAAGGGTATTATTTGTAAAGGAATAAATATAGCTTTTAATTTTGTCAATAATATTAAATTTAGCTTTTTTATCATTGAACCATTGATTATTATAAGTTAATTCTAAATCATCTTTAGTAATTTTTTTATACTTATCATTTATTAAAATGATACCACTATCATTTACAAGCTTAACAGGATAATTAGAATCTAAATAAATATTTCCATTTTTAATTATAACTTTGAATTCTAGATTTGAGGGAATATCTTTATCATAATAAAAATGAACCTTTTCTTCTTCTTTCTGATTTAAATCCTTTAAATATATTTTTTTACTATTTTCAAGTGAAATAGTATTTTCCTTTGATGGATAAACTATCGAATCAATTTTCCCATCCTTTATTCTAACAATCTGATCAGAATAAAAATTTGCTATCTCTTCGCTGTGAGTAACTAATAAAACTAAAGTATTTTTAGATATTTTCTTTAAAATATTCATTACAGCATAGGTATTATCACTATCTAGATTTCCTGTAGGTTCATCAGCAATAATTAGCTTAGCTCTTTTTAATAATGCTCTAGCAATTGACACCCTTTGCTGTTGGCCACCAGATAAAGCATAGGCTTGTTTTTTACGATATTTGAACATACCTACTGCTTTTAGACAATATTCAATTCTAGCATCAACCTCCTTTTGATCAGTTATACCGATAATGCTAAGAGCTATTTTTAAATTATTATATACTGTTTCTTCTAATATAAGATTATAATTTTGAAACACATAGCCTATATTCTTAGATCTAAGCTTGTCTACTTGCTTCATATTATAATTTTTAAAGGTAATATCATCATAGGTGATTTCACCTGTTGCTTTATCTAAACCACCAATAACATTTAAAAGTGTTGTCTTTCCACTTCCAGATTGACCTAAAAATGAAATTAGACCTTTATCTGGAAGCTCAATTGAGGTATCATTAATAACATGTAATTCATTTGATTTACCTTTAAAATAATATTTATTTATATGTGACAATTTAATCATTTGAAATCACATCTCCTTTAAACGAACTATTCACGCTAAATTTAAATAATTTCTTGTTAAATCTACTTGCTAGTAACAAAGAAAAAAATGTCATTACTGCAAATAAGATAATAATTAATTGTGGAGAAATAAATGAAACCATCTTTAAAAATCTTTTATCTGTCAAATAATAAATTGCTACAATAATCAAAAGAGCTATTCCTGAAGAAAATAAGCATTGAATTACACTTTCAAATCTTACAATTATTTTCATTTTATTTCTAAGTATCCCTAGTGAACGTAAAACTGTATAATCCTTATTCTTAGAAGAATAGACCTTATATAAAATCGCATATGTCAATACTACTAATACCAATATAGTTATAGCTGTAATTATTATAGAAAAGTAGAATGTTAGGGTTACTGCTAATTTGTCAATTTTAAACATATGCATTGGATCTGTAAACTCAACAGAATTATCCTTTAAATATTTAATAGTTTTGTCCTTATTATTTGTATAAATTGATACTTCAAATGGCGTATTATATATTTTTTCCCAATCATCAGCAGATATAGCCAACTCAAATGTATTATTATTTTGATAAACAATTTCATAATCAAGATTAATTTTATACATCGAAGATATTATTATATCTAGTTGTTTGTTTTTATAATATTGATGCTCATAAGGCAAATATAATATTGTTTTTTCACCACCTATTATTTTTAAGTAATTTATATAATAGGTACTAGAATTTTTATATACAGCTGTAGTATTACTCTTTATTATACTATTCCTAAAATATTCAGTATAGTCATCATAGCTATAAACTATAGGTGCTAAAATGTTATCTGACTCACCTGTACCAACTAATAAGCCTCTTTTACCATTAAATAAAATAGAACCACCAACATAAGAATGAATTTGATATCCTGAGGTATTACTTGGTGTGATAATATAGTACTCACCACTTTTTTGAGGAACATTTCCATATAAATGCTTCTGAGCAACATTAAATGGGCAATAGCAAGCTGTTCCAGAGTAACCTACCATAACACTAGGTGATGATAGAAATAAACTATATTCAACATTTTCAAAAAATGGATTAGTTATGTAATAACCATCTATACCATTTAAGATATCCTTTGAAATCTGAGTGTTGTCCTTATTATATGCAATTAGATGTCTTTCATCATTACATACATATACATTAGTACTATATAAAGAATTATTATATGACAATTGAAACAATGATAAAATTAGTAAAATTATAATTGAACTAATGGTTAAAAAAACAGTTGATATGAATATAGTTTTTTTAGGAGTACCTAAAATATTCTGTACTGATATTTTGAATAAGTCCTTTAAAGAAATATTATTATCTATTATCTCCTTCTTATCCTCTACAACATTACTAATTTCCTTTAGTCTAGTATCCTCAGTAATTATTCCATCATGAATAACTATCTTCCTAGTTACGATATCCTTTACCTGATTATAATTATGAGTAACAATTAAAACAAGCTTATCAGCTGCAATCTCTCTAATCAAATCAATGATTTCTTTTCCAGTTTGACTATCTAAATTACCAGTAGGCTCATCACAAGCCAAAATCTCACAATCAGATGCTAGAGCACGAGCAATAACACAGCGCTGTTTTTCTCCTCCTGATAATTTACTTCCCTTATTTTTTAATCTGTTATCAAGTCCTACTTTTCCTAATATGTCTATTGCCTTAGCCTTAGCTTCTTTTTTAGGCATACCATTGATAATTAATGGTATCATTACATTTTGTAATACAGTATAGGATTCTATAATATTATAATTTTGAAAAATAAAACCAACCTTATTTTTTCGAAATACATCCATATCATTTTGATTAAAATATGATGTTTCTTCATCATAGTAATATATTTCTCCATCTTCATAGGTGTCAACCGCAGTAATGACATTTAATAGGGTAGATTTACCACTACCAGAATCACCAACAATAGCAACTATCTCACCCTTATTAAACTCTAGATTTATATTTTTTAATGCTATAGATATATTACCATTGTTATTATAATATTTACTAACATTACTCATTTTAATAATTGACATATTAATTTCCCCTTGTTTAAAAATATGATTATGAATATTATAGCATAATACATAAAAAAAAGAATGATTTTATTAATCATTCTTTTTGTCATTTTAGTACATTTCAGGGTTTGAATTATTTTTAGATGTATTATCCTTAATAATACCAACAGCAGCCTCAGTAGTTAAGAATAAACCAGCTATAGAGGCAGCATTTAGGATAGCACTCCTTGTGACTTTAGTAGGATCAACAATACCATTTTCAAACATATCACACCAAGTACCTGTCTTAGCATTAAATCCAATTCCTGAATTCTTAGTTAATTGTTCCTCTACAATATTCTTACCACTAAAGCCTGAGTTTTCAGCAATCTGATGAAGTGGAGAGGTTAAAGAATCTAATACTACATTCATACCTCTTTGAATGTCTACAGAATCACTCTTAAGTAATGGCTTAATTTCCTTATAAATTTCAGCTAGGGCTGCACCACCACCTGCAACAATTCCTTCTGTTACAGCAGCCTTTGTAGCATTTAGTGCATCCTCTATTCTTAATTTCTTTTCCTTTAATTCAGATTCAGTTGTAGCACCAACCTTAATTAGTGCAACACCATTTGCAAGCTTTGCTAAACGTTTTGCAAGCTCATCCTTCTTATACTTTGATGTCTCATCATGAAGTTTCTTCTCAATGTCACTAACTCTATTTAATAATTGAGCTTTATCTCCAGCACCATCAATAATTGTTGTAGAATCCTTTTCAACAATTATTTTCTTTGCGCTACCCAAATCATCTATTGTAATATCCTTTAAAGCCATATTTAAGCCTTTATCATAGAAATTAGCACCACATAATAAAGCAATATCAGATAAAGTTTCTGTTTGATTATCACCAAAGCCTGGTGCCTTTGTTGCAACAACATTAAATGTACCACGCATTTTATTAATAATAATTGTATTAACAGCCTCTTGATCCATATCATCAGCAATGATAAATAATGGCTTATGTGCCTTTACAATTTGTTCAAGTACAGGCAAAATATCTTGAATACTTGTTATTTTTTGATTTGTAACTAAAACTAGTGCATCCTCCATTGTAACACTGGTCTTATCTAAATCTCCAACCATATAAGGTGATATATATCCCTTATCATACTTCATACCCTGAGTAACCTCTAATGATGTTTCAAATCCCTTAGATTCATCAACATTAATTACACCATCTTTACCTACTGTATCCATTGCCTGAGCAATAATATCTCCAATCTCCTTAGAGCCAGATGATACAGTCGCAACATTAGCAATTTCTTTATTTGTTTCAACCTTATGAGAATGTTCTAAAAGCTTATCACTTACTAATCGAGCAGCTTCATCTATTCCTTCTCTCATTAATACAGGATTTGCTCCTCTTTCAACTTCATTTAATCCATTATGAATCATACTTTGAGCAAGTAATGTAGCAGTTGTTGTACCATCACCTGCAACATCGTTTGTATTATTGGCAACCTCATATATAAGCTTTGCACCCATATTCATGAAAGAATCTTCAAATTCAATTTCTTTGGCAATTGACACACCATCATTAGTAATAAGTGGTGAGCCATAACCCTTATCTAATACAACATTTCTTCCTTTAGGTCCTAATGTAACCTTTACAGTATTTGCTAATTCATCTATTCCCTTTAGAATATTTTCCTTAGCTGCAGAACCAAATAATATTTTTTTAGCCATAATAAATCCTCCTAATCAATCACTGCTAGGATATCCTTAGCAGATACTATTAAATACTCCACATCATCTAACTTTATTTTTGTTGGACTATAGCTTTTATAGATAACTTTTTCTCCTTCTTTTAAGCAAACAGGAATTAATTCTCCTTTGTCATTTCTACTTCCCTCTCCCACTGCAACTACAGTAGCGTATTCAGTTTCTTCTTCTTTTTGACTTAATACTATACCACTAGCTGTTTGTTTTACTAACTTTTCTTTTTTTAGTACTACATTGTCATTTAATGGTCTAATCATTTATAATTCCTCCTTTTAATTGGCACTCTCAAGACCTAACTGCCAATTCAAGTATTATTATACTCCTCAAATCATTATTGTCAATAATAAAATATAAAAAAAAGTAGTCAAAAACTACTTTTTACAATAACAATATGAAAAATATATAAATCAACCCATAATATATTGCAACTGAAACAATATCATTAATTGTTGTAATAAATGGACCTGAAGCAACAGCAGGATCAATATGTATTTTTTCCAAAAATAGAGGGAATAGTGTTCCAATCATACTTGAAATAGTAATTGAAATAAACATACTAAAAGAAATAATACCCGAAACCTTTAAAGTTTCAGTTATATTAAATCCTAATCCAGATGAAATCTCTTTTTTTGTAATAATTAAATATATGAACACAAAGATAAATGCTATCGTTCCTATAATCAATCCATTTAATAGACCAAGCTTTATCTCTTTTAATATACCTCTTCTTCTTTTTTTCCTGTCATTGATAAACCCTTCATCACCAATATTTCTAATTGTAACCGCAAGCGATTGGGTTCCTGCATTACCAGCCATATCTAAAATCATTGATTGAAAGAATACAACTACCGGTAGAGTTGCAATAACTGCTTCAAAAACTCCTATTACACTTGATACAATTATACCTAAGAATAATAAAATGATTAACCATGGAATTCTTTTTTTAATTGAAGAAAATATACTTTCATCAATATCATCGTCCTCACTTAAACCTCCGAGCATGGCATAATCCTTTTCCATCTCTTCTTCACTAGCATCCATTACAGATTGAATAGTGATTGCTCCATCAATCATATTATTTCTATTTAATATTGGAATTAAATCCTCATTATAGTCCTTTAATAAATCAATGCAATCCTCCATTTTTTGATCACCATAAAATGATGGATATGATCTCATTATTAGGTCATCTAAATTTGCATCTTTTCTTGAAATGATTAAATCCTTTAGATCAATAGCACCAACATATTTATTATCATCATCAACTGCAAATAGCGTAAAGATGTTATCATGCTCTCCTGCTGAAGCAATCATTTGCTTCATCGCAGCTGAAATTGAGCTTGTTGCCTTAATAACAATAAAATTATCTGTTAAATAGCTTCCTATTTCATCATCCTCATATTTAAATATCTTTCTAACATTTTTTTTAGATTCTTCATCCAT
>JBJEFS010000105.1:22688-35534 GCA_051874325.1 Anaeroplasma sp.
ACCATCGTGACTCGATGGATATTCAGTTTTTATACCACTATGGTTATCCATAGAATCACATCCTTTACAAAAAAAATCACATTATTATTTTACTCTTATTCATTTAAATAATCAATAAAAAGAGAAAAAACTTGACTAAATATAGTCAAGTCTTTACTAAATAAAATGAATTATTTTTCTTTTGCTATTTTGCTTACTAAAGCCATATCACAAAGACCATTATAATTTGCTTTAAAATGTTTCATAACACTAGGTATGCTTTTATCCTCTAGCTTAGCAATTTCATTTCTAATTTCTTCTTCAGTTAATTGCTTAGGTAAGAATTTAGCAATTACCTGCTTTTGTGCTTCTATTTCAGCAACATTATCTAAGCGATTAGCTTTTTGATAGCCTGATTGTTCTTCCTCTAATTCCTTCATAACCTTTTGAATGATTCTTAAACAATCTCCATCTGGTAGGCTTTTTGCATTTAAGCCTTGGTTAATACTTTCATTTTTACATTTTCCATAAACTATAGATAAAATTGCTCTTGCCGTTTTATCATGGTCCTTTAAAGCCTGAATATTAGCTTTTCCCAATTCTTCAAATAACATAAAATCTTTTCCTCCATTTATAATTTCTTTCCACATTTTGGGCAATATACTGAATCACTATTTATTTCTTCACCACAATATCTGCAATAGATTGTATCCTCAAGTCCTTCTTTAACAGAACGAACTGTTTTTTTAATCGCATCACTATAGATATCAGCGTGAGTTGATGAAATATCCTTTAAATCATCCTTATTACATTCTTGAATATATTTGCTAGATTTAGCAGTTAATTTTGATATTTCAGGCATAAAACCTATAATTGCTGATGAAATACCAACAAAGAATCCAATAGATACCATCATACCACCAAGCATAAAGCTTCCATTCATATTAATAAAACCAGAAATCGCAACAAATATTCCAACAATACCAATTATTATAAAAATTATACTAATTATTTTAAAAATTCTAAAATGCTTAGGCTTTTCCATTTTAATAACCTCATCTTAATTAATATTTTCTTTCTTTTTTAATAACAATATTAAATCTTCAATAGGCATTGGCTTGTAATAATAGTAGCCCTGATAAATGTCACAACCCATATTTTTTAAAGTATTTACTTGCTCTTCAGTTTCTACATATTCAGCAATTGCCTCAAAATTCAATTTCTTTCCCAAATCAATTATTGTTGAAACAATACCATTAGAGCGTTCATTATCTAGGTTTCTGATCAATCTACCATCCAGTTTTACAAAATCAAAATAATTATCCTCTAAAATAGATATTGAGGTATTACCCATTGAAAAATCATCCATATATATCATTATACCATTACTATGTAGTTCTTCAAATATAATTTTACATTTATCATCATATAAAATTGCTTCCTCAGTAATTTCAATTCCAAATGAATTAGGCATAATGCCATTTTCCTTTATGATATTTATCATCCAGCTTCTAAAATCAGTATCTGTCAATAATTTTAATTTTAAATTTACTGCAACAGATATGTCCTTCTTTACTTCCATTAATTTCTTTAAATCAATAATAGCACGTTCAATAATCACCTTTGTAAGATCTACAAATAATTCTTTTTCATCTGCGATATTAATTACAAGAGGAGGATAAAGATAGTTTGAATTCTTATATTTAAATCTTAATAATCCTTCTATAGATATAATATTATCATTTTTTATTTGAGGTTGATAATATAATTCAATACTTTTAGCTTGAATTCTTTTATTTAAACTAATTGCAATACCTTCAGCATACTGTTGCTCTAATGTAGTTAAGGATTCAATACTAAAATCTATATTTCTAGCCTCACATTCTTTAGTATATTTTATTAGATTTGATTCTAATAAAGAATTATTCTTTTCAGATATTCTATTATTTAGTTTAACAAATGGAATATAAATTAAAGTACCAATAAAAACACAGAATATTTGAAGTAAACTACCTAAAATAGAATTAGTTGCTTGATAGCCACTTAAGATTACTGGAGTAGTCCACCATACATTATAATTTGTAATTTCAGGAACAATCCCTACATATACTGCTAAATATGAAATAGAATAACAAATAATTGGAGTAAAAATAAATGGAATTACATAAATTGGATTAAGTACTATTGGTAATCCAAATACCATTATTTCGTTAACATTAAATGCCATTGGTATCAATGACATATAACCAAGCTTCTTCTTTCTTTTACTTTTACTAAAAAGTAAAATAGCAATTAAAAGACATAAAGTGGAACCACAACCACCATACAATGTGAAAGTATCAAAGAAGGCCTTTGTCGCAATATGACCACTATTAGCTACAAATATTGTCTGATTTAAAGACTCATAGACATTACTTCCGTGAATACCAAACAACCATAAAACTGATTCTAATAGTAATAATAACAATCCACCTAAATATGTAGCACCAATATATTCAAATGGTCGAGATAGTATAAATATAACTAAATCATTAAAATTCTGAATATTATTAATTGGTAAATAAATTATTAAATTAGCTATTAATGAAAATATAATTAAGCATATACTCATTGGTATAATAGAATTTATACCTATTGAGAATGTTGAATTATATAAAGCCTTATTCCTTTTCTTCTCTGCGAAATTGATAAACAAAAAGAATAGTCTTGTTGTTAAAAGAGAGGTTATTAGTCCAGAAAAAACATTTGTCATACGTGTGTAATTTAAAATATTACTTCCACTTTTTAAAACATTAGGTCCAAGTAATACCAAATAACATAGTAATGAGTTTATTACTGCAAATATACGTGTAGTAATATTCTTATTTAGATAACTTGAATATTGGTATGTTACCGTAATAACTAAGTATATTGTTGCAAATTCATACGTTGCTAGATATATTATATTTAAAAAAGAATAAATTTTTGTAGATGAAATATAATCTCTAATCACTGAGATAGGAAAATTTTCAAGTAATAGTGCAGTTGCTCCAATCATAAAGATAGGAATAAGCATAATAAATGCTTGCTTAATCGATGCTAAAAATCTATTTTTTTCAAGTTTAGTATAAATTAAAAAGAAATAATCTGCTATCTTTTCCATAACTCTTACGCTAATCATAGAATATATATTTATCTACTGACTATTCTCCCTTCATAGATTAAAAAATATATTTATATTATTTTAGCACATTTTATTATTGTTTTATCAACTATATGACAATAATTTACATAAAAACGTTTTAATTATCATAAAGAGATTAGATCATAATTTATGCTTGCTCAAAACCAATAATCAATCCACCCTTTTCAGCATAAAAACTGCATAATCCTCTTAAAGCATAAAGTTCAATTTCAGCATACTTATAAATTTCTAATATCTTATTTTTTATAATATTTGCAAAATCATAATTAAAGCAATGTCCAATCAATATTTTTTTACCATTATACTTTAATTTTCCTAATTTATCGATTATACAATTAATTACTGATCTTGAGCCACGTTTTTTATCAGTAACCTCTAATGTACCTTGTTCACTCGCCTTACCTATAATTTTAATATTCAGTAAGCCTACAGCTTTTGCGACTAGCTTATTGACTCTTCCATTATTTGCAAGATTATTCATAGATTCAAGCATAAAGATTATCTCAGTTGATTTTTGATATTTAGTTATTTCTTCAATAATATCTTCAAAGGATAAACCCTTTAATATTAATTCCTCTAATTTATAAATAATTAATCTCATTTTTGGACCAGTACTTAAAGAATCAATTATATGAACCTTGCGATCAGGATATTTTTCTAAAAAAATATTTTTTGCCAAATTTAAAGAATTAAAGCTTCCTGATAAAGCACTTGTAATTGCTATAGCAAAAATATTTTTAGCATCTCCAAAAGCATCTAACCATTCTTGAACACTAGGGCATGCTGTAGATGATTTTTCATTATAATTAGCTAAATGCTTTACCATTTCTTCAACATCTAAATTTTCATCATCTTTATATTCTTTTTCCTTTGTAACAATTGTTAATGATGCTAATCCAAAAGTGACTTTATTTAGTTTTAGTACATCAGCTGATGAATCAGCACATATTTTATATTCTTGCATATAATTCACCTTTTTCTAAAATAAAAATGGGATAGCTTATTATCCCATTCTAATTTTAAAAAAAATGTCATATTTTGAATAAAGACTTATTTTTGATATCTTCTATTTTATATATCATATTTTGAATTAATTTCAGAAGGAGTCTTTCTCAATAATAAATATACTGGAACCATACCAAAGACAAAATTAATTACATATAAACAAATTACCCCAAGAATATAATAGCCATAATAAATTGTCGTCTTAGGACCATTTATTAAATTATTAATTAAGGATAAAATAATACTATAACCACTAACACATAATAAATAACCAATTATTGAGGTTAATGTTGTTTCAACAAATATATTTGAAATATATTTGTGATAAATTTGACGCTTAGAAGAACCTATAGAACGATAAATTCCCACCTCTTTAACCTGATTAATCAATTTACTTCTAGTAGTAAAATATATATAAATAATTGAAATAACTAAAAGGAATACTAATATTGATAATGATACTATTCTACTATCAGCATTACACTTTATATCAACCTGATACTCATATTCATATGGAGTATAACAACTAATACCCATACTATTAAACTCATTTTCTGCACCATCTTTAATTTTAAAGCTAAGTCTACCATTACCACTTACAACGACATTTTTTAACCATTCAGTATGATCTAATAGTATATAATTCCCTTTACCTATCTCATCTGAATTATAAAAACCAACAATCTTATAGTCAGCTACCTCATCACCAATTTCATAACAAGAATAGTAATTAGCTAAGACCTCATTCTTATTTTGAGGTAATCTTGATAAACCATCATTTACTAGTTCGTAGGATGTATTTTTTGACGATAAAAAGCTTAGATAATTATTAACCCAATATATAGATATATCATTAAAATAACAAGCCAACAATGACTTATCTCCTGCAATAACGCTACAATAACCATCAGTTTCAAAAAAACCTACAACCTCATAAGTTTTACCAGTTCCTTTATCTGTTATAAAATCACCAATATTAAACAAATCTTGATAAATACTTTCTAATAATAATTGATCATTAGAAACAATATCTTCACCTAAAATAACAGTATAATCTTCAAACTTATAATGTCCTATATTTGATTCTTCTTTATAATATCCTTTTGGTTTATAATAATCAGACATATTATAATAACAGCTATTTGTATTAACAGATGATATACCACATATTGTTACATCATTTATAACAATACCTAGTATATCATCATATGAAGTAACAATATCCATATTTTTCATGATAAAATCAGCAAGCCCTTTACCTATAACAATATGATCATTATAAGGGGCGACACCACAAATTAGTTTCTTATCACTAACCATATTAAAAGGATAATCAAATTGACGTATTTGGAGAGTTTCATTTCTAACGGTATTATATTTATATTCAATATCATAATAAAAACCATTATAATAATATACATCTTCAATTAAACCATTATCAATCGCTTGATATATAGAAGTATTCTCAACATAAGGATAATAATAGTAGTCAATATCATAACTATTATCATTTAAATAAATAGCATTTTCTGTAGAATAATATGAATCATTAGTTTTAGAATATCGTAAAGTAAAAATTGTACAAAAACCCATGATTATACCTATAATAAAGAATATACCATGAAACACAGTTGAACGTATTGAGCGTGTAAAAAATTCTTTAATTGAGCGCTTAAAATTTCTAAAAAATAGTGTACCCCATGAATTCTTCTTTTGATTATTATACCAAGAAATATCAAAATCAAAATCATCTACTTCTTCTATTTTTAATTCTTTATAATGATCATTAATTAACTTTGTATTAGTTTGTTTAACAAGCTGAATATTAATTGGTGAATCAATATATAAAGTATTGTTTTTATATACAATTGTCAATTCAATTGGAGGATTTGAATCTTCAGAATAAACATTAAATTTAAGTGATTCTTGCATAATTTCTTCTTGATTTAAATCCTTCAAATATATATTACGATCATTTATAACATTAAGACTTTGTTGTTCTTTTATATTTATATTATCACTAGCAATTTGTCCATCAACGATATCGATTATTCTATCACTATAAAATTCAGCTATATCCTTATTATGAGTAACTAATAGAACTAATGTCTTTTTACTTATTTTCTTTAAGACATTCATTACTTCAATCGTATTAGCAGTATCCAAATTTCCTGTTGGTTCATCAGCAATAATAACCTTGCATGGTTTTAATAAAGCTCTTGCAATACTTACTCTTTGTTGCTGACCTCCAGAAAGCTTATCTGCATGTTTTTTACGATATTTAAACATTCCAACAGCCTTTAAAACATATTCGATTCTTTTTTGTTGTTCTTCTTTATCAAATATATTGATTGTTTCAAGCATTATTCTTAAATTATCATACACAGATAAATTTTCAAGTAATAAATAATTTTGAAAAATATATCCGATATGCTCACGCCTATAAGAATCAATTTTATTCATTTTATATTTTTTAAATGTTGTTTCATCATAAATTATACTACCACTATCATTTTTATCTAAACCACCAATTACATTTAGTAATGTAGTTTTACCACTACCACTTTTACCAATAAAACTAATTAAACCTGTATCTGGTAATTCAATATTACAATTATTAATTACATGTAATTCATTTTGTTTAGATTTATTATAGTATTTTTCAACATTTTGAAGCTTAATCATTTAAATCATCTCCCTTCAAACTTTTTGAAACACTAAATTTAAATAATTTTTTATTAAATCTATGACCTACTGCATACACAAATATGAATAAAATTATAAAATAAATCAAACTAGTACCTAATGTTATACCACGCAAATAAAATAATTTAGGAACATTGTATATTAAAACTAAACCTGTAATATATGCAAGTAGCATAACAAAAATACCAATTCCCATTACCTCGAAGGATACAATAAATCTCATATCCTTCTTAGTTACACCTAAGGTCCTTAATATCTCATAATCCTTCTTTTTAGAACTATATACTCTTGCAAGTACAAAGTAGGTTATATAGAAAACAAATATTAATACAGTTGATGCCATAAACATTAAACCATAACTAAATAAATTAGCCATTAATACTTCTATATTCATTCCTTCATCTAATTTAGATGGTTGATCAACCATAAAGCCAAGATTTTTTAATTTTGTTTTAGTACTAGATATTTTATTAGTATAAACGCTAACCTCAAAAACATTATTTTTAACAAATGTATCATCATTATACCTAAGAGTAGGATCACTAACATCTTGATAGCTAAGCTTATAGCCTGTAATAGTATATAAATCATTTAAAATAAGCCTAGCATCTAAATTTTTCCATGAATTAGGCAAAATCAATTCAAAATCTGTAGACTTTTCATATTTAAAAAAGTATAGATTATTATTCTTATCATATAATTCTAGATTGAAATATTGATTAAACATAGTTTCTTTAATTTTTTGATTTTTTGTTATTGTAGGTTTATTTATATCACTTGAGGTACCATATCCTACTAAAGTAAAAGATTCCCCTGTTGATTCAATAAATAATTCTTTATATAAAGCATCATCATAATAGCCTAAAGAACTACCTTTAGGTAAAACTATAAACATTTCTTTATCATTATTTGGATATCTACCATCTTCTATTTTAATTGAAGGTACATAGTCATTATAGAAGAAGCTTTCATAGATATTATAAGAATATATTTCAATTGTTTTATCCTCATAAAAAGGATTAATGACATAATCTTTACAATACTCTTCAATCTCATTCATATTTAATTCTTGATGATTCTTATTATATACATATAATCTATTCTCTTGCTTATTAGCATAAGAATTATATGTATCAATTTCATTCGTTGCTGAATGAATTACTTGAAATAAAAGAAAGACAATTAAAGATATTACAAAAAATATAGAAGCTAAAAATATTGTTTTTTTAGGAGTAAATAATACATTATTCTTAGCTACAGTAAAAGCAATTTTTTTAGCTAAAGGCTTATAATCTAAATCTAATACTTCATCCTTATCCTCTTCAATATCTTTATAAACAATATCTTCAACAACTTCTCCATCATTAAGTCTAATTTTCCTTGTGATGATATCTGTAAAAGAATCAATATCATGAGTTACAATTAAGACTAATTTATCTTTAGCTATTTTATGAATTAATTCAATTATTTCCTTACCAGTTTTACTATCAAGATTTCCTGTAGGCTCATCGCATGCTAAAATTTCACAATCAGAGGCTAAAGCACGAGCAATAACGCATCTTTGTTTTTCTCCACCTGATAGCTTACTGCCACGATTTTTTTCTTTACCTTTTAGACCAACATCATTAATAAGCTCCAATGCTTTTTCCTTTGCCTCTTTACGCTTTTTACCTAATAGTAATAAAGGAATCATTACGTTTTCTAACACAGTATATGAATCTATGATATTGTAATTTTGAAAAATAAATCCAACCTTATTCTTTCTAAAATCATCCATATCAGAAATTGAAAAATAAGATGTTTCATTTCCTTTGTAGTAAATCTCTCCTTCATCAAAGGTATCTATTTTAGTTATTACATTTAATAATGTAGATTTACCACTACCACTATCACCTGTAATAGCTATTATTTCATTCTTATTTAAACTTAATGAGATATTTCTTAAGCCTAAATTAGTTATTCCATTAGCAGTATAATACTTACTGACATTTTCAAGTTTAATCATAATCGAATTCCTCCAATAAATCAATTATATCATAAAAAGCTATTTTTGATCACAAAATAGCTTTTTAATAGATATGTAGTTATAAAATTCTTTTCTATTTTGTACTATCTAAGTAATTGTTTATAAGCTCTTTTTTTATTTCATCTAAATCATTTTTTTTAGTATAAAAATCTTTTCTTGAGCATCCTGCACGACCACCACCAGCACATGCACAAGCACATGCGCAAGCACAAGCACATCCTCCACTGCCTTTATGTCCACCTGTTCCTGTTGATACAGTTTTTGGTGCATATAATGGCTCACCTTTTTTATTTCTTCCGTGATAAAATGAATGCCAAAAGAAATACCTATGTCTATAATATGGATAGAAGCCACGATATGAATAATAACTATTTTGCTGGGATCTATAAATTAATATGATAAAAACAACTACAAACACGATTATTATTGTAAAAATAACAATAGGAATAATCCAAGAATAATCATCCTCTGCTTCTTTGGTTATATCAATATTTGGAAAAGAATCAATATTATATGATAAACGACATTCAATTGTAGAGCCATAATCTAAGGATCCAGTCCAAATATAGTAATCATCTATAAGTGTTGCGTTACTATCAACGCTTATAATATCTTTAGCTTCCCATTTTATTGTATAGCTTCCAACTCTTATTTCATCAAACCATCCTGGTCTAAAGGTGTAATTAACGTATTGTGGTTTATCATTATCACTATCTATTTTAAACAAATGCGAAGCTGTAAAGCTAAAAGATAAATTTAAAACCTGACCTGCTTCAAATTTATTGTTTAAATATAATCTTACAAAACTACCATCATCACTAACATATTTTATTTTCCTGATGTCGTTACAATTCTCATTTAAATTATAAATATGCTTGTTAGGTACACCTATATCAATATAATCTTCATCACCACTCTTTAGCACATCCCAAATTAAGGAATATTCAAAATTCATAGTACCATCATCATTTGAATTAATTGTTATGTTATATTCTTCAATATAATCATAATCCTTAGAGCCAGGCTTATATCCAAGTGGAATTATATTAAAAAAAGTTAATAAAAATATAATAAATAATTTCATTGTTTATTTACCTCCTTTAACGCACATGACTCTAGATTGTTTACAGCAAATTTTCTTTGACTTTTACATTTCTTACTATTCCATATTTTTTTAAAATCTATTTTTAAAATATTACCTAGTCCATTTTCAAACAACCATGATTGACATGGAATAACATCTCCATTTGGAGCAATTGCCATATTTGATAAACAAGCTCCACAAGAAGGAACAACCATATTCATTTCTTTTAATAAATCAGCATTAATCCAGCCTGGTGAGGTAAATGATATTTCTAAATTATTATCTTTTGCGTATAAATAAGCCTCTTTTAAGGAATTATAGATTTCATCACTCGTAAGTTTTTCTACATTACCTTCTAAAGCTTTTCCTGTTGGAATAACTCCTGATGTTGAAAAATAGGTTACACCTAATTTTTTTCCAAATTCTACCGTTTTAACATAATCAGAATTTAAACTACATAATGGTGTATTAATACTTACATCTAATCCAGCCTCAATTGCATTTTTAATACCATTTACAGTCTCATCAAAATGGTTGCCTCCAACCATCTTATTATGAATATCCTTATCATAAGAATACAATGTTATTTGAACACTATCTAAATCAGCTTTATATAATCTTTCACACAAATCCTTCGTAAGTCTAATTCCATTAGTATTTAATCTTGTGACGAACCAAGATGCATATGCAACAAGCTCAACTAAATCATCTCTTAAAGTAGGCTCGCCACCTGTAAAAGTAACTGCTGGTACATTTACTTTTTTTAATTTATCTAAAACACTAAACCATTCTTCAGTAGTAAGCTCATTAACTACAGACATTTTTTCATTTCCAGCATAGCATAATAAGCATTTTTGATTGCAATTCCAACAACCATGTGTCTCCATAGATGAAATCATTAAATCCATACGATGTGGTGCACACATATCCTTAGCATATTGAGTCAACGTTAAATAGCCAATTTCACAAGAAGGTTCATTTCCTCTTGCCACATCCTCTAATACTTCAATAATATCCTTTAAATCCTTTCTAACAGATTTTTCATTTGCATCAGGAAACACTAATTTAACATTTTTATAAACCTTATTGATTAGATTCTTTATATCACCTGATGTATATGAAGGACCACAATGTTGATTAAAAACAGTTATAAATTCCTTCAATAATACTGCCCATACTGTTTGAAGAGGCAATACTGAATATCCATTTATTATAACAACCCATGGAATACCTGGCTTTAATCTTTTAGGTGGGACTAAGTGAATTCTTACTACACCAGGCCCCTTTGGGTCCAAAGTTATATGATATACTTCATTGCAATTCTTTAAATATTTTCTAATTTTCATATGCATACTTACTCCTCATAATTAAACTTAATCATTAATTGAAATATTTTTTCAATTATAAACATTAATTTTTTTTGTATAAAAGACAAAATTTTAATTAAATTTATTTTTATTTTCCATCACAAAATTATATATTATTTCATCAAAATAACTGCCTTCAATTTCATACATTTTTAAATCACATTGTCTAATGTTCTCAAAATTCTCTGTAATAATATCATCATAGGTCTTTTCTTTTTCGTCATTTGAAAGTCCTATTGGAAATTTATTTATTAGATCTTTATATATTTCTATCAATTTCTGTGCATTAATTATTTCAAAAGATTCCAATAACTCATCAAAATATTTTCCACTAGAGTTATCCATGAATTGTTCAAAGCCCCCATTATATACTTCTTCTACAAATGTTCTTACAATCAAAACTGCTTTTTCTTCCTTTGATAATCTATCATTTGAACTTTTTTCCATTAAATATAGAAAAATAGATACTGCAAAATCATTTATATTTGTTTTTTTCCAGATTTCCTCCATTGAAGGTGTTTTAATATCGATTATATAATTTCTATGCAAACCAATTTTAGTAGAAATAAAACAAGAAAAGCCTACAATAAATAGTAAGCTACCAACACAAATTAATATATCTAAAATATATAATTTATGTTTAGTTAATGCTAATCCAATCATTAAAATAAATCCTATTATCATTAATGGTACTTCTATTCTTTCCTCGATTTTTTTTGTATTTGATTTATTTCTATAAATAGCACTCAATATAATACCAACTATAGTAACAAATATAGAAATATACACAAATACTTGATAGCAAATTGGTGTTTTTGTTAATTCATCAATATGTTGGTATAGAATTTCAGATAAAATAATATTTATACCAACACCACAGCCACCAATTAAAGTAATACCAAACGCAATCAAAGATAATTTATTTTTCATCCAAAATCACCCTAACATTATAACTTAATTTATCTTATTTTTCTATCCATTCATATTCTATATAATCACAAGATAAATCAATTAAAATACTATTTCTACACCATAGTTTAATAATTATTGATTGATATCCAGTATTATGATAAAGATATTCAAGCTTATCAGAATTAAATTTTGTTAATTCTTCATTTGTTACTAACTCAAATCCTTCTTTTCTAAATAATCCTTTTAGTCTATAAAAATAAGTATTAAAATCATCAATTAAATGGTAACGTATAATTAATGATTTAGCATTAATATTTAAATAATTTATAGAATCATGATATGAAATATCATCTTCAAACTCAAAGATTAACCAATCCTTCTCTATCGTAATTTTTTTAATTACACAATCATGCGGATTAGGAATTGCAGGATTATTTAATTCATTTAATTTATATATTTCAATCATATTATTAGTCTCCCTTTAATTTTATGTAAAAAAACAATACAAAGCGAATAATAAATTTAATTATGTTATAACATATTATCCAAAGATAATAAAGAAAAAAAAGAATAATGATATTAT
>JBJEFS010000106.1:0-2280 GCA_051874325.1 Anaeroplasma sp.
TTTTTGCGGTTCAAATAGAGGACTATTCACATTTGTGCTTGTTGGCCTATTTTAATACAGTGTGCAAATGGCCCATTTTTTTGCACACCCTATTGTGCTATTCTCTACTGATTCATTGTATACACTTATTCAATCCTACAAAACTAGGTTTTAGGTGCTCCAGTTATAAAACATATTGTGAAAACTCTTCGTAATTCAAAGTATTTTTAGAACTTATCCTATTTATAAAAAGATATCATCAAGTGTCACAAATTCAAAATAATTCTAAGTTTGAGACAATTATGATAAAGTTACATCAACCTTATTTAAAAGCCAATCTTCAATATTAAAATGAGTTATTCCATCTTTAGACATATCATATTCATCTAGACTAAATACATATTTTGGTGATGGATCACGAACAGAATCAAAAGCACCAAATTCTCTTTCAATAACATCATCGCTTGATAATAAATACGCTACTTGGATAAAACATTTCTTACCATCTTTTATAGCAACAAAGTCAATTTCACCTTTATATGTTTTACCAATCTTAACATCATATCCTCTATATAGTAATTCATTATAAACTAGGTTTTCTAAAGCATGAGCCACAAATATTTTATTAGAATCATTACAAGCAAGAAAGAATCCATTATCAACAACAAATTGTTTTTCAACTTGTTTTAATGTCCTTTTAGTTGCTATATCATATCTTTTTACTCTTGATATTAAACAAGCCTGTTCTAATTTTTCTAAATACCTATAAACCATTTTTCTATAAATATCATCTTGATTATTTAAATTATAATAATCAACAATATTTTGAACTGAAAATTCTTTTGAAGCATTATTAATAATATATTTAGAAATTAATATAAATGTTTCTTTATCAATTTTAGATTTCTTATTACAAATATCTTTATCAATAATCCCATAATAAATTGATTTTAAATATTCTTTAATATCTTCTTCTAAATCATAATCCATTCTTTGTGGCATACCACCAAATCTAATATAGTTTTGTAAAGGCTTTTTAGGGAACTCCAATCCATTTTCTTCATAAAATTTAATAAACTCACTATAGGTAAAAGGCATTATTTTAAATTCTTTACATCTACCGACAAGTAAACTTGCAAGTCTACCAGATAAAAGTTTAGAATTACTTCCTGTTACAAAGATTGATACATTTTGAGTTGCTTTAAGTGAAGATAATACTTTTTCAAATTGTTTAACATGCTGAATTTCATCCAAGAAAACATAATATTTATTATCATCTCTAATTCTTTTTAAAATATAGTCGTTTAATTTGTTAAAGTTTTTTATCTTTGAAAACTTAACGTCTTCAAAATTAATTGAAATAATATGATCTTCTCTTATTTTTTTTTCATTTATTAACTCTTCTTTTATTTGATTTAATAAAACACTTTTACCACATCTTCTTACACCAGTTAAAACTTTTATTAAATTAGATTCATAGAACCTTCTTATGTTTTCCAAATATTGATTTCTTTTAATTAGCATAGACTTTCACCTCACGTTCATTATATCACAAAATTAAAATATGTGTCACAAATTTGAAATTTTTTTTAATTTGTGACATATAATTGATACTTTATTTATTTAAATAAACTCTTTCAGTTTTATGTATACAATTTTTTTATACTAACAAAAGTTGGGCTTCTTTAGATTTAAATACAAAGCTATCAGTATCCGACAAACCATTTTGAGCAAATAATTTCATAAAACATGTTTCTAAGCATAGTTGTATTTCTACAAACAATGTGAAGAACATTTATTTTAACATTTATACATGATAATCCATTCATTTTACAGTTGATTTTGAAAATGAAACAAATACAATTCTAACGCTTTATTTTCAACTCAAAAAGCTTCAAAATATGCCAAAAAGGCTCAAAAATGTTGACCAATTTTAATACAGTGTGCAAAATAAGCACTTTTCCTTGCACACCCCTAGAGAATTTTGAACACCCCTTGGTTTTCTTATGTTTATTTTGCAACATTAATAATAACATCAATGTATTTACTAATATCCGGTTCATCAAAACCATTATTGTGTTCGGATATTTTTTTCATAACATTTAAAGCTAGCTCTTTATTGGACCATATGATAGCAAGCCTTCTTTAATATCAATTTTTGAATACTTAACATTCTTCAAACCGAATGTGACTATATTTTTTGCCATTGTTCTACCTCCTTAGAGCATAATAAAAGCCCACAAATAAATGTGAGCTAATTGGCCACCAGAGCCCTAAATTTGGCCTGTGTTGCGTTTTTAT
>JBJEFS010000107.1:0-9745 GCA_051874325.1 Anaeroplasma sp.
AATCACTAGAATATTTAGGTGTTAAAAGAGATTATGAAAACCAAATAGAAAAGAACTTAAGATTGTTTTTAGATACACCTATTAAAGGAGAGATAATAATATAGGTAAAACTAAAAAAGAAATAAAGAATACATTATTTTATAATTATGTATTTTACGGTGATGGAGATACAGTAATATATCAATCACCTGATGTAGGAGAGAAAATAAAAGAAGGGGACAGTATTATGTTATATATGGGATGAAAAATCATCCCTTTTTAAATATATTATTATATTCTAAGTGTATGTAATTCTAATATTTTCAGCATTAAAGTAAAAAATAAAATTTAATAATTTCTGCACAAAACATAAAAATAAATTTTAATATTTCCTGCATATTTCGTTGATAAAAGTGAAAAATAATGTTATATTATATATGAAGGTAGGATGATTATAATGTTTAGTAGAAATATTTATAATAAAATATTAGAATGGAAACGAGTGTCTAATGGTAAAACAGCATTGCTAGTAGAAGGTGCTAGACGTACAGGAAAATCTACTATAGTAGAGGAATTTGCTAAAAATGAATATAAATCATATATTAAAATAGATTTTGGTGATACAAAGAATTCATATAATAAAAGTGTAAAAAAGGTATTTGAAGAAAGTGAAAGTTTAGATGAATTTTTTTCACTATTACAATTAGTAACAGGAATTAAGTTATATCCAAGAGAATCTATAATTATTTTTGATGAGATTCAAAAAAATAATAACGCAAGAGAAATGATTAAGCATTTAGTTGCTGATGGTAGATTTGATTTTATTGAAACAGGTTCTTTAATTTCAATAAAGAAAAATTCTTCAAAAATAGTGATTCCATCAGAAGAAGAAAAAATTCAGATGTATCCAATGACATTTGATGAATTTTTGATTGCTATAAATGAAGATGAAATACTGAAGGTTATAAATGAGTGTTTTTTTATGCAAAGACCATTACATGATATTATTCATAAAAAAGCTATGAATTTATTTAGGACATATATGGCTGTTGGTGGTATGCCTCAAGCGGTAGCTACATATATTGAAACAAAAGATTTTGAATTAGTTGATAAAATAAAAAAAGATATTATTAATTTATATAGAGAGGACTTAGAAAAAATATCTAGAATTGGATCTTCTGTTACTCCGTTGATTATTTATGATAATATTCAATCAATGTTTAGTAATCATACATTCGAAATAACTGCAAGCTCTTTTTCTAAAAATACAAAACTATATACGTGCTTAAACAATGTTAAAGAATTAGAAAAATCCAAAATAGTAAATGTAGCATATGAAATTAAAAATATAGACCCTACTTTATCTTTAGGATTTGACATGTCAAATATTAAGGTTTATTCAGGTGATACTGGATTATTAATAAGCAAAATGTTCATGTCAACACCATATTTGAATAATCCATTATATAAATCCATAATATTAGATAAGTTATCTATAGATGAAGGTTTTTTATTCGAAAATATTGTTGCACAAATGTTGACTGCCAATGGTCATATTTTAAAATATAATACTTTTTATAAGGAAGGTAGTACAAATTTACATTCTATAGATTTCCTTATTACCAATGGTAAAAAAATTAATCCAATTGAAGTTAAATCATCTAATTATAGAAGTCATTCAAGTATAGATGCATTCGCAAAGAAATATCATCAATATGTTGATAAGAAGTATGTTATTTATTCTAAAAACTATATAAGAGATAATGATTATATATACTTACCTGTATATATGACTTTTCTATTATAGTTCGAGGTGTTTGAATGAAAAAATATAGAATCAAAGATGTAATTGAAATTGTATCAGATGAAAAATATTATTATTTAGTTCAACCAAATAGAGTAGTAAGATATAATAGGCATTTCAAATTAAGAAAATTTTATTAAAACGAAAAATCCAAGTTATATTGCGAGCGATATTGCTCTTAATATTTTAATTGTGGTAAATACAACTTTAATTGTTAATAAAATTTGATTATGATTTTAGAAATTCTAAATATGATAGTTCAACATATAGATATATTTATATGTTTATAACTATAAATAATAATTCTTTATTGATTAATGAAGTTGAGGTTGATCCAAATGGTCCAATTAGTTCAATTGTAAGGTCTAGTAATAATTTTGAAATTATAGAAAAAAACACATTAGAACATAGAAACATAAATAATTTTCTTAATGAAAATTTTGGTTATAATTGTCTATGTATTTATGACATAGGAAGAAATCTTTTTCATTTATTTAGTGAAAAAGGAATTAATAGGAAAATAATTCATATAAAGCATTGTAGTAATAAGTATTTTGAACATGTCGAAGTGTATAACAGTATAGAAGAATTTTTGGATAATTAATATATTGATATAAATTGAGTCATTTCAACAGTAAATGACTCTTTTTTTATGAAAAATGGGAGCAAGCACAACAGCCCGGGTGTAGTTGTTTAAGAACCACTTGTAGGGGAGGTATTATCACAAATATTAGTAAATGTTGTTGTTATATATTTCATGTTTTGATAAAAAAATGTTTTTTTATTAGATATTATGTCACTTTTTCTTGAAAAAAATTATGATTTGTTAAAATAAAAACATAAAAGTTGTTTTTGGTAAGTGAAGTGATTAAAATGAGACTTAATAAAAAAGAATTAGTTATTAATGAAGAAATAAGAAATATTAAAATAAAAAGAATAATAATTTCATTTTTTGTTTCTTTATTTTTATTAGTATTCATAATTTCTCACATGCTTATATTTGAAATAAAAACAAAAAAATATGAAGATGATATTGCTACTAGAAGAATCAACAACTCATCTACTATATAAAACACATCGATAAAAAATCAATTTGAATTATTGATTTTTGAAATTGAGGAATTTGCAAGTCAGCATAATTCTACTGAATATAAAGGAAATGAACAAAGATTTAATGAGCGACTTGTAAATTCAAGATTTGATAAGATGGGAATAATCACAAATGATGATTGTGTATTTTCAGATGGAACACATGATGTAGTAAATATTGATGGATTGTTTAGTAATCAAAAATTGTATTCATGCTTGTCAAGTGATAATAATTATTTATATCTTATAAGTCCTTTTTTAAATTCCACTACAGATTATGTTTGTGGTGCCATTAAATTGAATAATATTGTTGATTTTATAAAGTCAAATATATATAATGATTCTGCTTCAATAATTGTTTCATATGATGATGGAACAATTATAGCTTGCTATAATGATAAAGATATTTTTAATACTAACATCATAAATAAATTAAACATATCTTTTCAGATTGATGATTTTAGTGATAGATTGATGAATACAGAAACAGAAGTGTTTGAAATAAAAAATGGTAATACAAAATATATGCTATATAAATCTGGGATTGGTGTAAATGAGGAATCAGAAAAGCTTGGTTTTAGATTGGTTGTTATTGTACCTAAAACAGAATTAATTTATCAGTTATCTAGTTCTTCAGAATATTCTAAAGCTTTATTATTATTCATATCTATTTTGTCTATGATATGTATTTGTGTTGTAATTGGATTTAATGCTAATCATGAAATTAAAAAGAAAAAATCGATGGCATTTGATCAAATAACAGGACTATTAAGATTACCAAGATTCATGCATGATTCTAATGTTATGTTACATAAATCTCATAAAAAAAGTTATATGTGCTATGCAAATATTTGTAATTATGATTCATTATGCCATCTTCATGGAACTGAATATGGAAAAGAATTAATATTATATATAGCTAATAGTTTAAGGGATTTTTTCCAAAATAAAGGAATAATATGTTATGCTGGATTTGATATTTTCTTATTATTTCTTGAGGTTAATGATATAGATGAATTAAAAAAGCTATTAAATGAATTTAATGATCAAATAAAGAATAATAGTGTTTATAAGAATACAAGTATGTCTTTTGGCGTTAAAGAGATATTAAATTCTGAAGAATTTAATTTTAATGATACAATTGAGAAAGCAAAATTTGCTGAACAAATGACAGATTTAAGTAAAACTGATATAAAAGTATTTGATGAAGAATTGTATGATTTAGCTTTTGAAGATGAAACGTTACAGGATTGTGCTCAAGAGGCAATCACAAATAAAGAGTTTGAAGTCTTTTATCAACCGAAAGTTGATCCAAAAACAGATTTGATTATTGGTGCTGAAGCATTAGTTAGATGGAAAAAGGATGGTAAATATATTCCTCCTGGTAAATTTATTCCTTTATTTGAACAAAATGGTTTTGTTACAAAGATTGATTTATTTGTCTTTGAGGAAGCTTGTAAGTTTTTAAGAGAACAAACTGATAATGGTTTACCAACAATTCCTATTAGTACAAATTTGAGTAAAAAGCATTTTGTTAATTTAGATTTTGTTGTAAATTTTAAAGAGATTGTTGAAAAATATAATATTCCTCATAATTTAATTAACGTTGAAATTACTGAAGGACTAATTATTGAAAATATGTCATTGTTTAAAGACTTCATTAAGCATCTTCACAATGAGGGATATTGCTGCTCAATGGATGATTTTGGTTCAGGATATAGTTCGTTTAATGTAATAAGAGAATTAGATTTTGATGATATTAAAATTGATAGCAAATTTTTCAGAGGCGAAAATGGATTTGATGGAGAAAGCCAAACAATTGTTGAGGCAATTATTGATTTATGTCATAAGCTGAATAAAAAGGTTGTTGCTGAAGGTATTGAGGAAAAAGAACAAGTTGAATTTTTGAAAAAATGTAATTGTGATTCAATTCAAGGATACTTTTATTCAAAACCAGTCCCTAAAAATGAATTTATTGAAATGCTAAAGAATAATATTAAATAATTTGAAGGAGTTGTAAACCACTTTTTGGTGCTTTACTCTAATAATTAAATAATAAAAATTTTAAGCCTACAGGCCTATAAGTAATATCATAAGCTTGTAGGCTTTTTTATTCGCAAAAAACAACTCAAAAATCCTCATTTTGCCCAAAAATCCCGTGGTTTTGTAGAAAATGAAGAGCTATTAGCTGAGGCAGTTAAAGACTATATTGCTTTAACATTAAAGATTAATTAACATGGAGGATTCCAATTATGAAAATTTCAGCATCAAAATGCTACTTTATTTATGCACTTAAAATCTTAGAATATTTAGACGATGTAAGAATTAATATGTTTACTATTATGTAATAGGCGATAACATTCAATTTGAATATTGATAAAAATTAATATAACCTACTGAAATTATTATACCTAAATTGCAGTATTCCATTATATATGTTTTCCCATCATTTATAGTTGTCGCAATATTAATTAAGTCTTAGATTAATGTCTTTTATACTCAAAATTATTTTTAATTATAAATTGCCACAATATAATAATAATGCTATAATTAATTAAAGCTATTTAACCAGAAAATGTTATAGACAATATACTGATTAATATTCATTTTAATGGTGGTAGTGATAAAGGTGATTACCTTGAAAAATTGGATGAGATAATTATTTATTTGGTGACTAATATGAATATAAAATGGGATTCTATAAATTATAAAGATAATTTTTCTTTTGTTCCAAAATATGGAGAAGATGTAATTAATTTGATAACTAAGCCTAAAGGTAGCTTTGTTTTAGACTTGGGTTGTGGTAATGGAACATTAACAAATAAGCTTAAAGAATTAGAGTATAATGTTATTGGTATAGATGCATCTAGTAATATGATAGCTTTAGCTAAAAAAACATATAGAGATATTGAGTTTAATATAAATGATGCTTTATCATTTAAATTAAAGGAAAAGGCTGATGTTATTTTTTCAAATGCTGTTTTTCATTGGATTGATAAGAATGATCAAGAAAAATTAATTAGGAATATCTATGATAATCTTAATGATGATGGTGAATTAGTATGCGAATTTGGTGGTTATCAATGTGCTGAGAAAATACATTCAATGCTTGAAGCTGAGTTTGATAAAAGAGGATTAAAGTATCCAAGAGTATTCTATTTCCCTACAATTGGAGAATATTCTTACTTGCTTGAAAAAAATGGATTATTAGTTGATTATGCTATTTTATTTGATAGACCAACTCCAGTTGAATTCTCAGATGGTATTGTAAATTGGATTAATATGTTTGTCACAAAACCATTTGAGGGAATGAATGAAGCTTTAAAAAATGATATAATTTATACTACTCAAGATAATTTGAAAGATGAGTTGCTTATTCAAGGAAAATGGTATATTGATTATGTTAGAATTAGAATACGTGCAAGAAAGATAAGAAAATAATTATTAATATAAATCATAATAAATATGCATTTATTAATATTATTTATTATCGGGAGGAAAAATATGAAAAAAAATTGGTTTTTATTGAGTATTATTTTTATGCTTTTTTTATGCTTTTTAGCTATATTTTTACGATGTAATAATTCAATTCAATCTTCTAATTCTATTACTCCAAAGGTTATTTTTGAGGGAGATTATATTATAGAAGGTGAAGAAAGAAAGCCAATTGATTATGAAAAACTACCCATAACCACTAAAGATGTTACACTAATAGGAAAATTTATCATAGTTTTTCCTAATGATGAATATAGAGTTTACTTACAAAATGGAGATATGATTTTATTATATTTTAATCACATTGAAGCCCAATTATTTATTGATGGGCAAGAAGCACATATGTTTGACACAGAAAATCAAATGTTTAATGAGTACTCTTGTGGTAAAATGTTTATTAGTTATGTTTATACTGGAGAAGAAGGTGAAAAGGTTACTATTGAACTAAAAAATCATCATTTTTATGGCAATAGTTTAGCCGTTAAAGAATTTTTAAATTCAATGTATATGTATAATCCAGTTACCTTGGAAAATAAGTTAGTTAAAGAAGGTGCAATGGATCGTACAATTGGGACTATAATAATGATCATTTCTTTAGCATTTATTGGTGTTTCTTTTTTTTCATTCGCAATTCATTTTTCTAAGAGCAAATTAATATTATTAATTGGACTTTTATTGTTTTTTGGAAGTGGTTATTATATATTAGATTCGCCAAATATATATTTTTGGAATTCAAATGTTATGTTTAATACTACAGGACTTTATTTCTGTATAATACTATATGTATTTTTTATGTTTTGCTTAGTATCATATTTCTTGCCAATTAAAGAAAATAAAATTGCGAAATACATAGTTGCATTAGATTTTGGATTAACGTTATTTTTAATCATATTGTCATTAATAAGAATAGTTTACATTTATGACACTCTTTTTGTTTTTTGTATTTTTACATCTATACAATCAATAATTCTTTTAATTTTATTATGTTTAGGTTTGAAAAAAGTTAAACGTAATATTTTTATTGTTTTTGCTGTATTAATTGGTGCATTAATATGCTTGAATTTAGATTTTCTTGCTACTGGATTAGGTTGGTGGGAAGGTGGAATGCTTTCGAAATATGTCTTTCTTTTAATTTCACTTGCTGCTTGTGCATTGATTTTTATGATTATACCAAAAAATTTCTTAGATGTTGAACATAAAAAAGAGTTAGAAATCGAACTACAAAAAAGTCAGAATTCAATTATGCTTTCTCAAATTCAGCCTCATTTTTTATACAATACTTTAGCTTCAATAAGATATTTATGTAAGAATAATCCTAAGCAAGCTCAAGAAGCTTTAGATAATTTTTCAATGTATTTAAGAGGAAATATGGCTTCAATTCAAGAGCATGGTTTAATTCCATTTTCAAGAGAATTATCTCATATTGAAACATATTTAAATTTAGAAAAAATAAGCTTTGGTGACAAATTAAATGTCGTATATAATATCGAGGAAAATAATTTCTCATTACCTTGTTTAACTATTCAGCCTATTGTAGAGAATGCAGTAAAGCATGGAGTTTGTTGCACTGAAAATGGTGGAACAATAATTATTTCTTCTAAAAGAAAAGGAGAAAAAATAATAATAGAAGTAACTGATGATGGTGTTGGATTTGATACAAGTATTTTAGCTATTTCAGATAATAAAAATCATATTGGAATTCAGAATGTAAGTAAAAGATTAGCTGCAATGAAATGTGGAAGTCTTGAGGTTGAAAGTGAAGTTGGTAAAGGCACAAGGGTTACAATTGTGTTGGATATGGAAAAAGTAGGTGGTTGCTGATGAATATTTTAATTGTTGAAGACAAACAAACAATTTTAGATTCAATGATTGAAGAAGTAAAAGAAGTTTTTCCTAAAGAAAATATTTATCCACTTCTAAGTGCGGAAAAATCAGTTAAATTAGTAGATGAATTAATTGGAAAAAATGAAAAACTTGATTATGCATTTCTTGATATTAAATTAGGAAATATGAATGGATTGAGTCTTGCTAGTTATTTGAAAAAGTTTTTTCCTAAAATTAAAATTCTATTTTGTACCGCATATAGCGAATATGCAATTGATGCCTTTGATTTATGTGCAAAAGGATATTTATTAAAGCCTGTAACAAGCAAGCAAATAAAGAAGGTTTTAGATGAAATGGTTGAAGATTGGAGTAAAATACCTTCTGGATTACCAAAAGATATACGTATCCAAACATTTGGAGATTTTGAAGTGTTTGTTGATGGTAAGATTTTGAAATTTGAAAGGGAAAAAGCTAAAGAACTACTTGCTTATTTAGTTGATCGACATGGTGCAAGTGTTACAACAGAACGTTTAGCATTAGTTTTATGGGAAAATGAAAACTATGATAAAAGATTAAAGAATCGAACTACTGCTACAATTTCTTCATTAAGAAGTTCTCTTAAAAAGGCTGGTATTGAAGAATTACTGGTGAAAACTTGGAATCATCTTGCCATTGACACCTCAAAATTTAAATGTGATGCATATGATTATGAAAAAATGGATGTAAAGGCTATAAATGCTTTTCACGGAGAATATATGTATGAATATTCTTGGGCTGAGTTTACATCTGGAAGTTATTATTCACTTAAAGAAGAATATATGAAAAAAATCGGGAAATAATCGTATTTTAAAAGTTATATTAAAAAATTTGTGTCCATTTGATGTCCTTAATATTGTAAAATGAGAAAAATGTATTTATTTGTATTAACATATTAAGGAGGAAATGAAAATGGAAAATCATAATGATCAAGAGAATTCAATTACTTTAAATGATTTAATTGGACTTGTTAAGAAAAATATTTTATTAATAGGTTTAATTACTTTTGGAGTATTTTTAATTGGAGTATTTTATACATTTAAAATTGTTAAACCAATTTATAAGTCAACTACTTCAGTTATAGTAGCAATTGAAAACCAATCTAATAATGCTGATCAAAATGTCGATTATACAAATTCTTTAAGAATAATAGAGACTGTTGCGACTTATACAAAAGAAAATGTTGTATTAGAGCCAGTAGCAAAAAAACATAATATGTCTACAAATGAGTTAAAAGGAATGATTGAAACATCAACTAGTACTACTAAGTATATTTATACAATAAGTATTTCAAGTGAAAATGCAGAACTCGCTGGAATTTTAGTTAATGAAATATATAGTAGTTTAGAAAAACAAATAGATAATAATGAGGCTATTAAAAAGTTTAAAGTAACAGTGAGTCAAACATCACCTGCTTTAGATGGGGTATATAGCAAGCCTAATAAGACACTATATTTGATTATTTCGTTACAGTTCAGTCGTAATATATAAAAAAAATAATAAAGCCAATTGAAAAGT
>JBJEFS010000108.1:0-9737 GCA_051874325.1 Anaeroplasma sp.
TGCTCAAGTAATAGGTATGGCTATAAATGGTGGAACTGAAGCATTATGGATGAATTACTATAGGAAAATTGATAAAACTAAAGTTCAATTTGATTTCTTAGTAGAATCAGAATCTAAAATAATTAATAAAGAAGAAATTGAATCAATGGGTGGACATGTTGTTATAATACCTCCTTATAGTAATCCTTTTAAATATATGAAGGCACTTAAAAAGATATTTAATGAAAATCAATATGATATTGTACATTCTAATATGTCCACATTAAGTGTATTTACTTTACGTGCTGCAAAAAAGGCTGGAATAAAAGTAAGAATTGCCCATTCACATTCAACATCTAACAAAAAAGAATGGAAGAAAAATCTAGTTAAAAATTTATTACGACCTTTTTCTAAAGTGTATTCAACACATTATTTTACGTGTAGCGAATTAGCAGGACGTTATTTATTTGGAAATAAGACATATGATAAAGGTCTAGTTAAAATTATTAATAATGCTATTGATTTAAAGAAATTCAGTTTTAATGAAGAAAACAGAAATGAAATAAGAACAAAACTAGGTGTAACTGATGATATATTTGTTATAGGTCATATTGGTAGATTCCAACGACAAAAAAATCATAGATATCTAATTGATATTTATAATTGCTATGTAAAGAACAATCCAAATTCACGTTTATTATTAGTAGGTAATGGTCCTTTGTTGGATGAAATCACTTCATATGTTAAAGAATTAAAAATAGATGATAAGGTAATATTCTATGGAATAACTACTGAAATATTTAAGGTCTATAGTGCAATGGATGCTTTTGTATTACCAAGTCTATATGAAGGATTACCGGTAGTTGGTATTGAAGCACAAGCAAATGGATTACCATGCTATTTCTCTGATACAATAACAATTGAAGTAAAAATAAATGATAATGTTCTTTTTGAATCAATAAAGAATGATCCATCTATGTGGGCAAATGAAATTGTTAAGAAAGAGCGTTTAACTAATTTTAAGAATAGTATTTACGATATTGATAATGAAATAATTAAATTAACAGAAGAGTATTATAGAATTTTGAATAAATAGTATTATTTGGATTCCAACTATTATGGAAAATATATTTAATCTTAAAATACATAACAAATATATATCAGAAAAAATGATGGATTGTTAATCATAGTCCCTGATGTTACTTTAACAAACCTTATTAATATGATGTTGCATGTTTAGCTCATGCTAGAAGAAAATATGCTGATTTTATAAAAGCTTGTAAGGGTGAATTAAAGGAATCAAATTCTATTTGTCTTCAAGGCATTAAGTTTTTAGATGATTTATATAAAATTGAACATCATCTTCAAAATAAAAATACTTCTATTGAAGAAAGATACAAAATAAGAAATAAAGAATCTAGAGAAATACTTAATAATTATAAGACTTGGTTAGATGAATCATATCCTTTATTACCACCTAAAGGTAATTTAGCTAAAGCTCTTTATTATTCAATAAATAATTATGATAACCTTTGTAATTATTTACTTGATGGTAGATTAGCTATAGATAATAACTTAGCAGAAAGATGTATGAAGAACTTCGTAATTGAACGCAAGAATTTTTTATTCTGCTTTACCGAAAATGGTGCTGAAATGTCAGCTATAGCTTATAGTATAGTCGAAACTGCAGTAGCTAACAATCTTAACGTATTTGAATACTTAACCTATGTATTTGATACATTACCAAAAATAAATAAAAATGAGGAAGATTCTCTAAGAAAGTTATTACCTTACTCCAAAAATCTTCCTAATTATCTAAAATTCACAAAATAGCCTATAACTAGGCTTTTTGGTGTTGTCCTAGTTATTTCTAGAACTTTTTTGCTGTTATTTATGCTATAAATGGGTACGCTTCATTTTTGACGCTTACCATTAATAAGATATATTATTCAATATGTTCTAATTTCTATCATAAGTAGTTACTTATCAAACTACCTCAGTTTGGAAAGAGCCGATTTAAATAACTATTATCATCTTAAACTTTATTGAGTTTTTCATTTTTTACACAAGCTTATAAATAATTAAATCTTGCATACTTTCTTACCTAACTAATTTTTTTAATACTAATTTTATTTTCAAATTTGTTTAATTCTATCTTAATTCCCATATTTAATTTGTCTATCATTTCTTTTTGAGTTTTTATAATTAATTCATCACTAATATAATTATCTTTTTCATTATAACTATATCCATCCATTCCAATGATAATCAATTCTTTAACACTACAAATGTACATTAATTTAATAAACATCAAGCCAGTATTATCCTTTACATCATCAACTTCATTTAGTAATGTAGAATAATTTACTTTTGCAAAAACATCATTAACTGGAATGTTAGTTGTTGCAATTATTTTGTTATAAATAGAATTATCTAATTCTGCCATTCTTTTATTATTTCCTACAAAAATATAATCAACATCTAATAATAGATAGTTAAAATTAATTGAACAAATAATTGTTTCATTATCTATCATTTCTTTCAAAATATTGACTTTTTCAAGAGATGATTTGCCAGGGCATATCATAGCAACACGTTTATTTTGAAATATTGATTTTACTTTTTCAAAATCATCATTTTCATTTTCTTTTGATTCAAGATATGAATAATACAACTTCTCGATATAAAGCTTATCAAAATCAACCTTTTTATCAACTGATAGCATATCAAAAATAGCATTAATATCGTCAATAGTTAAATTATTTTTATCGTTTAAAAAACTAGCATAATTTGGATGGCAATTATGTTTTGCTGATAAATAATTAGGCAAAGAGTATCCCCACGGAGTTGTTGAGTATATTTTTTCTAAAACTAAATCATTTGCTTCTAAAATTGGATTTATATCATATTTGCCTAAATAATTATCATTTAAATATTGGACAAGAATTTCTGTATTTAAATTACCTGCTCCTCTTCCCATTCCATGAATAGAACTATCAATAATAAACTCTCTATTGCTCTTTTCTAACAATGAAATAGCATTACTGAATGCTAACTGCAAATTATTATGTGCATGGAATCCTGGAAAAATTGAATTATCTAATTCTCTTTCTAACATTTTAAAATAATGTAATACTTCTTTACTTTTCATTACACCAAAACTATCAACCACATATAATGCATATGGTTTAAATTCGTTACATTTTTCAATCATATATAAGTATTCAGTATCAGAGTAATTTAATGAAACCATTGCTTGTACAAAAACATTATATCCTTTTTCTTTTATTTCTTTACAAAATTCAAGGGCTTCATTCAAATTTTTCTTATGAAATGCAACACGAATACAATTTACACCATATCCAGGATATTGTGGAATATCATCTAAATTATATTGACCATAATTTATCATAACTGCAAAATTCCTATTAACTTTTTTAGGAATAAATTTATTTACTTCATCTAATGAATTAAATTTTGTAACTCCTGTAACAAATTCTTCTTTATTAGTTACAAATCCACACTCAATATAATCTACCTTTGCATTTATTAAACTACTAATGATTCGTTTGATATTCTTTTGGCCAAATTTCCATGAATTTACATATCCACCATCTCTTAATGTACAATCCAAAACTTTTGCAATAGAATGCTTTGTACCAATTGTATTTAACTTATTGAAAGTGTCTCTCAAACATTCATAAAAAAGACCAGAATCAGTTGAATGAGCTAAATATTGAACACCTAAAGATTTCCATTTTTCAACCATTTCATAATCATCAGTAAATGTTCCAACGATTTTGCCTTTTTCCTTAGCTTTTTCAATAATATTTATCATCTCAGACAAAACTTTCGGATTCTTAATGTCTCCAGTAACACCTAAAGATTGTGATAAATCATATGGACCTATAAAAATGATATCATAGCCATCAACATTCAAAATTTCATCAATATTTGAAATTGCTTCTGAACCTTCTAATTGCAAAATAATCAAATTATCATTTGCAAACATAAAATAATCATTCTTAGGCATAGCAGAATAGTCTGCTGCTCTGACAAATCGACATACTCCGCGCTTCCCTTCAGGGAAAAACTTCGCATATTCAACTACTCTACGAGCATCTTCTGAACTTCTAATTTGTGATACCTGAATTCCATACGCCCCAATATCCATAGCTTTACCAATTATATTATCATCAATATAAGGTACTCTCACAATAGGTACAATCCCGCGTGCTTCACAAGCCCTAATATTGTTTTGTTGATGTTCAATATCAGTTGGACCATGCTCAGTATCTAAAATAACATAATCGAATCCTGCAATACCTGCTATCTCAACGAACATTGGATCTGATGACTTCATAAAAACACCATATAAATAATCTTTTTCAACAATCTTACGTTTGAAATTCTCCAATACTGATTTCATTATAATTCACCTTACTTTCTATAGTAAAAATTATAAATGGCGTCAGCTATTTTAAAATCTTCAAGTTCATCAATATCTACTGATTCTATCTCATTTACTTCAACTATAAATGGCTTATCACCAATACGTCTATTCAATTTTGTCATAACCTCATTTTTATATATGTAAAAACCACTAGTTTCTTCATAAAGAGCTGGTAAATCTTGAGTTCTAGGAATATTATTTAATTCATAATTAAAAGGTTTACCATCTTTCCATAAAAAGTCCTGTAATTTTTTGGCTGCAAACGATGAATCATATTCACCACTAATAACTGCTTCCAAGCCTTTCTCAATACTTTCTACTGATACAAAAGGTGCTGTTGTATGTGTCATTACATATATATCTGCTGGAACATCCTTTGTAAATGACTGCAAGACCTCATTCATCTTTGTGGTATCTTGATCTAATGATTCACTTCTTTTAATATACTTAACCTTATCAGGAATAAACTCTTTTATATCCTCATTACTACAATATACATATACTTCATCTATGTTATTACATTTTAACAATGTATTTAATATGTAATAGCATAGAGGCTTACCATTTGTAAAAGAACGAGTATTCTTTTGAGGTAATCTTCTATTATTCAATTTCATTGGTACTACTGCTACTATTTTCATAAAAATTCTCCTATCTTAGTACTAACAATATTTTATTAATGCATCACAACATTAGTTATTTGAATTATACTAATTGCAACTATAATTACTATCTATTATTTTTTATTATTTAAAATATTTACATTATATGAATTATAACAATTTATAACATTGTTTAACCAGTTTTCAAAATAATATTTTTCTTTTATTTTTTTATCAATTTTTATAAAAGGCGAATCTATGAACTTTTCTATATCATTTAATGATTCAATGCCCAATATAAAAACATTATTCTTATTATAAAATGGATATTTTATTATTTCTTTATTATTCGTAATAAGTTTTTTTTCAAACATTAAGGCTTCTAAAGGTCTAAGTGTTATACCAGTTTGATTTTCACGTGTTAAATCAACAATGCATTTTGTCCTTAAATTATTACTTATTATATCCTCATATTTTAATCTGTTTTCTTTATCATCATAATTCATTATGTGAAAATTTAAAATATATTTATCACCAAGCAAATCATTTAATTGATTTAAAATATCTCTCCTATTTTTTCTATCAATACCCACATAAAATAAATCTTGAGAAATACATTCTTTATTTAAATAACCTTTTAAATTAAAATAATAGTTATCAACATTAACAATATCATATTTTTCGGCATCACCATGATCAAAAGTACATAATAGAACATTAGGATAATGTTTTTTGATAAATAATGGAGCAATTTCTTTTTCAGTAATTATATTCCAATAAAACATTGCCACTTTCTTTTTTTTTAAAATCTTTAATGCATATTTGCAACTTTTTCTAGAAGGTATTACAAAAAAATCATAATTGTTTATTTTTTTCTTCCAATTTCCATAAATAAAATATAAAAAAAACGAAGATACATGTAATCCTAAAAACAGAAACAACTTTCTAACAAGTGGAAAAGCATTTGAATATAACTTCATAGAATCAACATTAGGTATACTATTCCTTTGTTTTCTAAAAAAATCTCCAAAATCATCAAGATCAATATCTAAAAATAATACTTTCACTATATCTTCCCTCTATTCATAATAATTAATTTTTCTTCCTAATTCGACTTAATATTCTTTTTACAACTATAATTAAAGATTTATTATAAATTAAAAATGACACACAAAAATATACTAAAATATAAACACAAAAACCAATATATACATTTGGAATAAATGAAATTAAGTAAAAAAATCCCGTCATTATTACAATATAAACAAATGAAGTGATCCATTTAATTGAATACTTATTATTAAAAAATAGAGTTGATATCATATACCATAATAATATTACAATTATTGAAGCAATTGAAATTGATTCCATTGATTTAAACCATAAATAAGCGATAATATTTGCGCCAATTGATAACACTAATATAATAATTGATATTATAAAATATACAAAATTTAAACCAAATTTTTTATAATAATTATGAAGGATTGTTGTTACAGATGATGTAAATGCAAAAGCAGGAAATATTATTCGTAATATTTCAAAAGATAAACTATACTTTGGTAAAACATGATTAATTAAAACTATTAAAGGAAAATAAGCAGCAACTCCTAAAAAAATAAATAAATTTAACAACATATTCAAAATAGGAAATTTTTTTAATACTGTTTCTTCATCATCTTGCTTCATTGACGGAAATAGAACGGTTGCAGCAGCACTGGTACCAACAATTACTAAATTCAGCATATTATATGCAAAAGCATAAATAGCATAACTATTTTTATCAAAAGTTAAAGAAACGAATTGTCTATCAATTGAAAATATTAAATTAATGCATAGATTAGATATTAATAAAGGAAACCCAATTTTAATAATAGAAGAAATTTTATAACTATTTGATGATAAATCACTTGATTTTCCAAAAATTACTTTTCGATATGTAAAAACATACCAAAATGCAAGTATATAGCTTATAACAACGTAAATGTAAACAAAAAAATGATAATTCCAATTTAAAACAAATATTTTAGATAATAATAACGGAATAATAACAGATAAAATAGTTAATATTGATTTTAAAACATTTCGAATAGTCAATTCATTAAATCTTTTTGTCATTTGTGAAATGTATTGACAATATCTAGTTATATTGTCAGATATTAAAAACAATGAAAGCATTAATAATATAAAACTGTATTCATTATTGCCTAAAATAATTGAAATTAATATTCCAATAAATGATGTAAATAATGAAATAATAAACAGTATTTTCGAGAACATTCTAATGTCATATTTATTTAAATTTTCATAAGTTTCACCACTATATTTAAGATAAACTCCTTCGCTAATTCCAAACTGAAAAATCATCAAATAACCTACATATAAGGTAAAAACTTTATAATAGCCATAATTTTCTAAATCAATCAATGATGGAATAATAAAAGCTGTAAAAATACCTGCAAAGACAATACAAATATTGCTTAACATTACTTTAAATATGTTAAACAAAATACCTTTATCTTTTTGTTTTTCATTCATATTAGCATGTTCCATTAATATAACCTCTCTCACTTTGTTCGATCATGACACTAAATTGTTTATTTAAATCTAATTCTTTATAAGAAATTAAAACAATATTAAAAATTGTTGATTCATGTCTTACAAATGAGCCAAAATCCGGTTCAAAACCAAAAGAAACAATAAAATAAGCAATTAAAATACATTTAAAAACAGAATTGACATCTTTGCTAAGAACAATTTTAATAAAAGAAATCGTTATAAATATTTGGTAAAAAAAGAAAACAATATATGTAATGTTGAATCCTTTCGTAAGCAATTCAAATGGAAACAATAATCTTAAAGCATTTATAAAATAATTAGCTAAAAAGTGAGGGAAAGTATCAAAATCAAATATAGAAATAATTAAAGTATTAGCTTCTTTCATATCATTCGAGAAATTTGTTCTTGCATCAATAAATTCTCTATAATAATTTGGAAAAAATTTCATTAAAATAAACATAATAATAATGAAACTTAATATAAATAATGCTGGAAACAAATGATATCTTTTATAATTATTTTTTTCAAAAAAATAATTCAACAAATAAGCTACTACAAATAATAACCCAATAAAAGCATAATATTGTCTAAAAAATAAACCTTCAAATAAAAAAAGAAGAAGAATAAAAATTAGTTTAAAAGAATACTTTAATTTAGATTTATAGAAAATAACAATAAATAAATAAAAAATGAATTGTACAATATCTTTTGCAAAATTAAATACAAATAAATTTAAAATAAATGAAGTTGCTATAATCAATATCATATCAATCCAATTAATTCTTTTGATACACATAAATAAAATAATTAATATTGGATTAAATATAATTGCTAGATATATATTCCATTTTAATACTGTATCTAAATTAAAAAAATTAATATAAGAATAAAATCTAGCTGCAAAACTAAATGAATCATTACTTGAGAAATCATGTCTTAAAACCATATCAAGTATTCTGTTTGAAGTGCTAAATGCCATATCACTTAAATAATTAAATTGATAATATTTAGCAAAAATAGCAACTAACGGAATGAAAATAAGCAATACTATAAATTTATCTTGTTTTTTTAAGGGAGCAAATAAACTATTCATATTCTTTCTCCTTCCCATTTATATCATTTCTTCAAGAGCCTTTCTCTCATATACTTCCAGCATACCGCCTCTAGTACAATTAATTACTTTTACGCCTTTAGATTTTGCATATTTTTCAAATTCATAATGTCCATAAATCATTTTATCACCCATAATTTGTGCTTTTGGATCTACATGTCCAGATTCAATAAAATGAGCTTTTGATAAATTATAATTGCAATCGCATCCTAATAAACAAATTGTCTTAAAACCCATATATACTGCCAATTGCATCAACGTAAATGTAATAGAATATGCATCATAAATACAAGCATAACAATCGTCAGAAAATTTAAATTTACCATAATTATTTTTATGATACATTTTATGATCAAGATAATTTAAAAAGAACTGCTTGAAATCAATTTTTGTATCATTTACTTTTGAAATATTTGTTGTTGAAACAAATAAAGTATTTTCATAATTAGATAAAGAATTAAATTCATTTTTTAAACTATCATATACATAATCGTCTTGAATACCATATATATTAGGTCTCCAATTTGTTTCATTATAAATTTTAATTAAAGAGTTCATTCCAAAACAAAAAACTTTTTTAGAATTTAAAAGTTCTAAATCCTCAAACGTTAAACTTGGACCTGTTGCTACAATAAAACACATTTCATTATTATGTGAATTAAATAAATCTTTTATCCAAAAATATTTTTCGTCATAACATCCATTTTTCCTTTTTTCAGTATTTTTTGAGGCTTTTAACATATTAACTTTAAAATAGGGCCATAAAAAAATACGTAGCAATGAATCTATCACTTTATTACCCTTAATTTTTACTTTTAAACTTTTTAATGCCATAATTATAACAACTCCGTCTAAAATGATAAAATTTCTTTCCTATTATTGTAATTTTTATCCATCCATTTTAAATATTCACCAGATTCAACATGATTTAACCAGTCTTGATTTTCTAAATTCCACTTAATAGTTTCAATAATTCCGCTATCAAAATTATGCTTAGGCTTCCAGCCTAATTCTGTTTCTATTTTTGTTGGAT
>JBJEFS010000109.1:0-9638 GCA_051874325.1 Anaeroplasma sp.
TTAGTATAAATAATGGATATTATTGACTAAGCTTTTTAAAATTGTTATAATATTTCAAAAGCGTTTACAGTAAGGAGGAAATAAAATGAAAAAGCTTAAAAATTTAGGTTTTCTATTTTTAGGAGCATTATTTATTACATCATTAGCTGCATGTAATAAAGAAAATTTAAATGTTGATAATAATTTAAATGGTGATGTAACTAATCAAACAGGAAATCCTGAAAAATATCCTGAAGTTATTTTTAAAGAATTAGATGAAACTAAAGATATAAGATTTAGTAGTGTATCTGTAAATACTTCAAAAGCAAAAACTGTTTTTTATTTAGGTGAGGAATTTACCTATGAAGGTTTAGTTGTAACTACAAATTTCTTGGTTTTTGAAAATGGTGTTAGAGTAGATTCTTTATCATATGAAACAAAGAATTATTCAATTGATTATTCTGAAGTTAATCTAAATGCTGTTGGAGAATATCCAGTTATAATTAGTTATAGAGATGGTACAAATGTTAAAACAACATCATATACTGTTTCAGTTAAAACAGCATTATTTGAAACAACACCTAATATTACTTATAAAGCAGGTGTAAAAATTGGATTTACTGCTGCAAATTCAAGTGACCCATTAATTAAGACTATTTATGTAAAGGATGCTTATACATTTAATGTGTCTCAGTTGAGTTATGAATTATTTACGAAAACAAATGATGAAAATTGTATAGCAGAATTAACTAGTGAAAAAATAGCAACAAGATTTATTTCTATAGATAATTTTACAACAAATTTAGATGTTAATAAGGTTGGTACATATACAATTAGATTTACATATAAATGTGATAATGTATTTATTGGTGATGAAGAATATGAGAATGTTGTTAATTCATTTGTATTAGTAAATGTTATTAATCCAGTAACAGCAATTGAAAAGGTTAGTACAAATGATACAGATATTATTTCATCTGCAGATAAATTAGATCTATCAAATTGGCAGTTTAAAGTAACAAGAAAAGTAGATGTTGGAGAGGAAATAATTAATTATAGTGATAGTTTATTTATTTTATCAGGATTAAATAAATATGTTACTGGTAGCCAAACTGCTGTTTTAACATTTAGAGAAAGTACAGAAGATGGTGATTTCTTAAAGGTTGAGGTTCCTGTAAATGTTATTGAGTCAACAACTTATAATATCTACGTATATAAGGATATAGTTTTAGGAATGACTCCAATATATAATGAATCTAATGAGATAAATGGTTATGATATTAAAACTGATTCTGAAAGAGTTTCTTTAGATGAAAATAATATTATTTATGCACAAAATATTACAAGAGAATTTAAAGTAAGAGAATGCGATGGTTTAAATTTTAGTATTAGAACAAAATTTAATGATTCTACTTCTTATTTTGAAATTAATATGGCAAATCCTGGTAAAATAGTTTTATATGCTTCAACATCAGGAGATGTTAAATCTTTCTCAGTTATAAATGAAGATGGAGACAGCGTATTTGAAGATACTTTAACAATAAAGGATATACCAGAGCGCTTTGAAATTGTGATTAACGAAGCTGGTATATATAGAATTAAATGTTCTTCAACTATGTATGTAAATGGTTGTGTTGTAGCCATAGAAAAAACTGCTGAATAGGAGGAATAGAAAATGAATAAAGGGTTAAAAATATTCGGTGCTATTGCAATATGTTCAGCATTAGCTTTATCAATTACAGGTTGTAGAAAAAAGCCAATCAATACATCAACAAGTACAACAACAACACCAACTACAATTGTAGATGATAAGGTTGACGGTTTAATTTATGTTTCACCAACAGGTACTGCAACAGGTACTGGTTCAAAAACAAAACCAGTTGATTTTTTAACTGCATATATGGCAGCACAGCCTGGAGATACAATTTTACTTGCAGGTGGTACATATAAATATAATTATAGACAAGAATTAAAAAATAGTGGTTCAGTTGGACAATATATAACAATAAGACCAGAAACAGATAATGATCGAGTTATTTTTGATTTTTCATCTATGTTATTTGATGGTACTAATAGAGGTATACAGGTATATGGTAATTTCTGGTATATTTATGGCATTGAGGTAATGGGTGCCGGAGATAATGGTATGTATATTTCAGGAAGCCATAATATTATTGAAAATTGTATTTTCTATAATAATAGAGATTCTGGTTTACAATTAGGTCGTGGATATAATACAGATAATACATTAGATTCATGGCCAAGCTACAATTTAATTAAAAATTGTACTGCATTCGCTAATTATGATGATTTAACATTTGGTGAGAATGCCGATGGTTTTGCTGCAAAATTAACAATTGGTCAAGGTAATTACTTTGATGGCTGTATAGCTTTTAGAAATTCAGATGATGGTTGGGATTTATATGCAAAACAAGATTCAGGAAATATAGGTACTGTTACATTATATAATTGTGTTTCTTTTGAAAATGGTTATTTACCTTATTCAATAACTAAAAATAATGCAGATGGTTCAACTCAAACTACATATGATACACTTAATGGAGATGGTATTGGATTCAAATTAGGTGGATCTGTTATGGAGGGTGATGTTGTTGTTGAAAACTGTATTTCTTTCAATAATAAACTTCATGGATTTGGTGATAACTCTAATCCAGGATTTATTAGTGTAAAAAATATTACAGCTTATAACAATTGTGCTGGTTTAGATTCTGAAGGAAAGATTAATTGTACAAGAGGTATTCCAGATTTAACAAATAAATCAAACAATATTGATTTAGCTCGTAGTACAGCAAGCTATAATAATTATTATGGTGTAGTTTCTTACATAAATAACCAAAATAATTATACTCCTGTTGGAGATAGTGAATATAATACTGACTCATTTAAAGGAAGTGTTGCATATAGTATTTTCCAAACAAAATATGAAGCTGGAGAAAAATATGTAGCATTTACAGGGGCTGAGGATGGTTCATCTTATCATAGTGCTACAGAGGATATAGCATTTTCAGGTGGAACAGATTATGAAGGTATTTCTGAAAAATCATTTGCAAGCTTAAATCCAATTAATGCTTTATGTCCAAGTAATACAAATTATGAACCATTAGTTGAGTTACATTATAAATTAAGAAATAAAGATTATTCTGTAAATTTAGGTGATACATTAAAGATAGTTGATGAGAATTTATTAACTTTTGCTAATGGTAAAGCTATAGGTGCTGATTTATCAAAGAGTTCAGATTTAGATTATAATCATCCAGAATTCTTTACATTTAAAGATGCAGATAAATCAATGTCAGATGATGAATTAGCTGTTTTATCTGCTTACTTTGTAACAGATGTAATCACATCTAAGGAATCTACATATCAAGATTTTGATTTACCTAAATTAATACAAGGTTGTGAAGTATCATGGTCTTCTTCTAATACTGACATTATAGAGATTGATCCAAATGAAGATAGTTCAGTTTCTAAATCAGTATTTAGTAAGGCGAAGGTAACTGTTCCAGCCGAAGCTACTAAAGTTACATTAACAGCTACTATTTCATCTGGTAAAGCAACAGTTACAAAGGATATAGAAATTACTGTTTTAAGTCGTAATCAAGAGTTAGGAGAATTAACTTCTACAGGTATATCAGCAATAAGAGTTAATTTATACGGAACATTTAATCAACCAAGAATATATGCATTAGATGCATCTTCTATTACTGGTTCAGAGTTACCATTAAGTAAATATACTACTGAAACTACATATCGTTATGCAACAGATGGTAATTCAAAGTATTATAATGTAGATGGTGTTTATACTTCTGTTCCTGGTGTATATGAAGTTACAACTATAGCTACTTCAACAAATGATTCTTCTATTAAGTCAAAATATGTATATAAAGTTTATGTTGTTGATCCAGATTGTCAAATTGATTTTACAAATGGTTTAAATACAGTTGCTTTAACAAGGGATGGATTTAATATAACTGGTCCATTATCAAATATTGAAGGTGATGTATTTGCGTTAGTTTCAGATACAGAACTTACAAGTATAACTCCACAACAAATAGTAGAAAATGAAGCAGCACAATTATTTAAAATTGAAACTGATTCAGTAAGTGCAAATTTCTTAGCAGATAATTTTAATATTAAAGATGCAGATACTCAATATTATGTTTATTATACAATTGCAAATAGAAATAGATCTAATTTAAATAATGCTACTGTTTATTCATTTACAGCAAATAATGTATCAATTACAACAAGAGAACAATTCTATAGTTTAGCTAGAACAGGTAAAATTGAAGGTGTTGAAGCAACTTCTACTACTATTTATAGCTTAGCTAATGATTTAGATTTTGCTGATTTTGATTGGGTAATTAAATCAAAGGAATCAAGTTCTAATTTTACAGGATTATTAAATGGTAATGATCATACTGTTAAAAATATTACTATTGAGTCAACAAGCTCAACAGATGAAAAGACAGTAAATGTTTTCTATAAGCTTTCTAATGCTACAATATTAAATATTAATTTTGATAATATAAAATTGTCAAATAGAGAATATGGTAAGTTATTAGGTGTTATTGGAGATATGCAAGGTGGATACTTACATGATATTCATTTAACAAGAGTTTCTGCATATGGTCTTGAATCATGTGGAGGCTTAGTTGGTCAAGTAACAGGTGGTAAAAACTATATTACTCAATGTTCATTAATTAATCCTATTCCTGAAGATTATACAAAAAATGAATATGTAATCTCTACTGGTAAAAAGTATGCTGGTGGTATTGTTGGTAATGCTCAAATGAATAGTGATCAAAGCTCATTATTGATTTCAATTACAGATTGTATGGTTATTGCTAATATTGGTGATGGTGAAGATACAGGTGGTAATACAGGTGGTATCTTAGGACGTGTTAAGAATGAATCAGTTGATTATACTACAATTGTTGAAAGATGTTATTACAAAGGTACTATCATTTCTAAGGGTCAATATAATGCAGGTATTGTTGGAGATTTTGATAATGGTTTAGGTTATATTTCTATTAATAGAAATTTATCAGATGTTGTATTTGTATATAATGGCTTAAAATTAGATAGTGAAGAAGCATACGCTTCTGGTACTACACAATTATATGCACATAAGAATTCTAATCCAATTGTAGGTCGTGCAACAAAGGCAGAAATAGGTATTTATGAATGTATTGGTAATATTGGTACATGGAAAGAATATTATTCATCATTAGTAGGTTCTGATTCAATTACATTTGATTTAGTAACTGAGGATGAAGATGGAAATGTTAAAAAATTTGTTTTAACTAAGTTTATTGTTATGAATAGATTTGGTATGGATATTGAAAATGTTTGGATATATGATGAAACAAATAATACAATATCATTAAAAAATCAATAAAGAAATATAGACACCTCTTTTTAGAGGTGTTTTATTTTTCCTCAATTTCCCTTAATTTCACACATTTAAATTATTGATTATTATTATGATTTTAATGTATAATATACTAGCATTAGGAGAGCGTATATTATGGAATCAAAGGTAAGCTTATTTTTAAAAAAAAATAATATTATAATTGATAAACCAATTGTTTGTGCTGTTTCAGGTGGAGTTGATTCTGTTTCAATGCTAATGATTTTACATAAATTGGGTTATAGATGTATTTTAGCTCATGTTAATCATCATAAAAGAAAAGAATCTAAATATGAACAAGAGGCAATGCAAAAGCTTGCAGAAAATCTAAATATTCCATTTGAATTGCTTTCATATTATTTTGATGGAAATGATAATTTTCATAATGATTCTCATTTAGCAAGATATAATTTTTTTAAAGAAATATGCTTGAAATATAATACAAATTTTATAGCTACTGCACACCATTTAGATGACCAAATTGAAACTATTTTAATGAATTTGATAAATGGTTCTAATTTATATGGTTATGGTGGTATATCTCCTTATTTTTTTGATGGACAATATAAAATTATTAGACCATTACTTTGTACATTTAAAGAGGAAATTTATCAATATGCTAATGAAAATAATATTATTTTTTTTGAGGATTCTTCAAATCAAGAAGATGAATTTTTAAGAAATCGTTTAAGACATAATATTATTCCATTATTAAAAAAAGAATCCGATAATTTTTATAATAAAATAGCTCAATATTCTGAACAATTAAAACAAGCCTTTTCTTATATTCGTAAACAAAGTATAGATTATTTAAATTTGTCAAATAATATAATAGATATTAATACATTTAATAATCTAGATATAGCTATTAAAAAGGATATAATATCTTTATTATTTGAGAGAAATAATATTAGAAGGAGTTTCAATTTAATTAATGATATTATTAGTTTACTTGCTTCAAAAAATGGTGAAAAAATTATTAGGATTGAGGATAATTGGCTATTTGTAAGAGAGTATTCTAAGGCATATATAAAAAAAGAAACAAGCCTAAAAAAGGAATCGTTATTTTTAAATTTTGATAATGAGGTAGTTTTTGCTGAAAGGTATAAATTTTATTTTTCAAAATCAAAACCAATTATTAATGCAAAATATATAAAGTTATGTTATAATACAATAAGATTTCCTATAATTATTAGAAATCGTCAAAATGGTGATAGTATTGAAATCTTAATAGGAAATAAAAAAATAAATCGTATTTTTATTGATTTAAAAATATCTAAACAGAAAAGAGATTATATACCAATAATAACTGATGCAGATAATAAAATTTTATGGGTATATGATTTAGTAAAATCTAAGGATGTTTATACTCAAAAAAATAAAGGCGATATATATTTAGTATGCGAGGAACTTTAAAATGATTAATGATTTAAAGAAAATATTACTTACAGAAGAACAAATTAATGAAATTGTTTCTAGATTAGGTAGCCAAATTAGTGAGGATTATAAAGAAAAGAAACCATTATTAATAGGATTACTAAAGGGTTGTGCTCCTTTTATGACTGATTTATTAAGAAAGATAACTATTCCTTGTACTCAAGAGTATTTAAGAGTTAGTTCTTATCATGGTACAGAATCAACAGGAATAGTTAATGTTAGAGGAGATATTCCAGAAGTTAAAGGAAAGGATATAATTCTTGTTGAAGATATTCTTGATTCTGGAAGAACTTTAAAGGATGTTAAAAGATTATTCTTTGATAATGGAGCTAAATCAATTAAAATATGTGTTTTTTTAGATAAACCAGAGGGTAGAGTAGTTGATATTCATGCAGACTATGTTGGTAGTACTATACAAAATGAGTTTGTAGTAGGATATGGGCTTGATTATAATGAATATTATCGTAATTTGCCTTTTATTGGTGTTTTAAAAGAAGAGATATATAAAGATTAAGGAGGAATTATATGCAAGATAATAACAATAATAATGAAAAAAAGCCTCAACAACAACCAAGACCAAAATTTGATTTTGTGTTTTTCTTGGTCATAATTTTGATAATTTTTGTTGTTATATTATTGTTTAGAGGTTTATCAGTTAAAAAACCAGAAGTTATTACCTATAATGAATTTGTTGAAAGAATTGAAAATCAATCTATTAAAGGCGAACTTTCAGCAACACCAGTTGGTGGAGAAAATTATGGTTTATATCAAATAAGTGGAAAATATAATGAAAATGATAAGCTGATTTCATTTACTTTAATCATTCAAGATGATATGTTAACTTATGTGATTAGCAATTTTGGTACTGTTCAAATCACAATAAATACTATTAAAGATAATATGTGGTTAACTATATTATGGTCAATAATTCCATATATAATTATCAGTATACCTTTCATTATAATGTTTAGGAATTTAATGAAAAGTCAAGGTGGCGCAGGTGGTGCTATGGATTTTGCTAAATCTACTGCTAAATTGTCACGTTCAAAAACAGTAACATTTAAAGATGTTGCAGCATGTGATGAGGAAAAGGAAGAATTAGTAGAAATTATTGATTTCTTGAAAAATCCAAGAAAATATAATGAAATTGGTGCTAGAGTGCCAAAAGGAGTTCTTCTTTGTGGTCCTCCAGGAACAGGTAAGACATTACTTGCAAAAGCTGTGGCTGGAGAAGCTGGTGTGCCATTCTTTTCAATTTCGGGTTCAGATTTTGTAGAAATGTTTGTTGGTGTTGGTGCATCACGTGTTCGAGATATGTTTAAAACAGCTAAAGAAAATGCACCATGTATAATTTTTATTGATGAAATTGATGCCGTTGGTAGACAACGTGGAGCTGGTATGGGTGGTGGACACGATGAACGTGAACAAACTTTAAACCAACTTTTAGTTGAAATGGATGGTTTTACTGGAAATACAGGTATAATTATTATGGCCGCAACAAATAGACCAGATGTATTAGACCCTGCTTTATTACGTCCAGGTAGATTTGATAGACAGATTACAATTAGTAATCCAGACGTAAGAGGCAGAGAAGAAATTTTAAAGGTTCATGCTCGAAATAAACATTTAGCACCAGATGTTAAATTGTTTGAAATAGCTCAAAGAACACCTGGTTTTAGTGGTGCTGATATTGAAAATTTATTAAATGAAGCAGCTTTACTTGCAGCAAGAGAAAATCGTAAGGTTATTAATACTCAAGATATTGATGAAGCAATAGATAGAGTTATAATGGGACCTGCTAAAAAATCAAAAAAATATACAGAGAAAGAAAGGAAATTAGTTGCAATTCATGAGTCAGGTCATGCTGTAATTGGTTTAAAGCTTGAAAATGCTAATGTTGTTCAAAAGGTAACAATTATTCCTCGTGGTCAAGCTGGTGGATATAATCTAATGATGCCTAAGGAGGAAACATATTTTAATACAAAAAGTGAATTACTTGATAATATTACAGGGTTACTTGGTGGTAGAGTAGCTGAACAAATTGTATTTAATGAAGTTACAACAGGTGCTCATAACGATTTTCAACAGGCAACAAAAATTGCTCGTGCAATGGTAACTGAATATGGTATGTCTAATTTAGGTCCAGTTCAATATGAACAACCAAATGGAAGCGTCTTTTTAGGTAGAGATTATTTAAAGGATAAAAATTTCTCAGATCAAATTGCTTTGGAAATAGATAGAGAAACACGTCGTATTATTGAGAGCTGTTATGATAAAGCGTCAGTATGTATTACAGAAAATATTGATTTATTAAATAAGATAGCAGATTATTTATTAAAAATCGAAACTTTAAATAGATCAGATATTGAAGAAATTGAAAAAACTGGTAAATTATCTTGGTATGATGATAAGGTAAATCCAGAAGATCCTAATTCTTCTACTTCATCAGAAGAAACTGGAGTTAATGATGCGTCTTGATAAGTTTTTAAAGGTTTCTAGATTAATTAAAAGAAGGACTCTTGCTAAAGAAGTTGCTGAAGCAGAAAGAGTGTATGTAAATGGTTTTATATCTAAACCATCAAAGGAAATAAAAATAGGTGATATTATTACTATAGAATTTGGAAATAAAACAGTTAGTATAAAGGTTTTATCACTCGATTCATCTACTAAAAAGGCAGATGCAACCTCAATGTATGAATTTATAGAGGAAAAGAAAAAATAAAGAATTTGAAAGCTCAGAAATGAGCTTTTTAATTTTTATCATTTTTTGTCTAATATTAGTTAGACT
>JBJEFS010000110.1:0-34813 GCA_051874325.1 Anaeroplasma sp.
GATTGGAACATTTAAGCATAGCACTATCAATAATCACAATTTATGTATGTCTTCGTTGGTAAACTAATGCTTATTAAAATTTTGTCATTATATAGTATTTTATTATCTTTGTATGGGTAGTAAAATACTATATATATGAATTTAATAACATTATCATCCGAGGAAATAATATATACCATTAACAAATTCATTAATTCAAACACACATATTATTAATGATATTATTAGCACATATTCATTACATAAGATAACCCTAAATAATGAAGACTATATAGTATGTAATAGTTTAGATGAACACAACGTTTTAATATCTGCATTAAAACAAGTGTTTAGACAAAAAGTACATAGTGTTTTGCTATATAAATCGCATAAAAGTAATATGTATAGTGTGCTTGAAAATAAATCGTCTTATATTAATGGATTGAGTTATAGTAAAAAAGAATTAGAAAACAACCAATATACAATGCTTACTAATAATATTGAATCAATATCATTATATAAAAACAACCTTAATAGGTTAATTGCTAAATCAACCAAAAACCATAAAAGCGTTTATATGTATATTAACAATACCGATAATGGTATTAAAGAGTTGAATAAATGTAGCAATGAAGAATGTATATTGGTCAATTTAAAAACTAATTTAGTATATTTATCAAAATTAAAATATAAAAATCTTTTATCAAAACAAGATAAAAACGGCTTTTATATATGGACAATTAAAATTAATGAACAATGAAAACTATTAAATTAAAAAAAATCAGCCTTTACAATTGGAAAGGGCAAACTAAAGAAATTAACTTTATGAGTGATCATACCTTGATAAAAGGAAAAAATGGTTCAGGAAAAACATCGTTAGCAAATGCTTGGTATTGGGTATTTACAGGCTATACCGACATTAACAGTGTGCCAAATAATGAGCTATTTGATAATACACAACCAATAACTAAAGATACACCTTTAGCCAAAGTTGAAATTTGTTTCTCTATTAATGACCAAACATACACTATTGCTAAGACTGCAGAAGCGAAATTTACAAGAGAAAGGGGCAGCAATGAATATGTTAAAGCAAAAAGTGATGTTTACACATATTACCTTGATAATATAGAAATTTCGGTTTCTGATTTTAAACAATGGGTAGAGAAAAATATATGTCCTATGGATGCTTTAAAGTATTGTCTCAATGGACAATTCTTTAGCACATTGTGTTATGAAGATAAAAACAAAGCACGAAAAGTTTTAGAGCAAATGTTTGGTGATGTTGAGGTTAAAGATATACCACTTAAATACCCTAACATATACGATAAAATAAATACCTTGAGTATAGATAGCATTGAAAACCAAACAAAAAATGCAATCAGTCCTTTAAAAGAAAGAATGAAAGTATTGCCTAAATTAATTGAAGAAAAGCACAATTTAATCAATAGTTTTACTTATCCATTCGATGAAATAGAAAAGGAAGTTGATGTTTTAAAGAGCAAAATAAGCGAAATAGACAACCAAATTTTAGACAATAGTAAAATATATGAAGAATATAATGCTAAACTACAAAATTGGTCTAAAATATTGGCAGAACATAACAATACATTAAATGCAATAAAAAGAGAATATACAACCGAGCGAAACAATGCTGAAAGTGTGTTGTTAATTGAAAAGCAAAAAATAGAATATGAGAATAAAGATGTTGCCACCTATAATTCTTTAATTGAATCTAATATACAAAAATACGACAAACTTATCAGTAATTTGGTGACGGAAATCCAATATAACGAAAGAATATTAGAGCAACTAAGAAAAGATAAAAATGAAATCAAATCATTGGTATTTAATGACGATAAGTGTCCGGTATGTGGTCAATTGCTGCCGGCTGATATATTAGATAAAAAACGAGAAGATTTCAATGTTAGAAATGGTGAAAGATTAAAGCAAATCATCGAAAAGGGCAAAAAAACACGTCAAGAGGTTGATGATAGTAAATCGAAGTTAGAGGAATTAAAAGCTGAACGAGAGCTTTATATTTCCAATAATCCTAAGAAAGAGGGTGTTTCACAATATATTCAAGACATAAATAAACAAATTGAAGAATTTAACAACTCTTATCAACCATTAGAATCATATCCTAAATACATTGAACAAATTAAAATTATCAATGCTTGGAACCAGGCAAAACCGGAACAAGACATTAATGCTACCCAAATAGTAGAAAAATTAAAATCATCCAAAAGTATGTATATGAATACCTTATTAGAAAAGACTAAGCAATTAGGGTTAAAAAGTCAAATAGAAGTATTCAAGCAACAAATTACAAGTATGGAAGAGGAAATGAGTAGCGTAGGTCTTCAGATTGCTAAATTAGAGAAGATATTAGATGAATGCAAGAATTATGTACAAGAAAAAGCCAATTTAATATCGGAAGTAGTAAATTCAAAGTTGTCTGATTGTAAAATTCAAATGTGGAATAGACAAAAAGATGGTTCTATTATTGCGGATTGTGTTATAACAAACAATTATAATGTAAAATATTCGACAATGAATAATGCGGATAGAATTAAAACTTCTATTTCATTACAAAAAATGTTTGACAATTACTATGATATAGAGATGCCTGTCATCATTGATGAATATAGCATATTCGATTCTAATAATGCGCCAAAATTAGATTGTTGTTATGTTGCTTTAATGGCATCGGATGATTATACATTAAATGTTCAGCCTATTTTATAAGTAAAAAAATATATAGCGCATATTTAACATTTGTGCACTATATATTTAATATTATTTAACTATATATTTTTGTCTATATTGTAAATAACAATTACCTTTGTATTAAATTTTAACCTTATAAAAAAAACAAATATGGAAGAAAAAAATCAATTATTAGCTGCCAATAATCAAGTGGCAAACATTACCATAAATCAAATTGATGAAATGGTAAAAAACAATTCTATTGTAATTCCAAAAGATTACAACTTTAGTAATGCAATTAAAATGTCTATGCTTAAAATTGTAGATACTAAAGATAAAAATGGAAAAAGTGCATTAGAAGTCTGTAAGACAAATTCGATTAGAACTTGTCTATTTAAAATGGTCACTAATGGTTTAAATGCCGGCTATGACCAATGTTATTTTATTGTTCGCGGAGATATATTATGTTTACACCCATCTTATTTTGGAAAGATTACAATGGCAAAGAGAATTAAACCTGATTGGGATGCGGTGCCGGTGGTAATATATGAGGGTGATGAATTTGAGTTTGAGACAGACCCAAAAACAGGTAAACGTAATTTGATTAAACACAAAAGTAAATTGGAAAATTACGACAATGATTTTGTTGGAGGTTATATGTATTTACCTGATGGTGATTTATATGTAATGACTAAAAAACAAATTATGTCAGCCTGGATGCAATCTTCGAATAAAACACTAAGTGTACATAAGAGTTTCTTGGACAAAATGGTGAAAAAAACCATTATTAATACAGGTTTAACTTCATTTATCAATAGTTCTCCGGCTTTAGGTATAGAAATTAATGATAACGAAGAAAATACCCCAAACGAAGAACCGAAAAAATTCACCGATTATACAGACATTAGTGACAATGATGAACAAAATAATGTAGAAATACCTAAAAATCTTGAACCTAAACCAGAAGAACCTGCAGTAAAAAAGCTACCAAAAAGCGAAAATGCTACTACAACAAATAAAGTAAATGAAAATATTGATGATGATTTTTAATAAATAAATGATATGGGACAGAAAGTATTTTTTAACAATGACAATAAATTAGTTGTACAAACCGATAATGGAATTTACACAAATGGTAATTTTGAATGTGCATTAAAAGGTGATTTTACTATTAGCGCACAGGATGTTGCCAGATTAATTGCAGAAGAGGATAAAGGTTCTTGTGTTATTAAAAAACGACTTATTGAATCACGTGATGGTTATGAAACTATTCATTTTATTCTAAATAAAGAAGATAGTGTAGAAAAAACCATAGAAAGAATTTTAGAAAACAGAAGAGTGTTAGAAGAGCGTATTGTTGAATTAAACAAGAAAATAGAAGAAATAGAAGAGTTATATGATATAATTAAGTATAAAATTATAGACCACAATAATAAAAAATGGTATAAGAGATTTACTAAAATAGCTTTATGACTAAAATAATATGTTTTGGTTCTTCATCAAATGGAAATTGTTATTACATTCAATGTAATGAAGAATCTATTATATTAGAATTAGGGATTAGTTTTAATAAAATATTGCCAAAAATAAATTTTGATAAAGGTTTGAAAGGAGTGCGTGGCTGTTTGGTCACGCACCTTTAACAAACTTCACGGAGACCATTCTGCATATATAAATGATGCATTAAAATACGGATTAAAAGTATATTCCTGTGAAGAAGTATCAAATAAATATAATGGTGTAAATACTATTAAAACTAATTCTAAATTGCATTTAGGTGGGTTTTCTATACAAGCAATACCTGTCAAGCATTCTTGTGAATGTTATGCTTATATAATAGACCATAATACTATAGGTAGAATTATGTTTATTACGGATTGTTCTGAGTTTAATTATAGAGTAAAGGGAATAAACCATTTACTTATTGAAGCTAATTATGATAATGAAACTTTGGAAAGCAATTTAGTTAATAACCAATGGCGCAATTCGCTATATAAAAACCATTTGTGTTTTGAAGATACATTAGAAATAATTAAGCAAAACTACTCTCCGGAATTAAAGAATATAATATTGTTACATTTATCAAAAGGAAATAGTAATGAAAAAAAATACATAGAAAATGTGGGGAAAATATATCCTTTCATTGACTCATATGTAGCTAATGGAGGATTAGAAGTAGATTTAAATAAGGAGGATTTTTAATGTTTGCAAAAGGAAGTAAATATGGCAATAAAAGAGTGATATATAATGGTATTAAATTCGCAAGTCAAAAAGAGTATGAGCGGTATAGGTTTTTAGAAATGTTAGAAAAACAGGGAGAAATACAAGATTTACAACTACAAGTAAAATTTGAATTAATACCTGCTATCAAAAAAAACGAAACAATTAAATTAAAGACTAAAACAAAAAAAACAACTAAAACTATACAACAAGCTATAACATACATATGTGACTTTGCTTATTACCATAACGGCATTTATATTGTCGAAGATGTAAAATCAAGTGCTACAAAACGGAATGCAATAGACAAAGTTTTTCTTATTAAAGAAAAGTTATTCAGGTGGAAATATGGTTATAATATAACCAAAGTTTACAAACCAAACCAAGAAATACCACAATAGTATGAAACACGATAAAAAATTATTATTCTTTACTTATAATTTATTATATGTAAATGATTTAGCATATAATGCGATTTTATCCATTAAAAATTCGTTATCTAACGATGAGCATAAAGAGACTATTAAAATATACAATGCTCTATTAAAAAAATGTGATAAATATAATCAAATGACTATAGATATTACTAAGAATTATAGAATGGCATTGTCTGAATTTTTTAGTTTTATTGATGAAAAAGTAGACCCATTGGTAGAAGAATTAGAAACACAACTTGGTAATTCTATAAAAAAACAATTACCTAATCAGCCGGGAGAATTATTAACAAAAATAGAATTAGCAAAAATATTATGTGACATAGCAAAATTCCTATACGATAATGTTTACCAAGATAGAAAAAAGTTTGAGTTAGACATAAGTAAACTAATGTATTTAAGAATAGGAGATATAAGTAAAAATTGCGATGGGTTATCTGAATGGTACATTTTTTTACACCGGCATAATATTGACCTTGATTTAAATAAAGAACCAAACATATGCTCAGCCTTTAAAAGTCTTGTAGACCAAGTTATGAACACTAATATGTATTCAGATGGAATAAGGGTTTTGAATAAGTCTAAAATAAAACAAAAACAAAAAAATAAAAGAGTTATGGTGTATTTGAATAACGATGAGGAACATAAACAATTTTATAATAGCATAAATGAATGTGCCAAATTCTTTAAAGTATCACCATATTATATTAGGAAATGCCACCTAACCAAAACTAAATTAAAAAATTTATTCACTATTCAAATTTTATACTAATATGTTAGATTTTAAAAATATCAAAGTTTACGATTTAGAAGAGAGTATTATAGCAGCTAATTATGCTATGATGACTAAATATAATGATGTATATCATAGAGTTAAAGCATTGAAATTTTGGTTTGAAACAACACCGAATATATGCAAATTAATATTGAAATGGAATAAAGAAAACAAATATATATATAAGTTAGATAATACAACATTGTGGCTTAATGAAAAAGACGCATTTGAATTGCGTAATAATAAAAACGAAATAATAAGCCATATACCATTATGTATTTTATCAGATATAATAGACATATTTGACAAAGAAAAAGATGAAGATAAAGCATTTTTATTGACTAAAGATTCAATTAAAACCTTAATTGATTTTTACCAAATTAAAAATGAAGTCAATGGTAAAATAAATAATGATACATATGAAGCTTTTTACAATAGAGATATTTTAATTGAATGTATAAAAGAAGTAAGACGCATTATAAATCTTGCCAACCAAGAATTTTGTTCCGGACATAGAAGTGCTTTAAAGGGAATTATGGTTAGTTTTGATATGAAATATACACAATACATAACAAAACAATTCCAACGTTACCAACACTTCCAATATATATCTTCAAGTTCATTAATGCACAATATAGTTAATATGGACTTAGATGCTTCTTGTGCCAAATACGTTGCACAGGAAAGTATAGATTACCTTAAAAGGCTAATAGAGGCTTATAATACGGCTAAAAATGAAAGGTGGGATAAATATACTTATACGGATAGAAAAGGTGTTAAACACAAGATAAATGGCATAAATGAGGTTTTATATAACCTATATATGCAGATAATACAAAATTGTCCAATGGGAATTGAATTATACGTAAGAGTAAGTACTAATTATGAACAATTAGCTATAATAGCCAAACAAAGAAAGTTCCATACCCTAAAAGAGGATTATGGTGCTTTTTATAAAATGGTTAAATCATTACCATTAGGAGAAGAATTAATTTTAAACAAATAATGTCAAGATTAGATGCTATTTTTTTCTTAAAATGTTTTGTCAATTCAAAATAAATCACTACCTTTGTATTAGATTATTAATTTGTTTTTTATTGTAATGACATATTATTTAGATTTATATTATTTATTTTTTTTGTCTGATTGTTTTGCTTTCTATGTGAATAGAGGGCAAAATTTTTTTTTAAAAAATATTTGGTGGATTAAAAATATTGTATTACCTTTGTAGTGCAATAAAACTTAACAAAAAACTAATTACCATAGGTATTTGTTATATCCATATCAATATAAAATTCGGTATTGTCTTCCAGTAGGTTTTTTGAGCAATATTAATTGCGGTTTTATTGCAAATGAGGGGGGCGATACCGATTTTTATATTGGTATATATAAATAATATGACATCAGACATGCTAAAAAAAATCAACAATATAAATTTTAATTTATATAACAAATCTCTCCAAGATAGAGAGATAAGAAAGGCTGTGGCTGCATTTATTTATTTAAAAAACAAATACCCTCATTCTATAATAAAGAAATTTTCCATTGAGTTTTTACGAAAAGAAATAAAACATTCTCATAGAGTATCTAAAAAATACCTTACCATATGGGAACAATTAAATCTTTGTCATTACGATAAAGACAACCATATTCTTTATTTACATAGAATACGTAATAGAAAATATAATAATCAAAATATAAAATTAGACAAATTTGACTTATCTTCACCAACCAATATATTGAAATGCTTAGATGCTTATTTTATATGCTTTAAAATGGAGCAAATAGAATATGTAAGCAACGAAATAGATTCAAGAAAGGAGATATTTGAAGGTCAAAAAAATTGCAGTAAAAAAGCATATAAAGACCTTATAATATCTTTCAATTCGTTTGGCAATAAAATATTTGAATTTGACCATAAAGGTGTTTCATTTCAGTATTTAAGCAATAAATTACAAGTGTCTAAAAGTACTGTTTCCGAATTAATTAAATATGGAGAACAAAATGGTTTCTTTATTTGCCACAAAAACAAAGAAGTTGTTTATAAAGGCGAAAAAAATGAAAACATCAATTTGTTCATAGAAACTAATAAACATCTTTATTCTTTCGGATTTTTGTACTCTAATAAACACAATATGGTAATTTGGAATAAACCTAATAAATATTCTAATATCTACAATTATACCTGTGTTAATAACGATATTAATACTACGCAAAATAATTGCATTAATAATAATGATGAATATAATAATGGTCTTATTCCTTATAACTATACTAATGACCATAATGCTTGTTTAGAACACTATAATGTTGTTTCTACAGCTTACCATACTTATAAACCGACCCTATGATAGGTTGTATTTCTTGAATATTAATTATAGTACAAAATGGTCGAAAATGAATATTTGGTGATTTTAATTAACTTTGTAACCGAATTTAATTTATTTAGTATGAGCAATGAAAATATAACAGAATCTACTTTAAACTCACTTAAAAGCATAGTGTGTGAGTTGTTTGACATAGACCCAAATGACCCTAAATTATTCCATACAAAAGAGAGGAAATATGTAGATGTAAAAGATATTATGGTCTATATATTACACGAACATTATAAATGGTCGTATCATAATATTTTTTCATATTTTTATAAATACGAAAGGTCTGCTCAAAAGGCTATTTATAGGGTTAGAGGTTATGTAAAATATGATAAAAAATATAATTCATTAATCCAACACATTATTAGTAAATTATAAAAAAAGAGCGAGTCGTTTAAACTCACTCTTTCTAAAAATTGGTTGGTTTTTAAATTTTAACTCTTATGGTAGGATTCATCGAAGTTCTATCTATTACACTATTAAAATAATTCTTTATGTCTTCTATATAACCTGTCTGCATTCTTAATTCTGATATAATAGGGTTAATATCAAAACCACTATTCAACATATGGTCATATATGTTCTGAATATTATTACTTATTTGGATAATATAAAACCTTGAAGAATTAAGTATAGCTTCTATTGCTTGTCCGGTATCTTCCGTAAGTTCTATTTTACTCTTGGAAAGTCCCTCTAATTCGCTATTTAACGTTCCTGCCGTAATTCCTAACGAATCCATTAATGAAGTTAATATAGTGTTCAATTCAGCACTACTTTGTTTCGCTAAATCGCTTATGCTGGCAATTTCTTCATTAGTAATAACACTATCTTCCAAATAAGAATCAACTTGTCTTAAAACGTTGTCTAAATACTTTTTAGCGACTGTATAGAATACTTGTTTCTTGGTTAAATTATTAATGAATTCATCCCATTTTTCATTCAAAGCATCTATTTGGTCTTCTCCCTCTTTATAAGCATCTATCCAAGCATCTATTAGTTCTTGTGCAGCATCTTTAATGTTTTCATCAGAACCAAAACCTCCTAATGCTTCAATTCTTTTTTCTTTTAATTCATCTAAATCTTCTTTTAAATCCTCTATTTGGTCTTTATATTCTTGTATTTGGTCTTCATCTTTTTTCTTTTTGTCTTCTTCGGCTTTTAAAGATTTTTCAGTTAAATCAATTTGTTTCTCTAAATTATCAATCAAAGATTTTTGTAATTTATTGTAATCAGAAAAATTCATTGCATTATCAATAGCAGCTTCTAATTTTTCATATGCTCTTTCAAGTCTTTCTATAGCATTTGCCCATTGTTCTATTTGCACCTCTAACTTTTTATCGTGTGCAGCTATGACGGCTTTGATGCCCTCTACAATTAATTGAATAGCCATAACAATCCATCCAATAACACCCATTGCAGTGTTCATTGCATAACCAAAGGCTTTGGCTTGCACTCCGGCTTCTTGCAATTGAATTTTAGCAATCTTGGTATTTATTTGTAATTGAATTGCGTTCATTACCGCATCTCCCATATTGCCTGCCATTTCCATCCAAATGCCGGCAATTCCATCGTCATCACTTGTTAGCTCATACAATTCTTGAATTGGGTCAATTAAAGATTTAAAAGTACTTTGAATATTATTAAGAGCCTCAGACATAGCACTTAATGCTTTCTTTTGTTGACGAAATTTTTCTAATGTTTGTTCGTTATTTTTTATGTTTTGCTTAGAAATATTGATATTATTTTGGTGTTGGTTTCTAATATTCTTCAACAGAGTTACATCCTTTGTGAGAGACGCTCCATATTTATCATTATAACTATTTAGTTCCTGTGTCGCATCTGCTCCCTCTTCTATTTTTTGAATAATCAAATCCAACTCACTGATTTTAGTTTCGTAATCTATAATTGTTTCGCTTTCATTAACTATATTTTGCTGAGCAGTTTGAGGATTTTGACCTTTCAATTCAAAACTTAATTTTGCATATTCTTTAAATGGGTTAGATTGAATTTGAATATCTTCTTTTCGGCTTTTTAAATTTTCTAATAATTTTATAACTTCTTTCATCTCATTTAAAGGCAAATTAGACCAAGCGACTTTTGAGTCTTCAAGTTTCTTAATCATAGTATCAAGAGCAATTCCACCAACATTTTGTAAGTCCCCAAACATATTAATCATAATCTCGCTATTCTTAATACTTTCCCACTCTAATTGGTTTATTTTCTCTAATGTTTCATTTTTTACTCCTTGTATCGCTCTATCTTTAGCATCTTCTAAAATTTTTTGTTGTTCCTCGTCTTGTGCTTCTTGAATCTTCTTATTAAAAGTTTCTTCTACTTTTAACAACTCCAAATATTCTTGGTATTTTAATTTTGCTTTTTCACTTATACTCTCTCTCGTAAATTTAATATACTCTTTTAACCGGTCATTTAATTCTTTATTCTCTAATTCGGTGACCTTTTTTAAATAGTCCTTTAACTTATTTATTTCATCTTCACCAAATTCCAGATTAGACAATTCCATTTCAACTCTTTGTCTTACATCTTGAAGAGATATTGTGTCTATATCAAAGAAAGCTTTGGCAAATTTGTCAGAAACACCTAAACTTCTTAATTCTATTAAATTCTCATAATCAGAAAATAACTTATCTATTTCGGCATTTAACTCCTCATCTGTCTTCTTTCTTAATTTAACGTCAATTTCAAAACCAATTCTTCCTTTTTCTTTAAACACTTTCATTCTGTTGCTTAATGTTTTGGCAGTTTGAGCAAGTTTATCAAGAGCATCTTCATAAAGTCCTGAATTTTTAAAGAATTCTCCGAATGGTGATTGTTTAAAACTAAAACCAAAAGCTTCCTTGAAAGCGTCTGCAAAGGCTTCTATTGTTGCTCCGGAAGAATATTCTTCTCCAAAAGTTTTAATTAATTCTTGGTATTTCTCATACATACCCTTTAAAACTTCTAATTGTTTTGCAAAAATATCAGTTTTATTGTTTTTCTTATCGTCAACATAGAAGTACGTATAAAACTCTTTAAGCATAGGTAAAATAGCTTTCATTTTCTCTATGCGTTCCGGGTCGAATGGTGCAAAATTGGCTTTTTTTGTCAAGTCTATTTCGTACTGCCCTATAACACTTTCAAAATCATCAATTTGAGCCTTAATACTTTTCGCAAACTCATCTTTAGTTATACTTTCTGATGGAATTAGTGAATTTACATATTCCCAAGCAATACCATATTCGTCAGATATTAATTTAGCTACTCTTCTGGCTTCCTTTTGTAGTTTAGTTCCGGATAATTGTGATAAGTTAATTGTCTCTTGGTCAATAAATGTTTGCCATATTGGTCTTTCTTTGTCTTTTGCACGTGATTGGGAGTCTTTCAATTTTTTTATAAAATTATTACTTGCATTTTCTCTTATTTTTAATACTGTAGATTCAAATTCCCAAACATCTTTGGCAATTTTATCGTAATCTATATCTTCATTAAATATATCTTCATACCACTTTTTATTATATTTTTTTGCTTGGTCAAATAATGCTTCACTTATAGTAGTATCACCATTGATATATTTTTTTATTATTTCTAAATTTTTTATTATATTATTAGTTATATCTTGTTGATTACCTTGCATTTCTTTGAAAGATGTAGTAATATTTTCAGCATAATATCGTGAAGATAATTTAGATATTTGAGTATCATAATCCATTACAACACGAATATATTCTTTCATTGCTGTATCAACTTTTTTAACTTGCTTTTCAAATACATTAATATAAGTATCAATTTCTTCCTCAGTATAATCATTAACACCAAGATAATCAACAAGCATATCACGTACATTCACACCCTTTTTGGTGGAATATTCACTAATTAAAGATTGCGCAAACAACATAGACCTTTGGTCTGCATTGTCAACATTCATTTTTTTAAACAATTTTTTTATAGCCTTAGTTATATCGCTTGTTTTTTCTGTTATTGTACCTGAAAAATACTCATCAACAATCTTCTGACCCTCTTCCATTGCTTTTGCCTTATAATAATCATTAATAGCTTCAGTTGCTTCTTTATAGGCATTTGCATTGTTTCTTATAGCATTATACTCTTTTAAGTGCTCAGGAAGAATATCTCCGTATTGTTGTTGTAATTTTAATAAAGCACTTTGTTGTTCTTGGTAAGATTTAGTATTATCACGTATTATATCTGTCAACCTTTTATATTCCGAAGTGGCTAAGTGGAATTCCGTAGTAAACTCTAACTGCGATTTATTTAATTCTTTCGTTAATTTATTAATGAATTTCAATTTATTATATAATACGACCAAAAGAGAAATTAACAACGTTATTAAAGTTATTATGCCTTTTATAATAGCTACTTGACCACCACCGGCAATTCCTATGGCAGAAAAGAGAGATTTGACACCTGTTATTTCTTTTCTAAGCAAAGCCATTGATTTTATGAAATTTATCATTGCAATGGTGTTTTTACCTGTAATAACACCTATAAGCAACCACCTCGCCATAAATGCAGTAAGAAATGGCATAACAACTCCATACCACTTCTCCCAATTTACCATAAATATCCTTAAACTTTCAATACTACCCTTAATAACATCTTCATTAGCTTTACCTATGTCGTTTATCATAATATCTAAACTATCTCGCAAGTTAGAAATCATACCTTTTAACGTCATAGCTTGTATTTGTTGCATATTATAAAATACACCGCCCTCAGAAGTAATTCTTTGGAGTACAGTATCTACATCTTGAAATGAAACCATACGTTTAGATACCATTTCAAATACTTCACCAACAGATACAGTACGTTGTTCTATTTCGCTAAAATACTTAGCTAATTCACCTAATATATTAATACCGGCTTCACTAAATTGTCTTAACTCCGTACCTCTTAAATAGTTAGCCGCTTTTACCTGTCCATAAGCAAGTATTAAACGTTGCATATCTACACCAAGACCAGCCGAGATGTCTGCAAGCATTTTATTTGTGTCATATAGTTTTTCTGTTTCAATACGATAAGACGCTAATTGTTTGGTATAACTAACTAATTCTTTAATAGTAAATGGAGATTGCACAGCTAAGCTTATTGTCTTATCCCAAATTTCATTTGCTTTATCCTTATTTTGTAGAATAGCTTCTAATGACCTTTGTTGTAATTCAAATTCACCTCTAATTGCAATAAGATTGTTTAAATAACCTTTTAGCTGTGATATACTAAATGCCATTAAAAGATTTCTTCTTAATTGTTGTGCTAATCCTGTTGCATTTGCTTGTAATTTATTAAAAGTTTGGGTTGCCCCGGTAGTATCTTTTATATTTTTTATATGTTGCTTAATAGCTTTGTTTAAATTTTCAACTGTGGATTTGTAATTTTTATCTTCTTTAGATAATTTATTTCTTGCAGCTATCAAGTACTTAACCGCTTTAGTCTCCTCTTCAAGAGTCTTTGCATTTGAAGAGTATTTTAATGCTCTATTAGGAGAAGATGAATACCATCTATTTAAAACTTGTTGTTTCCGTTTTTCATATGCAATTGCTTTGCGCTCCTCTTCTTTTTGTTGTTTTTCAGCTTCTTTTTGTTGTCTTGCCCTTGCTTTTTCCTCTTCTTTTTGTTGTCTTTCTTTTTCTTTTTGTGCAAGTTTTTCTTGTTCCTCATAATATTTGCGATTGGCTTCGCTTCTCTTTTTTATTTCTTCTTCGGTTGATAAAAATTCGTCATTGCCAGTCTTGGTATCGTTTGACTCTTTATTTATTTTATTTAATTGCTCTAATGCTTGAACCTGTCTTAATGTAGTCTCATATTCTTGGTTTACCTTTTTTAATTCTTCGTCTAATTGTGCGGATTTTTGCTTATGAAGCTCTAATTGATTTTTTAAATTATTATAATTATCCGACCTATTATCTATAATTCGTTGTCTTTTATCTATTTCTTCATAGATTTTTTTTAAATCTTCAGCAACAGCCTTTTGTTTCTGAATTGACTCTTGTTTGTTACTTCCTCCACGTTGATTAATATTACTTTGGAGTTTGGTTAATTCTTCTTCAAGTTTTTTTGCACTATTTTTTAACTCCGTTAATTTAGCAAGGTCATCTTTTCGTTCCTTGGAGACGTAATCAAATTTAGTAACTACCGAAGAATGTTTTGATTCTTTTTGTATATTTACTAATTCTATTCTCTTCTTTTCAAGTAAAGCAAGTTCTTCTTTTAAAGATGTTAGCCTTTTTTCAATGGCATTTTGTTCTTGCGTTTCAACATTTGTTGATTTGGTTTTAGTTTCAGTCTTAGTAGTTCCTGTTGTAGTTGCAGCATTCCTTTTTTCAGGTTGAGTAGTGTTTATATTACTTTTTAATTTGTTTATTTCAGTAGAAGCATCTTTATATTCTTTTACAAGGTTGTTAATACCTTTTACCAAATTATTGTATTCATCTTTTTGTAATTTCGCATTCCCTTTTATTAAATTATCTAATAGAGCATAAAAAGCACTTATACTTAACTTTAATTTTTCATATTGGTCTAAAGTACTTTTATATAATGTATTTCCTTGTGGACTTATTTTAGACGAATCTATACTATGTAGCTCTTTGTATAATCCGGATGCTTTTAATTCAACTTTAGAAATCTCATTCCTTAAATCTTCAAAAGATTTTTGTTTCGTAGTGTTATTTTTAACAGTTTTTTCACTATCATTTGTCAATGAAGATTCTAATGCTTTATTAGTTTCAATTAATTTAACCACTTCACTGGCTAAATCTTTTACAGAAATAGTTATGGGTTTTATACCATTAGTAGCTTGCTGTGATTCATTTGAAATTTGTTTAATTAAATTACTAAAATTTGCATTTACATCCCAAACTCTACTATTTATACCTTGTAATTGTATAACTATATCTTTTAGTGTTGAATTTATATTAGTTAATCCCTTGTCTGATGTAGTAAAACTTTTCATTAAAGGGTCAAATACTCTACCTCCTGTATCTGTAATTTCCTTTAAACGTGTTTCAACACTAACTAAATAATTATCAACCTTTTCTATCTTTTTGAGTAAATTCTCGCTTATTTTTATATCAAAACCCTCTGCCATATTATAAAATTAAAAAACCGACATACCTAAATTTTTATAATTTTCTTTCAAATCACTTCCATCTACAATTTTTGATTTTGGTTTGTCATTATCAATATATATGACGTGTGTAAAATCTAAACTTGCAAGTTTTATTTGTGGAATAGTCCATTCCCACATATATTCTTCTCTGGTAACATATGGATTAGATTTTAAAAAATCAACCATATAACCATACTCTGATACTGAATATATTATTTTTGTGCTTTTGTCATCATCGTCTTTTTCTCCAAAGTGGTCTTCCGAAATATCTCTATAACCTCCCTCGTTTGAAAAAAAAAACTTACATCTTGTAAATTTAATATTTCATATAATATAGTCGCATAATCCTTTATGTTACCCTCCCATAATACTATATCATATACGGAATCAAATACTTCTTTATTCTCTATTTTCCCTTTGTCATTCAACAATGCCAATGTAATTATCTTTGCCACTTCCGGTATATTATTAGCTAAATCCTTAAATATATCTCCCATAGTGGCATTTTCTTTATGTACAATACTACAAGCAATTTGTGCTATTTTCCATTGTACTCCGGGCTTTAATGCCTTTAATTCCCATTCCGTTCCGGCAAATTTAATTATACTTGGTGTATTGGTCATTATTTGAGCTAACTTAGCCATAGCATCATCTGATACCGGAATATTACTTTTGTTAATTTTATTTTTATTCCCTGAACTTAATTCAGCCTTAATTATATTTTGTCCCATATTATTGATTTTTTAATATATAAAAAAAGGGATAGGGGATTAAAATCCCTATCCCCAATATTATACAAACACTAAAAATTATTATTCTTTCGTTGATGTAGCAGAAACAGTATATGTGGTCGCACTTGCTTGAGAAACGACAGCTTCATCAGTTTCGTGTTCTACATCTCCAACTTTAACATAAGCAGAATAACAAGTACCGGAGATACTACCTCTTGAAACATCTGTTTTCATAGAACTTAACATAGCCTTAGAATTCATTTTTACCTTTGGCAAAACAACGATATCATCAGAACTATTAAACTGCAATTCTATTTTGCAAAACAAATCTTTATATACAATCGGCGCCCAGGCATTTCCGGATTCATCAACTTCCCAACCCATTAATTTACCCAGAACATCATTTTGAAAGTCGATACATTCAGTGGTGAAAGTCTTCTTTCCCAAAGTAACAGTTTCATAAAGTGGTTCTGAACTAAACTCGTGTTCAATGGCATTGACATCGTTATCTTCTTGCTCAACAGTAGATGTGTCTCCAACAATATTTACCAAATCGTAAGAATCTGTACCTAATGTTGTCTCATCAATCCAAGGCGTGAAGATTATTGATTTTAAGTTTGTAAAAACTCGTCTATTTGCATCTAAAACATTTACTGCCATAATATTATAGTTTTAAAAAATATTAATAATTAATTCAACAATATTAAAATGCCATTTTATAGCATTGTCATAATCTTGGTAAGTTTTATACTTTACTAATTGATAGTTTTGATTTTTATTGTTTTCTATAGCTAAATCTAATTTACTTTCTAACTCTTTGAGAGCTTTGGTATTTTTAATTTGTTTGTTTAGTGGTTTTGCATATAACATTACATAAACATAACCTCTCGCCATTGCTCCATAATCAGTAATATTACCAGGTATGCTTATTACCACCATATCATTAACCTTATCGGTTATTGACGTGGGGAAATTAGAAATATGTACATTATTACTGACTTGTTTATATGTTAACTCATATAAAAAATCTTCTATTGATGATATTTGTTTTTTAGAATTATCCATAATTAAAACGTTTTATTTTCCCTTTGGTACATATAAACTAAAATCATCCCAAGAACCATTATATTTTACTGCAATAGTATTTACTGACGAGTCTATTGCTATTACCGCTTTATTATACAAATGTTGTAATGGGTAAGCATAAGGCATTGTAGCAGCTACAATTAAATGTATGCCTGTATTATATGTAGATATACCTTTTATGGTATTTATAAAATGCTGAGCCATCTCTCTTCCTTTCCAATTATAAGGCTGATATTCTCCTCTGCTTAATTCAGGAGTGATATATCTTATTGTACTATCAATTACTTTGCCATTATCAATAACAAAACTTATGTAACTATCGTGTAAGTTATAAGACCTATTTTGGAATCCTCTATTGTTATAGGCTTCTTCGATAAGTCTTTTCCCATCAGCGGCTAAACTTTTATATAACAATAGCTTACTTTTAAAAGTAAGAGTAGATTCATTTTTTTTACTCATACTCGTTATTAATATAGTTACTTAATATTCTAACACAACATCCTCCTAATTGAGAGAAACTCAACGATGTAATACGACCACTAATAAGAACACCCATCATATTACCGGAGAATATATCCCCAATGCGAAAAATAATTTCACCTCTTTTAATTGGTAAATATACCTTATACATTGCCACAGAATCTTCTGTGATAGTTTTATAAAACATTATATCGCACTTGGTAGAGTATATTAAAGTTTTTACCTCTTGTTGCTCACTTGGTAACTTACTCATATCTACCTCTGTTCTATATATTTCTCCAAAATAAGGGTATTCTTCTATATTTTTCATATTACATATCTAACCACATTAAAGTACCAGTTTCCATTCCGGCAATTTCCGGAAGTTCTTCTCCCCATTTAGCGTATAGCATTTTAGCGTAATTAATTAAATTACCTAATGATTGCATCTCTTCACTTCCAATACTTTTAGAGAAATCTCCGTGACTAACAGTGATAGAAGCCGTTTTTTTAGGTTTTAATAACAACGAAAAAAGTACATCAGCCAAAAGTAAATCATTATCTTTAGGTGTTAACTCGGTTATAGATGTCAAACCAATAACATTCCTTTTTATAGCTATAGTTGTGGCAACGGATTCGCTAATATTGTAATCCGTTAAACCACAAATATATTTTATTATATCAAAACTATCTTCCATATATTACTCGTTTGCAGTTGTAGTATCTACAACAACGTGGTACAAGAATTCATCAAGGGTAGGAATAGCTTTCATAATAAGGTCAGTGTGCCATTCTTTGAAGTTACCATTGGCTATTTCACTATTCATAATAGTAGCAATACCATTAAGAACTTTAGTGAAATTGTATGTATTTACTTTGTTTGAATAACGACCAAAGACTTTTTCATCAAGCAAAGATGCCTTACGAATATAACCAACATAACCTGCCGGTCTATATACTGCAATACCTGATTTCCAACCCTTAACAAGACCATTCACATAATCATAAGATTGCTCGTCACAAATCACAATTGGGTCAAGACCAGGGTATTTACTCAAAGCTTTTGCTACCATTTCAGTTGTAGGAGTAAATGTATCTGGAAGAGAAGTGTTATTATTAATTGTATTAATATAACGAACCCATTCAATAACTTGTGCGTTTTTAACAAATACTTCGTCAAATTGTTTCTTTTCAATTTCCCAAGTCATATTCAAATCAAGACCCCATTTATTTTTAAATTTATCTTGAATTGTAATCATTTGAGAAAGGATTTCACAATCCGAAGCAGACCAAATTTTTTCACCTGCATTAATGAAGTTTTCAGTAGGTATTTTAGCCTTAATAACTGACCCTTGAATACCTACACCTTGGTCATAAAGAATTCTACCTGTTGAAATCAACATTGCACCTTGGTAAGACATAGTTTGTTGTGCAGAGTCTATCATACGTTGAATTTCATCAGTTGCATAAGCAGCAATCAAAGCAGCATCGCCAAATTGGTCAAACAAATCCTCTTTATATAATCGTTCACTTGCAGTTTCCTTGAATCCTCTTGCGGAAAATTCCGGAATTGTGTCAGAGTAATATTCCAAGCCTTTTTTATCTGCAGGAGTGGTATCTGACAATGGCGCACGCATATCCATAAGCGAACCTCTCTCTATGTCACGCATACGAGAAACGAAAGTTGCTTCACCTTTAGCATCAGTTGGGCATACTTGGTTGTCAATACGGAATCTATCTGCATAGTAAGAATTGCGAATTTTAACTAAATCAGAATTTTTTAAAATATCACTAACAATTCTTCCTCCCTCTTTAGATTGCCATATTTTAGCATAATAACTATTATCAAACTTTGCCATATTAATAACCTCCTTTTATTTAAACAGTAAACCAACCATTAACTTTAGATTCATTCTTTGCTAAAACACATTTTGGCAAAGAAGACATTCTATTAATATACATAGTACCACCCATTGCAGGAACGAAATGGTATCTTGCTCCGTCAAAATCTTCATCTCCAGTTGCAGGAGCATAAACAAAATCAACGTCAGAATCGAAAACACCATTAATGTTTTTAACTACCATTTCACCATCACTGTTGGCTTCTACCAAAACATCTCCTTGTGATGCAGTTATTGCGCTATCCAATGTACATTGCCAAACATCTACACTATCAATTTTAGTAACTTTAATGCTTGTAATAGTACCTTTATTGTCCATTGCACCACCTATAGTGTCCGGAGCAGCACCTATAATATCTCCAACAAAAGGAGTGTGTTTATAACCATCTTTTACAAGGTTAAGAGTTGTGTCGGAAACACTATGTACTAAATAAGTTTTTAAAATATAAATTTCCGGTTTTAAACCATCACTATTAGTACGATATTCTACCAAATCACCGGCAAACATTTTAGCTGCTCCTTTGAACGGATTTTTAATTTGTCCACCAAAAGGGTAGAATACTAATTCATTTTTGATACCTTTTAAGCCTACAAATACGGCTTTAGAACCACCCACAGAACTCTCTCTATGGATGAGAGTTGTACCTCTATTTGCACCTACTAAATTCTCAAACATAAATGATAAAATTAAATTGAATTTTTAACTAAACTACCTGCTTCTTTTAGTATACTCTCCAATTGAGAATCTTCGTTGCCACCACTACTTTTTCTTGGAGTAATATTGACTTTTACATCCTCGGAAGTCATTTTATTATATATGCCAAGAAGTTCTTCGCCTTTTGTATTAGAATCCGTTTCAGGGGTGACATTAATTTGACTCAACATTAAGTCTATCCATTGTTCATTATCAAGACCTTTTGTTTTTAAGTAATTTTTAATATCTCCTTGTTTTTGGATAACTAATTTAGCATTAGCATTTTTAGAGTTTTCTTCCTCTAATTTAGCCAATCTCTTCATAAGGCTTTTGATTTCTTCGCTTTCTGTATTACTACCAGTAGGAGTTGGTTTATCCTTTTTCTCTTCTTCGTATTTTTTAATACCAACAGAAACGTCATTTCTAACATTATTATCTGCGGTTTTAAAAATAGAAATTGTTTTTTCGATAAATTCATCCTCAGTAATAGTGTCATTACCAAACAAGCCAATTAGTGTTTCTAACTGTTCATTTATACTTCTCTCTGATAAGTTGAGTTTTTCACCTTTAGAGGTAAGTTTTTCTACAATTTTTTTGTAGAGATTTTGTTTTTGAAGTCCCATATTAAAAAGTTTTATTAAAATTAATAACACAAAAATAAATAATAGTGCAATAATACGTATTGATTACATACCTACAATTAGGGCGAATCGCCCTTGATTTATTATAATATAGTTATTAAAAGTTTATAATAAACATATATTTGCATAAATTAAATTAAAATAAAATACAATATGAAAAAAAATACAATAACCCCACAAGAGGGATTTCAAGAAAAATTTGTTAGAACAAATGTTGATTTTTGTGTAGGTGGAGGAGTATTAAATAGTCTTCCTTTAGACGCAAAAGTCTTAACCCCATCCGGCTTTAAAGCAATGAGAAACATTCAAGTTGGTGACATTGTGTGCGATGCAGACGGAGGAACACAAACAGTAAATGTAATAGTAAAAAAAGGAGTTCTTACCTGTGCCAAATTCATTCTGGAAGATGGAAGAACAGTAGAATCTTCTTTAGACCATAGGTGGAAAGTGTATGATAATGAAAATAATATCTTAGATATAACAACGGAAGAAATATTAGATTATTATAATGAAAATAATAATACCCAATATTCTATTCCAACAATAACTCCACATTGTGGTTATGATGATGAAAATTATTTAAGAGGTATAGACCCGTATTTATTGGGAGTTTTCTTATCAAAAGGTGTCATAAACAAAGACTCAAAATTACCATATTTTTATTCTTTTGATAATAAATTAATATCAACACTTACTGCAAAATACCCATATTTTAAATACGAAACTAATGACAGTAAAAAAATAAAATGTATTTTTAATGATTTAAAACTTAAAAAGTATTTAATTAAATTTGGCATTTACGATGGTAAAAAAACAATACCAAGTTATTATATGTATGCACCTAAAAATGTTCGTGTAAGCATATTACAGGGCATATTTGATACAGTAGGTAAGATATACACAACCCAATATAACAAATCTTTTTATTCTATAAATTCCATAAACCAAGAATTTATTAATACAATAAAAGAATTAGTTTATTCTTTAGGAGGTAAATGTTATGTAAGTCATTATAATCCAAAAGCAGATAAAACTAAAGATGCAATTTTCCATTTAAATATAATTCTAAAGGATATAGAATTATTAACTCATAATGTACAACCATTCATACCTTGTAAGTCTGACGATAGAATAAAAATAAAAAAATGTATTATAACAGGAAATAAAGAATGCCAGTGTATTAATGTGTCCGGAGACGAACATTTATTTATTACTGACGGCTATATAATCACAAGAAATTGCGGAAAAGCTCAACCATTAAATGCCAAAATATTAACACCTAATGGTTATGTTACTATGGGAAGCCTAAAGGTAGGAGATGTTATTTGCGATACTGAGGGTGGAGAACAAATAGTTGAAGCAATATTTCCACAAGGTGCAAAAAGGTGTTATAGAATTACTCTAAATGATGGAAGCCAGGTTGAATGTAGTGCAAACCATTTATGGAAAGTGTATGATGTAAAAAAAAAAGACTACCAAATACTAACATTAAAGGAAATAAGTAAGAACAAAGATATTTACAGAATACCTTTTGTTACTTCGGTAAAATTTAATAAAAAAAAAGTACTTATTCCGCCTTATATTTTTGCTTTAATATTATTTTGTGGTTGTCTAACAAATGGCAAGGTGGTTATATATACGAAAAATAGTAATATAATTACAGAGTTATCACGACATAAGATTACTTTCAAATTAGTATATAGTAGACATTGGGGATATTATATACAAATCCAAGACAATACAATTAACGAGTATTTTAAGACTCATAATTTATTACAATTAGAAAACAAAGAGGGAAAATATATACCGGAAGAATATATTTATAATTGTTTTAAATATAGAGTAGATTTTATAAAAGCAGTATTTGACTTTGCATCGGTTATTGATACTCAAAGACCAAGAGTTAAGACTCGTATTAAAAACAAAAAAATACTTGAAGATTTACAAATAATTATAAAGTCGCTTGGTGGTAGCGCAAGAATATACAATGCTCCAAATGGTAGTTATGTTCTATTGTCGAAAATAAAAGACCCACAAAAATATTTTACATACAAAGAATGCAAGGATAGGCTTAAATATAAACCTGAACAAATTAAAAAATTAAAAATAGTTTCTATAGATTATTTAGGGATGGATGAGATGCAGTGTATAAGAGTGTCTCATCCAAATCATTTATATATAACAAACGGATTAACAGTAACTCATAATACTTTTGCTGCCGTATTGTCAATAGCTGAACCATCACAAGATAGTAGATTTAGAGCATTGTTTTTACGTAACAACCTTGGTGATGCGAGAGCATCAGGTGGTATAATAGATACTTTTAAAAGCATATATAATGAAGATATAGATGTTGTAGAAAGTGGAGAACCAAGGGTAACATTTAAAGATAGTGGTGCTAAAGTAGACATTACTCACGTTGCAGACCAATCAAGAGATAAAGTATTACAACGTTTTAAGGGTAGGCAATATGACTTTATTTATTTTGATGAGGGAACAGGTTTTACTTGGGAGTGTTTTACGGCTATTTATACCCGTAATCGTGGAACGGCTAATTGGACAGGTAAAGTACGTATGACTACCAACCCGGATAAAAACCATTGGCTAAGAAAGTTTTTAGATTGGTATATAGGTATTGATGGTTTTATAAATCCTGAAAGAGAGGGTGTAGTAAGGTATTTTTACCTTAATGGAGAAAGAGTCGAAGATGTAATATGGGGAGATACCAAAGAAGAAGTTTATGAACAATGTAAAATAACTATAGATAGGACTTTAGCTAAAATTAACGGAAGAAATGGAAATGCAACATACAAAGACATTATAAAGTCATTCACGTTTTATTTAGGCAAGATGTCCGAAAATAAAGCTTCTTTAAGTCATAATAGTTCATATATTGGTTCGGTAGCAGTAATGGGAGGTAGGAATGCACAACAATTATTGGAGGGTAATTGGAATGTATCACCGGATGAGAATTTAAATGCTATGATAACAAGTTATGATGCTATGACTGTGTTTGAAAATGACCCTCAAGTCAATGGAGATATGTGGATTACGGCAGACTTGGCAGATACCGGTACTGACAATTTCATAGCGTTAGTATGGAATGGGTTTCACATAATAGATATATTAATAAAAAACAGGACAAAGCCTGTAGATAATGCAAATTTTTTACTAAATTTGGCGGTGCAATATAATATACCTAACAACAGGATTATATTTGATGCTATTAGAGGTATTTATATTAAAGATTATATTCCGGAAGCAATAGCATACACATCATATAGTACTCCGATAGGTATGTATTCTCGAATGTGTTACAATTTAAAAGCGGAATGTTTTATGCGTTTAGTTAATGCTATAAAAAGAAGATATTTATCTATGAGCGAAAAAGTAGCAAATACTATTTATACACATTTAAATTTATCGGAACGAATAACAGTAGCTAATGAGTTTGTGGAAGAGTGTATGGTTATAGCATTTAGAGAAATGCCTAATGGTAAAAAAGCATTATTTGGTAAAAAAGAAATGAACCAAAACTTAGGTAAAAATAGGTCAATGGACTTAACAGACCCAATATCTATGCGTTTTTATCCTGTGCTAAAATATTGCTATGGTGAGGAATTAATAATGACTTCTGTCAATAATGCTTTTAGTACAAAACAAGAAGAAGAGTATGTAAACAATATATATGATGATAGTATATGGGCTTAACAATTAAAAAACTAACAGATTGCATTTCGTATTGTGCACATAAAGGGTATTCCGTCACAATTAGAGATATAAGTTTTATAATACTAACAAAAGACATTGAAGAACCTAAAGTTGCTTATAAATGTTTATTTGGTAAAGACCTTGATTATAACGAAGAATATTGTAGTCAGTATATGAATACTGATGCAATGCAATTTTTGAAAAATTACATATACCAAGAGTTGTATGATAATAAAAAGAAAAAGAAAAAAGAGGATTTGTCTTTTGAGGAAAACAAAGCGGAAATGATTAAGCTCATAAAAGAAACGCAAGAAGCGATGAAAGAGGGTTTTATTGAAACTAAAGACGCTTTAAAAATACAGGCGGATTTGCGTGTTAAATTAAATAGCCAATTTAATGTAACAGATGAATCAAGCCAATCCAATGTTATAGTCAACCAAAAATACGATGCTATTTGCCCTTATTGCGGAAGAGAAGTAGCATCAATGCCAATGTCAAAAGAAGACGCAATATTAAAATACAACCTAAAAGATAACAACGATGATTAAGAGTAAGCAAGAGATTATTACAGAGTTATTATTAGACGTTGATAAATTAATGTCTAAAAAACCATTTACAAGAGGGTCTAACACTTGGAGTGGCGATGGGAATTATAGAACTGTTGATCCTAATAAGCAATATAAGGTAGAATTAAATACTGTAGATGAAACGGAGTTGACACAAAGCGATTACCTGAAAGAATTAGACCCTAATTCTCATAAGATAATATTTGATGAAAACATTCCCTCTATACACCAAAAATTAAGCAATGGACAATACCTTGAAATAAAGACTTGTAGAACCCCATTTGCAATTCAAAAAATAATAAAGAATAAACAAACAATGCACCTGGCTGCTAATAAAATGCAGTTTACACTTAATGACCTTAACCCATCTGAAACTAATCAAAACAATTTTATTGTTTTTAAACAATATTGGGAAGATAGAAACCAAGATGGTATGAAATACAAAATGGTAGATACGCAAAAATCAGTTGGTGATGTAGGTTTGTTGTATTATTTTAATTACAATGGTGAAATTAAAAGTAGAATTTTAAAATACCCTGAATACATAATTTGTCCACATAATGATAATAATGGAGATAGGTTGTTAGATAGTGTAGTATACAAAGATGAATATGGTATTTTAACTATTGACAACTACGATGACACCAATATGTATAGAATTACATTTGATGGGTTTAATGATAAAAACGAAAAAACTTGGAGATACCACGAGCCAATTAAACACGGATTTAAAGAATCTCCATTAGTAACTAAAAGAGGTAAAGTGGCTTGGGATTCAGTACAATCTTTAATAGAAAGTTTTGAAGAATTATACAATGTGTTTATTGTAGTAGAAAAACGTTGGGGTTGGGGCATTTTATATGTTAAAGGTCAATTTAACAATAATGCAAAAAAAATTGCCGGTAGCATTGTTCTGCAAGATAGCAGTTTAGACGGAAGTGGAGATGCGAAATTTTTGACACCACCAACACCGGATGGTACAATAAACACACTAACTGAAATGCTAAAAGCAATACAATTATGTTCATCTACTACATTTATATTACCACAAGACGTTAAAACAAGTGGAGATATTTCCGGCATAGCAATACAATTAACACAATCATTAGATATTGAATTAGCATCACAAGAAGTTATTGATTGGCAAAATGTGGCTGACAAAATGGTTAGATTGTTCAAATATGGTTTGTCTATAGAATTGGTAAATAAAGGTATTAATCCAAACGCAATAACAGAATTCAATAATATGCACATAAAAGGTAATTTCAAGGTATGGAGACCATTTAGTGAAACGGAATATAATAATATGCTTATATCATTAAAGAATGCCGGATTAATATCGGAAGAAACAGGTATAGAGACTAATACAATATCAAAACCTGACGAAAAAATAAGAAGAACAAAAGAAAAAGAAAACGTATTAAATAATGTCTCTAAAAATAATGTTGAATAATTATGGCTCAAGATTTAAAAATATATGAATATGTAGATGGTACTAATGACTTGCCGTTTCCAAACCAACAAGGAGACGAGCAAGTCTCTTTGACAACTTATTCTTATGAAGCACAAAGAATGTCTCCAACATCTAAAATAAGTGCTACTTTTAGTTATTATAGGTGTTTAGATAAAGATTGGGAAAATAAAGATATATATGTTATTTATAACGAAGAAAAATACTTTGTCCGTACAATCCCATCTTCAAAAAAAAATAATAAATCTTTAATGTATGAACACGAGGTAGTTTTTTATAGCGAAAGATTTATATTAGAAAATGTATATTTATATGACGTAGATAAAAGTGATAAAACAAAAATTACTCTTAGGTGTAATCTTATAGAGTTTGCCGATTTAATCAATAATTCTTTGACTAAAAGTAGTTTAGATTACAAGGTTGTTGTAAACCCTAATATAGATAACATTACAGAAGTAAAAGATGTTGAATTAGAGGATGTATATATTGCAGAAGCACTACAACAAATATATGAATTATGGGATGTACCTTATTATTATGAGGGTAAAAATATTATCGTTAGTGACTATTCTGATTATTTAGACGATGTTGTTTTAGAATATGGTTATGACAAGTCATTATTGAGCATTAATAAAACTAACGCTAATTTTAGAAAAATAACTCGTTGTAGTGGTTATGGAAGTGATAGGAACATTCCTGAATATTACCCAAATAACTCACAGAAAGGTATTATAGATGTCTCCCCATTATCTACAAATACGTTACTTACTAAAAGTATGCTTTCTATTGTAGATATGAAAAAATTTGACAAGAATATGCCTTTAAATAATGAGGTAAAATATTCTGTAAAATACCCAATTAATATTGATTATTCAAGGTGGAGTGGTTCTATAAGTGAAAATTTATCTTTATTGAATCAAACAAGTGATTGGTTTAAAAAAGACATATACTTTGAATCACCTTATTCCGGAGTGTATATAGATATTAATTTTGATTTAAGCATTACAGAGCATTTTAGTATTGGTTCTATAAGTCTTGAAGATTCCGTAACTACTCCAAATTGGTATTATACACCGGAAGAAATAGCATCATATATAATGGCAGAATACCATTTTAAAGACTCAAGAGTGTATAGTTTGCCAGGTAGAAATAATTATGTATTATCTACTAATGTAAATTCTGAAAGTGAAACTATTAATTATGTAAAAAAATGGTTTATTATTGGCACACAGGGATATAACCCCTCCGGGTACGTTTTTGATACTGAAAGAAATATAAACATAACATTAACTTGTTTTATTATAAACGACAGCAATGAAGATGTATTATCTTATGTATTTAAACTAATTTTTAGGTTATTATTAAATAAAAACATAAGTAATAATCTACAATTGGGAGATGCTGTTAAATATAATTGGTTCGGCATAGGCAAAAAAAAGCCTGTTTATGCTGAATTACAACAAAGATATAATTGTGATGTAGAAATATCAAATTTAAATATGGTTTATAGTGCTACGAGTAATGTATCTGATGGGTGGTATATGAATGGTAGGTCTGTAAATTTAGATGATTTAGGTATATCAATAAATGGAACTCCCAATTCTTCTTGGGATGGAGAGGGATTTTACCAAGAATTAGTAGATAAAATACCTATATCTGAATATTTGATGCCACCAATATATAGAAATACTTGGGGAAAGGAAAAGTTTTATAACGCACTAAATAACACCCATTTAAATGAAGATGGTAGTTTTTATACATTCGATACATTATGGAGCATTGTAAATCAAAATGAACATATACAACAATTTGAAGATATATACCCAAGTATAAAAGATATTACTAATACTAACGGGGAATTATTTGGAAGTATTTTAGAAGTGGCTTTTGATGACAATGACAACAATGATGTAGACGAAGAGGGAAATTATTTACATCCTTATTTTTATATAAGAATACCTATATTTGATGGTACTAATGGTTTTAATTTATTTAACCATAAAATCTTCGGAGACAATATGAAAGTTGCAATGACAAGTGGGGATTGTTCTGCTTGCAATTTTGATATTATGGTTAAAACAAAAGAAAATATTAATAACCCAACATATGAAGATGTAATAAACCCAATTATGACTGTTTCGGAAACTGACAATACTTTGGTTTCCGGAGATTATAACGACAAGACTAATGGAGATTTTAATAATTTTATAGTTAGTCAACAAGATAGTCAGTTGAATTCTATATGGTTAATATTAAAAAAGGATGCTGAAACATTTACAGACACTTTTCCGGATTCTGTTAGAGGAATAGTTCCTAAAATAGGAGATACTTTTGTTTTGTATAATATTGAAATGCCGGAACAATATATATATGATGCTGAAGAAAAATTAAGAATACAAATACTGAATTATATGCAAGAAAATAATTCAGATAAATGGAATTTTGATATTGATTTTAGTAGAATATATTTAAAAGAAAATGAACAATACGCAAATAGACTAAATGAAAATGTGCTTATTGATTTTATGTATGACAATGTCAAATACTCCTATTATGTAAACTCATTTAAAAAAGAATATAACAATAAGGAATTATTGCCTAAAATAACTATAAGTATAGTTAGTGAATTAGGCAAAGAGTATGCAGGTATAACACAACAAATAACGAACAATGTACTCAAAGAAGTTAACCCATATATTGCCGGACTTAGCGAAGAATTTAATAATACATTTCTAAGAAAATTTCAAGACGAAACAATGCCTAATAATATGACGTTTAAAAAAGATGTTGATATTGAGGGCAGTATTAATTCAGATAAAAACATTTCTAATACTATTGAATCTAAAAATTATGAAGAGAATTTAAAGGGATTTGGTATTAAAGAAATTGATGGAGAATATACATTAGATATAGATAATGTAGTAGTTCGAAATACCTTAAAAAGTAAAGAGTTAATAATAAAACAAATAACATCACAAAATGGTATTTTAATTATTTCTCCGGCTAATATGGAATGTATTAATGTCGAAGAAGACGTTGATAATGGGTATTATAAATGTTACTTTGACACAAAAGATGGTTCTGTTATTAACCAATTTAAAGTTAATGATTTAGCACGATGCCAAAGAATTGGTTTTAGCACAAAATATTATTGGAGAAAAGTAGTTGAAGTAGGCGAAGATTATATTTGTTTATCTATAAGTGATTGTGATGCCAATTCAGATATTCCTACTGCTAATGATATTATAGTCCAATTAGGTAATTCTACAGATACAGACCGCCAATCAGCAATAGTAATTTCGACAGTTGATTTTAATTCTCCATCATTTATAGCATATAGTGGAATTGATAGTTATTCTTTAAGCAACAAAGATATTACCGGAATAGTTTATCACCAAGATTATATTGACGAAAATGGAAACAATGTACAAGGTTATCCTGAAATATACTCTTATGGTGCTATGTATTTCGGCAATAGAACAAAAGAAGATAACTATATTCAATTCCAAAAAAATGAAGATGGTGATTTTGAAATGTTAATCAATGCTAAGACTATATTTAAAGGTGAGTATGTTAGTTTTGAAGACTTGTTTAAGCAATTATCTCAAAATAGCAATGCAACAACAAACTTAATAAAAAATGGCTTAGTAAATAACTTTGATAATTCAATTACTTTTACCACAATAAGTAATTTAGAACCAGAAACAGAATATTTGTTTTCTATTGAAAGGACTATTATAAATGATGGTAGTGCAACAAATATAGAAGTATTTATTGAATCATATACCGATGGAGTGCTATTATATAGTGGTAATATCGAAATATCAGAAGATACACCTAAATATATAAATTTTAGTACTCCAACAGATTTTAATGATTTAGTTGACATTACTTTAAATATTGAAAATTCAAATGCAACAATATTAGGAGTAAAATTAGCAAAAGGTATTACCTATATAGGCTGGAATGCAACGCAAGAAGAACAGGATTCGCTTATTTTATTAAATAATGCTATAAAATCATATACCGAGATTATAGGAGGTTTAGTGCTTACTAATGTTATCGGTATGAAAAACGAAGATGGAGATATTAAAGCAGGTATAAGTGGTCTTGGTGCAAAAAATGGATTACGTTTTTGGGCGAGTCAAAGTTGGGAAAAAGCAGAACAATCACTATTTAGAGTATACGATGACGGCTCCCTCTTCGCCACAAGAGCATACACATTCTTACCGGCTTTTGAAATAAATGACGATAACATAAGCAATTATGTAACATCAAGTAATATTCTTTACTTGGATCAAAGCAGTAATACTACTAAGTCATATAGTTATTCTTTCTTTAACTTTGATTTGACCGGAAGTAAGATACTTATTAACACAGATAAGTATAATATAAGCCGTATTAATATGCCGGTTAACAAAGAGTATTACGGAGCGACAATAGAGATTTACAACCCTAACAACAAGGAGTTAAATTTCAGTACTAATGTACCGGATATTGAGTATTGTAATACTCAAAATTACCTTGATAGAATGGTTACACAAGGATATATAGGAGCTTATAATTCGTTTAATAACGATTATTATAACTACCCAAGTGGTATATTAAGTATTAATAGAGGGTCAATGTATGGTAGAGTAGCAGTGCTAAAAAGTGTAGTAAATGCTTATAGATTTACGATTCGAAAGAGGATAATTACCCCTATAACGGATTATACTTATTTACGTTTTAGAATGCTTAGAATTAAATTAAATGACGATATATCGAATTATTTAGGGCGATACTATTCCATAAATGAAGATGGATATGTATATTTGTGGGTGTGTGAAGAAAAACAAAAAGAACCACAATTATTTGTTACAAATACACCATCAGTTAATAATAAATTTATTGGAGGATTTGAATAATGGTATTAGCTTGTCAAATAGGAATAGATGCATATGATATAGTTGACACTACCGATGCACAATTGGTAGACCATTATATATCCGCCGGATATAAGCAAGTTATTGATGTAAATAGTCAACCAACAGAAGAAAATGTAGATGTATCGTTTACATTAACACTTAATGAAAATGGATTTTATCAACGTACTTGGAACACAATAAGCAATGGAAACGAGTTAGTTAGAAAATACACTGAACTTAAATTAAAACTCCAAGATACCCAAGATAAATTGCTATATTACTCGGCTTTTACATCTGCATCTGCATTAGGTATTGAGGGTCTTGACGTCGTAGATTATTACGATATAAAAACAATATACGAAGAGCGAAATGCTCTAAATACGGAAATACGCACTATAGAGCAACTTCTTGGTGATACCGAAGAAATGCAAGAAATAATTGATAAAGGTATTGATGATAATGATTATATCGGTAACTCATTAACAAGAAGAACTGACCTTGTGTCATATTACGATACCTATATTGAGTTTCCGAGCGTAGGTGTAGAAAATAAACTTTATGTAGACACAACAAATAAAAAACTATACCTATACCACGATGGCTATATTAATGTAGGGAACGCATCAGATTGGAACGATATAGAAGTAATTGATGGAAATTTTTAATAATTTAATAATATGGCGGAGACAACATTAAAATCAAGATTATTGCATTGTGCGAAAACAACGGCACAATGGACTGCAAATGCAACTAAGGTAGGTAAAAAAGGTGAATTATTGCTTGAAATAATTGATACTAATCACTTTAAAGTAAAAGTTGGTGATGGTACTACAGCTTATTCATCACTTCCTTATCTTGGAGAAAAATGGGGAGATACCATTACAATTTATAACATTACCAACACATCCACAGGCACAACGAAGATTGCCAACGGAGATACATTGGAAACGGCATTAGGTAAGATACAAGCAAACCTTAACACACTTAATGATAAGGTATATGTAACTTATTACGACACCATACCTAATGCACCAACGGAGAGTGGTAGTGCAGGTACGAGTACCAGTGTATCACGAGGAGACCATATACACCCTTACCAATCGGTTACTAATGTAGCAAGCATAAGTTCTGAAACATCAGTTAAACTTGTAGGTTATAAAGATGGAGAATCCGGGTATGTACAAATATTGGATATACCTTTGACTTATGATGTATCAACAGATACTTTGAGTTTAACTAATGTAGATGCAACGTGGAAAGGATTAAGTCCCTCCGATTTTGCCCAACTAACAAGTGGTAAAATATCTCTATCTGTAATACCTGATAGTGTATTAGGACAACTTGAATATATCGGTACTTGGAATGCAGCAACAGGAGTCGTTGTTAGTGACACAAGAGATGGTAGAGACTATCGTAAAGGTGACTATTACATAATAAAAGTAGCAGGAGCAACTTACCCTGATGAATCAACCAACGATGAATTGGATGGATTACAAATAGGTGATTGGATTGTGTATAATGGTACTGATTGGGATAAGATTGATAATACTGATTATATTAAGACAGTATGTGGCATTACTCCTACTAATGGAGATATATCAATAGACAGTGTAGTAACGGCATTAAATGCAAAAAGTCTTGTTGCTACTACACTCAAAAACTCGCGAAGTTTTAGCTTGAGTGGCGATGTAAGTGCTACTGCGGTATCATTTAATGGCAGTAATAATGTGACATTATCAACGACTATTGGTACTGGTAAAGTTACAACGACAAAGATAGCGGATGCCAATGTAACAGAGACTAAATTGGCATATAATTCAGTGTCTACTGCCAAGATAGTAGATGGTGCCGTCACTAATAACAAACTTGGAGCTGATGCGGTAACTAACGACAAACTTGCAGATAATGCGGTACAAACCGAGAATATCGTTGATGCAAGTGTTACTACTGATAAAATAGCAAATAGTGCTGTTATTGATGCCAAGATAGTGTCAATGAATAGTAACAAACTTACACAAACCAGTGGAGATTATCTTGTATTAGATGGTAATTTCTTTTAATTAACAACCCAATATGGTATTTGGAGAGGTTCGATTCCTCTCTTGGGTACAAAAATTTAAATAAATGATTTTATGTCTGAAAATACATTAAAAGTTAGAAGTAGAGTATGTACCAAGACATCTACTGAATGGACAACAGAAAATCCTATATTGTTAGATGGTGAAATAGGATATGATAGTACATCTAAAAGATATAAAATAGGTGATGGTACTACTACTTGGAATGAATTAGAATATAATACTATTAGTGGTAATAAAATATTAACTCTATTTAAATCATCTACTAAGACTAATCAATATAATGGTACTGCCGATTTAACTATAACACCAAGTGATGTAGTAGGAGCAATGGAAGATGGAACATCTACTATTACTGATAATACGGAGTTTATAACTTCTAATACTAACGGATTTAACTATAGTGGGTCTGTTAATGTACCATATAGACGTAAAGCTACATATATATGGGATTGGATAAAAAGCAAGATAGAAACTGTCATTAAACCTATAATACATAGAGGTAGTAATACATATGTATATAGTGGAGATGATAGTGCTAAGTACTCTTATCAAAATTGGGTTAATTGCTTGCCTTTTACTGATAGTAATGGAGATACAAGATATGCATTGGAGATATTACCAGGGGCAACAGAAACCATAACATATAATGGGAATACACACACTATTACTAATAGCAGGACAACAACTATTATTGTAGTACTATATGCAAGAAATACTGATATAGTGCAAGATATTAGTGGTACAAGAGCAAGGATAAAATTGAAGCACAATATAGCAATTACCAGTCATATTACTTCTTTTGATATCAATCAAGACAACGCTGATTATGATATAGTACAATCTTATGCATCACATGCTGATTCTAAGTATTCCACACAGTTTAAAAATGCTTGCTCGGTATTAGTGTGGTTTAAAAGCACAAGTTACACTTATAATGGTAATAACTCAGTGGCAAGTGGT
>JBJEFS010000111.1:0-2185 GCA_051874325.1 Anaeroplasma sp.
ACTATTTCCTTTGCATACAATATTTATATATGAATATATTGACTTTATAAACTAAATATTCTATAATTATAATACATAATCGTGATTAGGCTAATTTAAATTATGTAAAGGAGTGTTAACCTATGTTTATTGGAAGAAAAACTGAAATTAATTTTTTAAATGAAAGATATCAAAGTTCAAATGCCGAATTAATTGTTTTATATGGACGTAGAAGAGTTGGTAAAACTGAATTAATTAAGGAATTTTGTAAAGATAAAAAGCATATTTTTTATTTATGTAATGAATATACTAATAATGTTCAATTAGCTAATTTCTCTAAAAAAATATTAGGGTATTCCACTAATAATTTAATCAGTGATTCATTTTCTGATTGGGAAAGAGCTTTTAATTATCTAGGAGAATTATGTTCTGATGAAAAAATTATTATTGTTATTGATGAATTCCCATACATGGTAAAAGGTGACAAGAGTATTCCTTCTATATTACAAGGTATCTGGGACCATAATCTAATTCATAAGAATATTATGTTAATTCTTTCTGGTAGTTCAATGAGTTTTTTTGAAAATGAAATTTTAGGATATAAAAATCCTTTATATGGCAGATCAACTGGTATATATAAATTAGAACCTTTAGAATATAGTGATGCAATTAAATTCTTCCCTAATTACTCTAATGAAGATAAATTAATAGCTTATGCTATCTTAGGTGGTATCCCACATTACTTAAAACAATTTAATCCAGATGAATCATTAGAAGATAATATAATAAAACGAGTATTAACTAAGGGAACTATTTTATTTGGTGAAGTTGATTATTTAATCCACCAAGAGTTAAGAGAACCAGCTGTTTATAATTCAATTATTGAAGCAATTGCTGCTGGTTGTAATACATTCAGCGAGATTATTGACCATTCAAAAATTGATAGTCAAAAAATTACTGTTTATTTAAAGAACCTAACAGAATTAGGTATTATTAAGAAAGAATTCTCAATTTCTACAAGTACTAAAAACAAAGCCAATAATTCTAAAGGTGAATATATTATTTGTGATAACTTATTTAAGTTCTACTATAAATATATCTTCCCTTATATGGGGGAATATGAATTAGCTAAAACTAATATTTTATGGAATTCTTTGATTAAAAATGATTTGCATAACTTTTCTTCTAAAGCATTTGAAAATGTATGTATTGGTTATTTATATAACTTAGCCTCAAAAAATGATTTACCAGAAGCATTCATTAACTTTGGTAGATGGTGGGGTAAAACTACTCACAAAACACCAGAAGGTAAATTAGTGACAATACCAGAAGAAATTGACATTTTAGGTATTGATATAACAAAAAAGAATTACATTTTAGGGGAATGTAAATTTAGAAACTCTGAGTTCACATATTCTCAATACGAAGATTTAACTAAGAAAATTAATCTAACTGGAAACATTTATTATTACTTGTTTTCTTTAAGTGGGTTCTCAGCTTCAGTAGTTGAACTAGCTAATACAAATCAAAACATTAAACTTATCACCTTAAATGATATTTTCAAATAGACTAAAACAAATTCAACAACAAATAAAAACAGGATATTCAAAGCTTATATGCCTAATATCCTGTTTATTTATTATATATAAAATACTCAAACCGGGAGATAACCGGGAGATAACCGGGAGATAGTGGGAGATTATTGAATTATTTCTCATCCTATGTATTTGTAATATATTTGTATTTTATATTCTTTTGCTGATGTTTTAAATACAACTATTTTTTCTATTACCTCTTTTGCAAAAGCAATAATATTATCACTAACTGATTTCATTACCAATTCCTTAAAATGTTTAAATGATACATTCAAGTTTTTGTAATTTATTTGCTTTTCTTCTAAAGCATGTAGTTCTTTTTCTACTTCTTCTAGTTCTTTAGTTATAGAAGCCATTCTTTCTTTATATTCTTGAATTGATATTTACTTCATCTATAAAGATATTGCTAAAAAGATTATTCAAATATCCAAATTAGAAAGTATTAATATTTTTAGAGTAATCATCCCAAATATAGCATTATACTATCTCCCTCTTTTATCTTTTCTCCTTGATCAGGAGATTGATATATTACTATATCTCCATCACCATAAAATATATAATTATAAAATGATGTATTCTTTATTTCTTTTTTAGTTTTACCTATATTATTA
>JBJEFS010000112.1:0-9013 GCA_051874325.1 Anaeroplasma sp.
CTTTAATTCAAGATTTTTAGATTCATCATTTTTGATTTCTTCAATTGTTATCATAAAAACCTCCTATTCTTCTTTAATCAATTTTAACACATTTTTATGTCGAATTAAAATCTTATTTATTATAATCATCCCTAAACTTTTTCTTTAATTCGATTAAAGCATTTAATAATGATACCCCATTTGTTTTAACTTTTTCTGGTAGTTTATTATATTCATCATCGATAAACATATTAATTTCAGCTTCTAAAGCTTCTCCTCCATAACCTAAGTCTGCATATTTCATCCACTGGGTAAATGCTTCTTTTGGATTTTTATACATTTCAATCCATTTACCATCTTCAGTATATGTATCATTTCCAGCAAAAAATTGCATTTCTTTATTATCTGGGAAAATATACCCTTTATAAACAAAATCTTCAAATGAGTCAATGACAAATACCTTTAGTTCTGGGTTATCTTCATTTAAATCAAATAATAATCTAAAATCCTTATTTGCTGGATTATATCCTGTAGATTGATTTACATGTTGATATATAAATACTAATGCATCAAATGCAGCACTTTTCTTTGCTTCTTTTTTGGATTCTGATGTACCAAAAAATGAAGTAATGTAATTGTTAATCTTACAAGTAACTCTCCAATAAGGCTTACGTTCAGTAGTAAAGCAAGCTTCATCTTCATATGATACTTCACCTATATATCCTTTTTGATTCAATTCTTGTAAAACATTAATTGAATTTGCAAGATCATATTTAATTTTTGGAATAATCTTAACATTATACCAACCATACTTTTCTAATGTTGTAATTAAATCAAATGCAGCATTTGATTCAGCTTGTTTAATGTTTTTTCCATAGCCAATACCATCCCATTCTCTACCTTCTTTAGGTAGATCATCTAATGTTATGGTATAGATTACCTTAAAGCTATCTTCTCCTTCTATTAATTCTCTTTTTAATAGGTATTTATGCTTATCAGCATACTCCATCAATTGACTTACATAGTTTTTTTCAACATTAGCTGTTTCAAATGTTATATTAAGCATTGAATAAACTACATTTTGAATTCTAGAAACATCCTTATCAGAATCAACCCACATAGCACCAACTAATGATTCAAATAAATCTTCTTTTACACTCTTGTTTTCATGAGCTTTTTGATTTACATCGCCTTTACTCATAATTAAATATTGTGCAAAACCTAACGCATCAATACAGTCTGATAACATTGCCTTATCAGTCCAGTGTGAATTAAATTCAGATAGCTTACCTTCTTTGTAAAGTACATGAAGTCCTGTGCCATCCATAACCTTTGTAAAATAATCTAGCTGTCCACATACAACCAAATAATTTAATACTGAATCACCAAAATATTCAAGTTGCTCATTTGATTGGCAGTCTACTCCCTTTACTCTTTGTTCTTTAGCATATGATTCTCTTGTAAAGGCTTGAACTAAAAGAGCCTTATCCTTAAACTCATATCCCAACTTTGTTTCAATAGCATCGATAATATTCTTTTCCATTTTATTGTCCTCCTTGATAATATATTCGATACGATCAAGGCATAATAAAAGCCTATAGTTTCACTTATGCTAGTGATATTTATAGGCTTCCAAATTTTATATATAAATTTATTTATTGTTTAATAGCTTAATAAATAATTCGTGCACTAAATTAAATATTAAAATATAAAGCAATATACAAACTATAGATAAAGCTTGTGCCTTGACATTTATTATTATATGCATATTTTTAGAATAATGCAAGTGGTTTTCTAAAATTTTTGAAAACCACCTGCAGTTATTACTTTAGTAATAAAAATCTATAAATAGTATTTTAACATTAGCTCAGTAAAATCAATTTCAATATTTTGATTACATTCCTTCAAAGCATTAATTCTAGATGCATATAATTCTTTTAATATCTTAGTCTTTTCTTCACTTGTTCCGTGATGTACAGCTGCATGACACATTGGACAAAGCCCAACAATGTTTTCTATCCTGTCAAGATTATTAGGCAAGAAATCTTTTTGTGCTTTCATTGGGATAAGATGATGCGCTTCAAGGTATTTATTACCATTTTTTGCATCAAAAGTAATATGATTTTGACCAATTAATGTACCATATTCACAAAGATAATTACATTTAACTAAGGCAGTTTTTGCAATTCTATTATCAGTTTTGTATCTTTTTGATGAAGAACCAGAACCAGGAACAGGCATTCTATTATTGGCATTATCTAAATCTGAAGGTATATTGTATTCATTTTCTACTAATATTTTTTCATTATTTATATCAGTTTCCATTAAATCTTGAATATCTTCCTGATAAATTTCACTCAAAAATATAACTCCTGCCGAATTAATTGTAAATTTATAATTTCTACCAACTTTTGTCCTATTTGTATATTTACCAAATTTATTATTATCATAGTGGGAAATTAAATTTCTTACAATTTGAGAAAATTTTGTATCATTTCTTCCCGCAAGAATTTCTTCATCATCTGGACTTAAACTAACTACATTCTCTAGATAATTCTTTATATTTTCTGTTGTACAATTAGGATGATCACTTATATATTTTAAGGCAGGAATAACAATATCCTCCTCTTTTATTCTTGACATTATTTTTCCCTCCTTACATAATTAGTAATCATAAGATGCTTTACATCTCTGTCATTTCTATTTTGAAAATTAACCATATATTTTTTATCAAAAGAATAAATATTAAATCCTTTATTCTCATATAAACTCAAAATATATGGTGTAGACTTAATCACCAACATAAAGTTCGCCTTCGTATTATATAAATAATTAGCAAGTCTTGCTTGATCATCTTTATCGAATGAATTTTTAGCATATTCACTAAATTCAGTGTCATATGGAGGGTCTAAAAAAATGAAATCTCCTTCTCCAGGTTTAACCTTTTTTACAAATGTTTCAAAATCATAATTATAAATAGATGTATTTTTAATATATTCTTGATATTTTTCATTTTTAATCTGTTCTATCTTGGCAGAGAAATCTTTTTTATTATATGCCATTCCACCATATGGTACATTGAATTCACCATTTTTATTATATCTAAACATTGACGCATAGCAAAATTCCCTTATAAAATAAAATATTGCACTTGCTCTTGGTGCAGTTATTATTTCTTTTAATTCTACACATCTACCTCTTTGATTATATAATCTTCTAAAATGAGTATAAAATGCAGACTTAAAAGCAGTTTCAATATTTTCTAAAATATTATCTTTCCCAAAGTCTCCTTCACCTTCTAATTTTGCTGTCCTTTCAATTTTTCTCATTAACGCTTTTACAATTTCACTATAAAATTCCTCAATTTGTACATTAAATTTAGAGCATAGCATACCATTGAAATCATCTTTTTTCGACATGATAAACTCAGTAATTTGATCTTTTAATTCTATCTTATTCACAGATTTATTTTTCCAAGAATCATAAAAAGACAATAATTTTTGTTTATTATTATATACAATATCTGATAATAAAACCCAATTGTGTTCTAATTGTTCTAAATATAAAAAAAATTCCTTATCGTTATTAGAAATATATTTATATAATAAAATAAGTTCATCTGATTTATCATTAATAAACCTTTTTCCTGTAATATTCACTTCATTAAAAGAAAAGAAAACTGCACCACCGCCAACAAATGGCTCATAATAATCTTTTATCTCAGTCGGAAGATTTGGTGTTATTATATATAGCTCTTTTTCTTTTCCACCAGCCCACTTTACAAATGGTTTCGACATTTTACCACATCCATTTTCTCAGTAAGTATTTTATCATAAAACACAAGGACATTAAAGAGTTTGATAGAAATAATTTTATGAATAAAGATAAAACTAATTTGTTTATCAATACAAATAAATAGTTAGTATTGCTATATTAAATTGCTAAAAAAATTTTTAGTACTTGATATATAAATATCAAATACTACTATAATCAATAGTTCCAACAATAAATTTACTTTTATCAAGTATTTTTTCTATAGAGCTTTGAATTCGTTCAGTAATATTTATATACGTTGATAAATCAGTTATTACAAAACGAATTGATTGATTCATCGAGCTTTGTAATCCTATACATCTTTGTAATGCAGTTTTCATACTTTCTACTGACAAATTACTATTCGCTATTTGAACTTTTAAATTATATAAAGAAGCTAAATAATGAATTAAATTTCCTCTATTATTTTCATTAGCAGCAAATTTATTTTCCAGTAAGCCTAATGTATTTTTTTCTATATTACTCCATGACCCTTCAATAGAAATGTTATGATTTGTTAATTTAGTTCTAAAATTATCTAAATGTCCTGCTATCTTTTTTGTTTCTTTACGTACAAAAGCTGTAAGACCATTCCCACCAGTTTTTTTTACTCGTTCTATTTCTTGTGTACTATTATTCACTCCATTATTCAAATCCTGAATATCATTTACCATATTAGTTATTATTTCGGTTAATTTTTCTGCATCTAAATCAATATCTGCAAGATAATCAATAAAACCTTTATTTGTTTCCTCTTCTAATATAATATCATTGTTTTCAATAAACCATGAACTATCTTCTATTTTTTCTAAGTTTACAAAATCTTTTACCGGATTACTAAAAGATACATTACCTTTTATAGCACCATATAAATTTGTTTTTAAATACTCAATTAATTCCTCAAATTTTTTAAAATGAATATTATAATCTTTTGCTCGATATTGCTTCAGATCAAACGGAAGTGATGATAAATCATCTTGTGTAATAATTATAGTTTTTTTGTTGAATGTATGGGCCACTCCTAGTTCATACATTACGTTTGCATTTAACCCAGTTAAATCAGCAATAATAATATCAGCTTCATAAATAGGCTGAATAATATCTTTTAATATATTTTGTTGATTAGCCTCATCAGCAGCATTACTAAAAACAAAATCATCCTCAAATTTTAACTTTAGCATTTCAAATACTTCAAAAAAAACCTCTTGAAATGGCATAATTACAAATACTTTTTTCTTTTCCATTAAATTTCCTCCATAAAATTATAAACTATATCTATTAATTCTTATTTTAATCATTTATAAGAACTACTTTAATCAATGTTATCTAATAAGAATATATACTTACTTATATTTACCTAAATATATTATTTATATAATCAATTGTCAAATAGTTCACTATTTATTTCATCCTCAAATTCTACTTTAACATTCGATATTCTAATAAGCTTAGATTTTATAAATTCAACATTATTTGGATCAAATAAAACTAAATTAGTACCGATTTTATTCATAGCACTTTTATAACCAATTCCATCATATCCTTTTTCTTTCAAAAAATGTGATAATATTTGAGTTATTTTATAAAATCGATCACTGTTTGAATCGGGTTCAGTATTAGGTTCACTAACTTTATCTGATAAAATATAAAGTTTTGACAATGTATTCGCTTTAATTGTAGAGCTTACATCAAATAGATTAACTATTTTCAGTTTTTTTGTAGTTACACATTCAGCCACACTGTACAATTGATTAATAATAGGTCTCATTTCTGCTACTGATGTTGCTTCATCATAAGCCAAATATAAAAAAGTATCATCAACATCATTTAATCGTCCAGCTTTTGTTCTTCCTTTAGGAGGAGGGCCACTTTGTTCTGCATTAAATCCTAAAAATTTTTCATCTTGAGCATTTTGCAATAATGGTTCTATACATTTTATAATTTTTTCACGTTCTTCATCTTCAGCGAATGCTTTTAATAATAAAAAATCCGAAAAATCTATAGTAATTTTTTCATCCATAGAATTTAATTTATCACATTCTTCCTGCAGTGATTTTAAATGCTTTGAATATATTTTATTTATACCTAATTCATTTTTATCCTGGTTCTTAACTTGCCTTGCTCTAAAAAAATGACTGCCACATTGAATTTCTTCGACATTATAATCATTGCCAAATAATTTTGAAAAATATTTTTCTATCTCAGGAATTGAATAATATGCTTGCTCTTTCATTTTCTCCCATTCATATTCATCTTGACGCATTGATAGCCATAGAATTAACATAATTCCATACCATTCTTTATTTATTTCTTTTTTATCCATCATTGCCACCTATTATCATAATAGTTAAATAACTATAACCATTGTATTTAAAATCGTTCTAATTATTCTTATAATTTAATTATCTTAATCAATTATATCACATTTTTCTATCATTATAATCACTAGAAAATAAACAAATACCAAAAAGTAACTACAATTATAATTTTATGGTGGTAAGCTTTAACAAATACCATACACTTTCAACGGACGTTACCCGATTATGTCAAAATAAAGTTTCAAAAAAATAATAGAATATTATTTATTACTATCTTTGCTAAATATAACATTAATAGACAAATTATATCCCAGCAATCGGTATCACATAGATATTTTCTGTTAATGGATATATTGAATCTGTATTACAAATTATTCCTGATAAGGATAGCTTGTAATTTGTATTTTCAACTTGTTTAAACCCTTTTATTGAACTCAAATTAAAATTAATTCCTGATTTACATTCAATTCTATACATTTTACCATCTTCGATAATAATTAAATCAATTTCATTCATATTATTGTCTCTATAATAATAGAAATTGGGATTTTTACCATTATTAACATAGCTTTTTCTCAATTCATTAATTATATATGTTTCAACAAATCTACCAGACAAAAAACTAGATTCAAGCGTTTCTGATGAATTTATTTTTGCCAAATATGAAGCTAATCCAGTATCATTAAAATAAATTTTAGGTCTTTTAACAATTCTTTTAGTAATAGAATATTCATTATAAGGCTCTAATAAATAGATAATATCACCTGCAACTAAAATTGATACCCATGCCTTAATTGTTTTTGTATCTACCCCAATTATTTTTGCTATATTATCATATATGAGTTCTTCACCTGTTAATGATCCTAATAATTCCATAAATCTTCTAAATGCAAATTTATCTTTTATATTTATCATATCAGACACATCTCGTTCAATATATGATTCAATATAATCAGAATAATATCTTTCAGGGATAAGTAATTCATTACTATAAAGTTCCGGATAATATCCATGTACTATATCCTTAAATAAAGCTTTTATGCTCAATGGATTAGATGAGGCTTTTTTATTTATTTCATTTAAATCAAATGTAAATGCTTTTTCTTCTCTACCTAATATTTCATTACGTGATAATGGTAACATATGTATAATTGATACTCTTCCAGCCATAGATTCAGTTACCTTTTCCATTAACTTATACATTTGTGAGCCAGTAATAATATACATTCCATAATTTCTAGAATTATTCATTTTTTCTTTATTTACTTTTTCTTCTAGTGCTTCAAATAGCTCTGGTGCTCTTTGAACTTCATCTATTATTAGCGGCCAAGGATGAAGTTCTAGAAACATTGAGGGATCTTTTCTAGCAAGCTCCCTTTCTCTTGAATTATCTAATGAGACATAGGAAAAACCTTCCTTCATAAATAATTGGGCTAAAGTTGATTTCCCTACCTGCCTAGCTCCAGTAATTAATGTTATAGGTCTACTTTTAACAGATAATTCAATTTCTTTTAATATCGTTCTTTTAATCATAAACATGTCGAGTAGACCGGGCTCGACTTTCACACCCTTTCTTAGTGTATTTATCTACCGGCCGCTCACAGAACCGTACGTGCAGTATTACCGCATATGGCTCTTCACTAATTGTTAGTAGACATAAAGTAGATATAGCTTTGGTCTTGTAAAATTTAGAGATTTAAGCGTTTGTTGGAGTTTTATTCTCGTGAGCCAATTTGATTTCTCCTATATAGGACCTCCTAGGTATGCACATAATCACATTATCATACTCGCCACACCTTAAAACCACGGTGGCACCTATTAAATATTGCCATTCCGATTTAATATTACTGCTTGCTACTTAGGTGAGAGTATCAGCTACCACTCTATATATCTAACGAGGCTACAACAGTTTCACAGCTTTCGCATTACGGCTCGTATTTTCCCTATCCTACGCTTAAACCTAATGTTACCACTTTGGCTCCAAGGACTCAGTACTTGCTGTTGGCTAAACTTTACAAGGTAGGAATCGCACCTACTAGATTATGTGCACCAAACTAGCGCACCACCATATTTATTATATATTATACATTTTTGGAATTCAATTCTTTTTTTGTATAAATTTTTATTGTAACTAGAATTATATTACTACTTCATTTAATTCAATAATAATAGATCCTTTACTTTCTTGTATAGAGGTATCTAGAATGATTGAACATTTTGATATGCTTTTGCTTTAAATTGTTATTCTTCTTCACCATCTAATATTCTACATGTCATCATAACTCCATTGAGAGACTATGCATACTATATTTAGTTTTGACTTACTCTTGGAGGAACGCTTCTTTATTAGTTTAATCTTCAATTGCTTAGTACAACTCCATTATAAGGACCCGCCGAGAGCATATTCCGGTCCTCTCCTGCAAAATTAAATAATCAACTATTTTTTAAAGTTAGGGACAATTATTATGATTTAAAATTGAATCGTTATTTTAAACAAACTCAACCAAATTACCTTTAATTTTTCCAAATGAAAATATATTAAATATTTTCTTTTCAAACACTTGTCTATTTAATTATCACAGATAATTACTTCGTTTTTTTCCTCAAATCACCCACGTGGAAGCCCGTCTCAACGGTACTTTCATTGTCCCAATCAAGTTCGTATAATTCCTGAGCATTAAAAAACACAGGAAAACGGAACTTGAGACTTCTTAAAATCCTGCCGTCCTTTTGTTCTGCCTCATAAATATTCACTTCCTCGAGGAAGCTCTTCATAAATGTCTTTTTCTCCATATCCGTAAATCTGTCATAGAGCTTATCAAAGAATAATAAGAACTGATACACATTTTCACCGGATATCTTTTCCTGCTTAATATTATACAGTCTTGTCTCTACAGCTTCAA
>JBJEFS010000113.1:0-2144 GCA_051874325.1 Anaeroplasma sp.
CTTTTGTTGGTACAATTAAACAATAATTTTCATTTGAATCGTTTATTAAATTATTAACAATATATTGTTTAATAACGAATGATTTTCCTAATGATGTTGGCCCTGAGTAACTAAAACCTCTTTGATTTAAAGAATTAAATGCTATTTTTTGTTCTTTAAAAAAATAAATCTTCTTATCTGAATTATCATGAAAATTAATTTGTAAAAAATCTTTATCAACTTGGTTATAAGTATTTTCTAATATATCGATACTTTTGTATTTTGAGTTAATTATTTCTAGTCCCCGGAGATTACCTGTATTAGAATAAACAGAGCCTGCAATATATTTTATTCTTTCATTTTCAGGGTAGATTTCGTTCAATAAAGATATTATTTCTTGTGCCCAATTTTTGTGAATCTCTGATTCGGAAGAAGAAGTTGATTTAGATAATATATCTGCAAATCTTAAAGCATCGGACATATTAATTATTTTATATAATGATATATCCTTTTTTAATAATTTGTAAGTATAGTTAATAAGAATGTTGTCATATATTTCATTTAGGTATTCATTCTTTGAAATGTTATTATATAAAATATTTCCGATTTTTACTTCCATATTTTATACCTCCACAATTGAAAGCTTATCTAATTCAGCTTTATTAAAAGGCACAAAATAAATATAAAATGAATATCCATATAGTTCTAAATCATTGATATGTTTCTTAATTAATGAAGAAGATATTTCAATATCTGAAATAAGTTTTTTTTCTAGTTCCAAAAAATATCCCTTATCATCTAAAGATTTATCTACACCTTCTAATGAATATCCTATAAATATTGAAAATGCATTTTCTGTTGGAATAGTAGATTTACTAGGGATAACCATGTCTTTAATTAAATTAGCTGTTTCTTCATCAAATTCAGAATTTAATAGTTTATAATCCATAAGAATATTTTTTTCATCATCTAATGATGATTCTATTAATTTAATTTTATTAAAAGCATTTGTTATTGCGATATTTAAGTCTGACAATATTTCTGAGGTTCCAAAAATTAATTTTGTTTTTCTGCCATCAATATTTAACATATGTACTGATTCTGATTTAGCATTAGTGCTAGATAAAGTAATGCAATTAAATAATTTAGGTGCATTAAGAACTTGTTCTAAAAATGTATATAGAAGTAAATTTCCAAGAATAGATTCTTTGAAACCGGCTCTATTTGGAATTTTTTTGATTGCATCATAAAACTTTAACTGAAGTTCTTCTTGATCTTCGTATTTAAACTTTTCATTTTTAGAAAGAATATAATCTGCTAGAAAATATTTATAAAGTTTTTTGATATTTTTATAATCAAATCTATTGTTGACAATGTCAACTATAAAGATTTTTAATTGATTATCTCGATGTAAATTTAAATATGAATGATGATAAATTTCTTTAAAAGTATTAATAAATCTATCTCTTGAAGTTTCAATAAAAATTGGTAAATCTATGGAACTACCAAAAGGAATAATTGAAATAGAAGAAAATTCGTCAATTTTTGATTTGGCAAAGTTAATTCTTTCTTCTACTAATTTTCCATTCAATTCATTATCGTTAGTGAAAACATATTTTAAGATTATCGATAAATATTCTTCAAATTCCCAGGTTTTTTTTATTAGGAATTCTTTTTTTGTATATAATGGATTTTCACATAAGAAATCATCGTCCCTAATATTTTCATCATATTTCAATAAGGCGTTAATAGTTTTAATAATTTCTATCAAATTGTTTTTTTTTAAAATCGGAACTAACGAATTATAAATGCCAGTTTTAATTTTCTTTATGGGAGTTTCTTTTACTTTTGTTTTTATTTTGTTAGGTATTTCAGTATTTATATGATATTTATATGAGTTTTCATCATCTTTAATAATTGTTTTCATTTGTAACGTTGAAGTCCAAAGCGCAGTAATAAGACTTTTTACTTCAGGTTTAGAACATACATAAGGTTTTAATGTCTGAAACACTGTAGAATAACATAAATTCATTGTATCACCCCTTTTATTAATCCTATCAAAATTTGGAAAATTTAGTCAATTTTTCTCAACATATGATGATTATATCATACTTACAATACTAAAACAATTTTATGGTTTATTTTTTTTATGGTAAATCATACCA
>JBJEFS010000114.1:0-33292 GCA_051874325.1 Anaeroplasma sp.
TTAATTATAATGACCGAAGGATGAATATTCTATCCGTTTTATTTTTGACGCTTACCTATAAAACGATATTATCCCTTAAAAAAAGCAAGAATAATGAAAAAAGGCAGATTGATTAACACCTAAATCTGCCCTAGTATTATTAACGAATAAGCTTATTAATTTCATTCATATTATTTTTATAGAAAACTAATAATTTTAGTTTTCTACAAATTATTCTCATTATCTTTATCTTTTTTTTCTTTTAATTTTGCGTTTTCTTCTCTAAGCTTTGCAAGCTCTTCTTCTAATATTTGTCGTTTTAATTCTTCTCTTAATAAATTTTTTTGTTCTTCATTAGTCTTTTTAACTTCATCAGTTTTGTTTTTAACAAACATTGAAAAAATTTGCATACCTAACATACAAATAAAAATACCAACTAAGATAAAGAATATAAGATTCTTAGATATGCCACCTGAAAAAATACTCATAAAGCTTAAAGTTGTAATATATTTACCATATACCATATCTTTAGTTACCTTATCATCTGGAATTAAATTATTATCACCTTTTGCAATCAAATAATCATCATATTTTTCAATTATTCTATGAATAATATACTTTCCATCATTTGCTCTATAAATTACTATATCATCGACCTTAACATCATTAAAATCAGCTTGAACAAATAATACATAATCACCAACTTTTATTGTAGGGTCCATTGATTCAGTAGGAACATATGATACACTTACACCAAATATTCTTGGTGGACGATTACTCGTATTTGCACTTATTACTTCGATTGTAATATATAAGCATAATAGTAAGCATAATATGCTTACTATATAACCAATAATATTACTTATTTTTTTTCTTTTTTTCACTTTAGATCAACCCATTATCCTTTAATAATGCCTCTAAATCTTCATCTGATAAGTCATCTAAATCATCTGAGGTGTTATTATCTGAAGCATCATCCTCTTGACTAAGTATATCATTTACATCATTAGTGTTATCTTCCTTTGTAGTATCTTCAGTTTGCGGATTGGATACTTCATCTAATTCATCACTATCTTCCTCTTCATTTGTCATCTTATCTAAGCTTACATCTTCTAGTTGAGGATTATCTTTTTTAGGTTCTTCACTCTTAGGAATTACATCTAAGTCATCAAACATATCATTTTGAGACATCAATGCCTCTAACTCTTCATCTGATAAATCATCAAAATTAACTTCTTCAATTGGAGCTTCAGGTTGTTCTTCTTCAACCTTAGATTTAACCTTTAATGATTGATTTTTACTCTTTGCTCGTCTACTCTTAGACTTTTCTACTACTTTTTCTTCTTCATCATCTGTAGCAGCTAAATCACTACTTGAGAAATTAACACCTAAATCATCACCAAACATACCATTTTGAGCTAGTAATGCTTCTAATTCATCAGCAGTCATATCCTCAATATCAGTAGATTCATTAAGTTTTGATTTTGGTTTAGCCTCTTCATTAACTTCTGGTTTAACTTCAGGTTTCTTTTTCTTTTTAACAGGCTTTTTAGCCTCTTTATTTGTTTCTACTGGCTTTTCCTCAATGGTTGTTGGTTCATTAGATAAAAGCTCATTTTCAGCCATTAATTGAGCCAATTCTTCATCTGATAAATCATCATATTCATCTTTACGTCTAATTGGCATTATTGTCTTATTAGCTTCTTCAAGCTTTTTCATTTCTTCTTCTTTAATTTGTTTTAGATATTCACGTTTAGCTAAGGCAGGCTTTAGCATACGGTTATGCTGATTAACCTTTTCAATATTAACTTCTTTATTAATATTTTCAAGCTCATGCTTTCTCTTTTCAATGGCCTTTTGCTTATCTAACGCTTCTTTTTCTAGACGCTTCTTACGAGCTTGTTTAGCTCTTTCTTTTTCTCTTTCAGCTTGTTTACGAGCTTCTTCACGAGCACGCTCACGTTCTTGACGTTCACGTTCTCTTTGTTCAGAAATCTTTATTTTATCCTCTAATTTAGAGATTAATTTTTCTATTCTTTTTTCTTCTTTACCCATACGAGCAATATTCATTTGTTTTTGTTGACGTACAACCTTAAAAATCATCATACGACGTCTTGCAAACTCTAATTGCTCGTATAAATCCTTACTTTCAAGCTCTTCATCAGTTACACCGAACGCTTTAGGATATATTTGATCTAACATATCAAGCATTTGGCGATATACAACTCTAACTGATTCACTATAATTATTACCAGATCTTTGCATACCATCCATTGAAGCTTCAAAAAACTTAGCTGTTTGGCTTAGTAATAATTCATTCATAGTATAATCTTCAAGCTTTTTATTATCTGCATCAAGATTTAAATCTAGTTCAAGTTCTTCATTTTGTTCAGGCTTTGGTGCCTTAATCTGAGGTAGTTTTTTTGATGCATATATTCCATCAATACCTCTATTTTTAATAAATGAAGTTAAGGCTAAAGCCATACATTCATTAATATCTTTATCAAAAATATTTGAATAACGATAGCTTTTCTCTTTTACATCTATATTTGTTGATATTCCATCAACTCTATCAAGATATAACCACAATCCATAACAAAGCTTAAAATCTGGGTTATGAAGAATGATATTTGTCTTCATAATTGGAGGTAAAACATCTCTTGCTTTAGCTAAAGCTCGCATAAATTCAGTACCCTTTAAGCCTTGAATCATCTCACGTATATATAATAATCTATTATATTGTTCCTTAGTTGTTTCAACATTAGTAGTTAAATCATTTTTAATTGCAATATCTAAATTTATTGTAACCTCTTGTCCAGACATTAAAAATTTATTAGATACATTAAGTCTTTCAGTTTCAAAAGATTCTAATGAAACCTTCATTACTTCATAACGTCTCTCAAGAAACATTTCAATCCTTTTAACTAACGATTTAATGAATCTATTCTCATAAATAGCTATTTCTTCTTCCGCAAAAGTAGTCATTACTTTAGAAGGAATAACATCACCTTCTTGAGTTATTTCCTTTATCAAATGAGTATGACTTGATAAATGTCGAACAGTTTGAGAATTAACCTTTTTTGCTTTTTCTACCGCAACAATTTCTTCTTCATAACGAATAGATTTCTTAGGATCCCTCATTATTTTTAAGATAGATGGATATACTGATTCAATTGTATCAAGAAAACTCATATCAAAATTTCTAATTTCTGACTGAGTTTTATTAAAAACAGTTTTTTGTCCACCCTTAACTCTTTGAAGAATATAATTACCATATGGATCGTTTAATGTCTCATTTTCAATTTGAGCATACATTTTGGCATAGTAGTTAGTTAACTCATCATCGTTATTAAATTGTCCTCTAGCCATACGATCACCTCTATAGTTAATTTAATAATTAAGCATTCTTCTTTAAATCTGCAAGAAAACCTTTTGATACTAAGAATTGTTCCTTACCAAATAATTTATCCAATAATAAAATTAATTCATCTAATTCTTTCTTTAAGAAAGTTAAGTTTAACATTTCAAATTTTCTTAAAATCTTAAATGTTAACATATAATCTAATCCATCAAATTCAGAGAATCCACATGCCATATATACTGGAACAAATAATTTTATTTGTTTCATAATACGGTTACCAAATGCAATTTTAAACTTATCTTGAATAAATGCATCTAATTCATTAAACGCATTAGCTGACATTTCAGATAACTGGAAGCCTGATTGAACACGTTTAAATAAATCCTCTAAATACTCAAATGTCATAGAAACATTCTCAGTATATGGAGCATCAATAAAGTCAGCCTTCTTGTTAATAGCAATAGCAACAGCACGGTCATAAACCTTATCTGTAATTGTGAAAGTTGAATCATCTTTATTAGCTGTACCAATGAACCATAAGTTTTGTGGTATTAAAATTTTACCATTAATTAAATTCTTAGGGTCTGTTGGATCACTAACTGGAACGATATCAATCTTCCATTCATTAGGGTCTGGCATTTCCATTACTGATAAGAATTCAGCAAAATAATACTCGATACGAGCTAAGTTCATTTCATCTAGTACAATTAAATTAATTGTATCTGAATATGAAGCAGCATATACACTCTTTAAGAAATCTGTTTCATTAAATCTCTTTGTAAATTCATTCAAATAACCTAATAATTCAGCACGATCACGCCATGAAGGTTGAACTGAAATAATAGAAGTATCATTTTGGAAGAACTTACCCATAGCATAAGGTAATGATGTTTTACCTGTACCTGAAATACCTTCTAGAATTAATACCTTAGATGTTGCAAGTCCTGCAAACCATCTGGCAATAATTTCTCTTGTATAGAAAAGCTTTAATTGAGATGCGGCATAATTAATGAATCTATCAACTAAATCAGATAAATCTAACATATCTGACTGATTCATAACTGTTATTCTAGGATTTTCTGCAGCCTGTTGATCAACTTGAATAAGCTTAGAGAATCTAGATTCCTTATCTCCTTTTTTCTTACTAGATGATTGTCCTTCATAATCAACAACACCCTGAGTACCAGCACCAATCTGTGATACACGCATTGCTAAAATTTTATTTTTTTCATCAATAAGTTCAACTACCTTTTGATTAAGTAATGATACCTCTTCAACAAGTGAATCCTTATCAATTTCACGTTTACAAAATTTAATATATCTTCTAATTAACTGGAATAACAATATAATAGCTAAAGCTATGAATCCTAAATTAATAATTAATACTAATATAAATGCAATATAATCTAAAGCATTCCAAGATCCAATGGCATTAGATAATGTATCACCATATCCTCCAGCTTCAGTCCAATCACGATAAAAGATTTTAACAATAATATCAATGTGAGCAGCAAACCACTCACATATATTATTCCATAAATCTTGAATAAATTGGACATAAAATTGTGCGAATCCACTCATAAGTATTCACTCCCATCATTTATTCTTTATCTTCAGCAGTCGTTTCCTTATTAGTTGTATCAGTTTGTTCTTCTACATTAGCTTCTTCTGCTTTTTGAACATCATTATCTGATTTTGCTTCATTAATTTCTGCAAGTTGTTGTGCTTTTAATTCAGCAAGCAATTCTTGACGCATTTTTTCCTTTTCAGCTTCAAGCTCAGCCATCATAGCATCTTTATCAGAAGCAAGTAATGCCTTTTGTTTTTCACCTTTTAAATCCATTACATTCTTAATTACCATAAATATTTCAAATACTAATAATATAAATACAGGAATAACAAAATAGAATAACCAATTCTTTTGAATATTGTCTAATACCTTACCAGTACCTTTAGATACACTAGTTACAACACCTTTAATTTGCTCAACATTTACTTGTTCAAGATATCTTCCTTCACAATTGTTTTCAACATTAAATTTTGTTGCCTCAATTATATAATTATGACTATAATCTGCTTCAGTTTGTGGATTTAAAATGAATCTATGTGCTGGTACTTGTGCATAAATATCACCTTGCGTATATACAAACGTTCCATCTTCGCTAACATAAACAATTCTATGAGAGTTTATAGCTTTTAATCCATCATCATAAAATGCTATTACATCTCCAACCTTTAATGAAGAAACATCTTTCTTATTAAAAATATTAATGTTCAATAAGTCACCAGCTTCAAAACCACCAATTTTATTATCATTCCACTCAGGTAGAATTTCTAAATCTTCAGAACGTTTCATTGAATTTGTCTGTACTGATAAAAAACCTTTACCAAAAATATTTGGAACTCCACCTTTTCCTCCTGAATTTATATTCATTAGAGAAAATAAAAATAACAAAATAATAACTACGTAAAATAAAACATTACCAGCTATTTTTAGACCAAAAATGACCTTTTGTTTAGGGGTTTTTGGTTCTTTTTCAATTTTTTCAACATTGGTATTTTCCATTAAATCCACCAAACCTTTCACTTCTTTAAAAATAAAAAAATATCTTATTATTATTTTATCATTATATTTATTAAAACACAAATAAAAAAACACAGCTTTGTTTTCTTATTTCTATTTTAATAATAAAACATAAATGTTATGGGTAGTAAAATAGCTAATGATACTACCCATAACTATACAACATTTTATTAATTAATTAATATTATTTGTAAAATTTAAATTAAATGTAACTGGACTATTGTCAATAACCTCAAAGCAATCAGCATCCCAACCTTCAAACCAAAAATAAATGGTCAACTTCATCATGTCATTAGTACTAATTTTTTCATTAGGATTAGTTGAATCAATAATCTGATTGTATGAGTTAGCAGAAAAATCAATATCATTTCTTAACAATGCCCAATCTGGTAAATTTTTTCTTTTATGACTAAATTTTTGATTGTATTGAAAAAGAGCTAAATTATATTCCTCTTCTAATATACCACCAAATGAATAAATATTAGTTAATGGATTGTATATAGGTTCATTTGGTCCTTGCTGATAAATAACATAATCATTTATTATAGAATAATCATTATAAGCTTCTGGGTGTCCTTTTTCAACAACATTGTATTTCTGAATAGCTATTCTAGTACAAGATGAAGAATCAACAGAAACATTGTTTTTTATTTTTGTTCCACCTTGTATTCCATCCTCAACATTATTAATGAAATCTGATGGGTAAGTGAACTCATTAATTAAATTGATGGATCTTTTAGTGCCCTCAAATAAATTTCCTGTTAAATATGCATCTAGTAAATATTCAGATGTACTACCAGAATCATAAGCTCTATAAGCAGATATATATACATCAAACTTAATATACTTGGTAGTCACATTATCATACATATCTAGAAAATCATTAAATGAATTATCTTCATTAGGTTTAACACTACATGTTGTTAATAGCAACTCACTAAATGCCTTTTGAACTGCTTGATCAGTTGTAATATAATCCATTCTCATTCCGTAATTTTCTAAGATTTCTCTTTTTAATTCTATTTCATCTACAGTTGAACCAAAAGTTCCTTCTTCTCCTGTTAGGGATATTTCTACTCCATACTCTCTAAATTCATTGCTAAAAAGATTAATTGTAAAATTATCAAAACTAGAAGATGTAAAGATGCCAACCCATGCATAAGTAGTTACTGTCAATGTCGCAAAACACAACACTGTAACAATTATACTAAAATATATTTTTTTTAATAATTTTTGCATGAGTTAACACCTCCCATCTAAATTAAATATTCTTTTTTTGAAAGTTTAAAATTTTATTAATTCAAATTTATTCACTAGCTGAAGCTACTGCTGATAAACCAAAATTGAATTCAAAGTTTTGTGCAATACAAGAATCAAAACAATCTGTATCTGTACCTTCTAACCAATATCTGAAAATTAATAATGAACCTTCATTTGCTGTAACAGTAAGTTTAGTTATTAATTCAGCTGTTGCTGCTTCTGCACTTCCACCTACTGGAGCTGCACCCATTACTTCTGTATAATATGTTTGTGCATTTCCACCAACTGCGCAACCTGATTTTGTTTCATAAGGAGTAGATAAATCAGTTTGTTTAAATGTGTCAACTTTAAATACACCTAAAGAAGTCATACTTGTATATGCATCTGTAGCTGCATCTGTAGCTGATACTTGGAATACTTCCATTCTTAATGCTTCAACTGCGTCTTTATGAAAGCTATCATTTAAATTAACTCCAGTTGGAGCACCTGATGTATTTAATAAAAGTTGATTTTTAAAAGTTGTTGTTTTGTTTTCTACACCAAAAGTAATATTAACTTCTGTTGCCTTTGTTGACATAACAAAGAATGCAAATTCACTATATGTATTTTCAATAGCAACAGGGTCATTATTTACATCATGCCAACCAGTTGCACCTTCAGATGGTTTTATAGCCTCAGTATCCTTTGTAACTGGAGCAAGAGGTATAGCTGTATGACATGCTACTGTAGCTAAATTTTGAACATAAGCTTGTTCTGTAAATTTAGATCCAGTTTTTGTAGCATCAGATACTAGTAAGTTACCAGATACTTCTGTACCAGCTGTTGAACCAGCTGTTGCGCCAATACTTGCTTCAGAGTTTGAAACATACCATGCAAATGTTGTTGAAACCATTGTTGTTGCACAAGCTGCTAAAGCTAGTGCAGATAAAACTAATTTTTTTCTTAATTTCATTTTTCTTTTTCTCCTCTTAATTTTATTATTTTTTCTAAATTAACTTACTAATTTAGATGTGAATGATAAGTTTACTTTTATTGATTTAGCTAGCCCATCAAAACAGTCGGCATCCCAACCTTCAAGCCAAAACCTAAAAGTAACTAATTTTGCATCAGATCCAGATTTAACAGTTGTAACAACTGGTAAATCCTCACCCATCAAAGATCTGATTGTGTTAGGCTTTTCACTATATGATAATTTGTCAATTTTAGCAAAAGGCCTTAAATTATTATAATAAGTAAACATTGCATTTTTATCAGCATTATATAAAGTATCTAATTCATTTTTTTGAGATGCTGATAAATCTGATGCGTCTGTTTCCTTGTTATAATCTGTTGCGTAGCTACCCAAATCATATTCGTTTGTTAACTCATATATTGTAGCTTTTTCTTCTTCTAAAGAAGTATCTTGAATACTCATTCTCATTGCATTTGAAGAATATACTTTAATCTTCTGTCCCGCAGAATATGGCCCATTTATCGTATTCATATCATCTACTAACTCAATCATTGTTGAATCAACCGAAGCGATTGTTGTTGGTTTAATAATTTTTCCATCAACTTGTTCAATATCTTCACCTGCAAGATAGATGTTGTATTCAAAAGCATCTGATGATTGATTAGAAGTTGCTTTGAAATAAATACTAAACTCAATATATCTTCCTGATGATGTTGATGCTGAAGCATTATACAAATCACGAAGATGAATGCCATCCTTAGAAGTTAGAGGCATCATTAGTAATTTTTGACTCATAACTTCATTAATTTCTGAAGTAGGAACTTCCATATCATTAGCAACATATACAAGCTTAGAATCCTTAATATCATAACGTTCACTATTATAACCCTTTAAAATCGCCATTTTCATTTGATCTGCAGTTAAATCATTAGAATAATTAACTCCATCAACAGATACTAAGAAACCAAGTCCACTCATAGCTTGAAAATCAAAACCTGATACATCTGCTCTTGAGTTAACATCGAACCATGCATACGTTGATACTACGAAGCATATAGCTACACATATTAACGAGGCTACGCTTAATATTAACTTTTTTACTATTTTCATGAATACCTCCTTTACTAATTCTTTTTATATTAAATATTTATTTCTAAATAATTAATATCCCTACTGTTTTTCATTCATTATGAATGATAGATTAATACTAAATTTAGTTGCTGATACTGGTATACCCATAAAGTAATCAGCATCCCAACCTTCAAGCCAAATTATAATGGTTAATTTAATATCATTATATTTAGCATTATTTGTATCATAAACAAATTCTCCTAATACATTATCTGTAAATGTTGATAATGTATTAAAGCCCTCTCCATCAGCTGCAGCTTTTGTAAATGGTTCAAATGGATGTAAATTATTATAATATGTATACATCGCATTTTTAAGTGGATTATGATTATCATCTAATTTACCATCAATTGCGGCTGAGCCTAAGCCAATTGTTGGTTCATAGACAATAAATGAATTCACATTATGATTTACAACACCAAGTCTTAAGGAATCTACTGGATTAACTGTAATGGAATCACCACTATTCTTAATTCCTTCTTTTGTTGTTAAAGAATTCATTATCTCTACAGTAGTAGACGTACCTGTAATTGCTGTTGGATTGTTAAATTTTAGTTCATGAGTAGTAGTTACATCACCTTGATTAACTATTCTAAAATAGAAATCTAAAGCAATATAATCACTATTTGCTGCATCAACCAATGTATGATTATATCTAATATCATTTTCTATAGTAGTTGCTTCAACTAAGTTATCCTTTTGCATATTAGGAATACCATTTTTATAGACTACTTTTCCATTTGAATCATGTTCTAAGGAAACACCACTATATTTGATATCTTCATAATTAACACCTGTATTTTCAAGGATTTGATTCTTAATTTGATTTAAGGTAATGTCTTGATAGAAATTTTGTCCATCTAAAGATATTAATAAACCAGTATCAGTTTTAAGATTAAAATCCATTTCTTCTACTTCTACTTCTTTATTGATTATTACGAAGGCATATGTAGCGCTTACACAAGATATTATTGTTGCTACTAGCATACATGAGCCAAGTAATAATTTACTAAGCCTTTTCATGTTTATGCCCTCTCTTTCTTACAAAAACTCAAATAAAAGCTTAAATCAGTTAAATCAACAGTAGATATATAATCAGAATCATAGCCTTCCAGCCAAATAGCTACTGTAATTTTAACATCATTATATGCTGTATCACTTATTGGATTAAATACTGCAAAAGATACTTCATTTTCAAAATCCTTTTGAGTATTTGTATAAATTGATTTATCATCAATTATTACATCATCTAAAGGCTCTAAATCATATTTTCCATAAGTATTTAAGTATTGTAGCATTATATTACTATTAGGACTATATAATTCATTAGTATTATTCTTAATAGCATAGCTTCCATAGCCCATATAAGGCTCATATATTTCAAAGTTTTTATTTGCTTCAATACTTTCATCAAATACAACACCAATACGCATTGCATTTTTTAAATTAACAGCAATTTTATCAAGTGAATGATATGTAGTATCACCAACACTAAATTCACTTTGAATAGTGGCTAATGTATCAGGTGCTTTAATATATGATACTGGAACGTTACTATCAGAGGTTTCATTATATTTATTTGAAACAAATGTTAAATCATACGACTTATCTGCAATTTTATTAGGATTTACCCTAAAATACAAGTCGAAAGAAATATAATCATAATTATTTGCGTTTACAATATTAAAATAACCATTTGTGCCATTATATGGATCAATAGTCTTAAAATCAACAACATTATTAGTTGTAACATCCTTAAGACGCAATTTATTAAATTCTGTATTAATATACTCATTAGTTAATACTGAATTATTACTTTTAGAATCTTCCAAAATATTAATATTATTAGCCTTAGCTACAATAGCTTTTTTTAATAAATCATTATCAATACTCGAACGATAATTTTCCCCATCTATCGATATTAGTAAACCATCATAATTTTCAATTTCAAAATCAAATTCATCCGTCCAAGCTTCACTATTTCTAGCAAACCAGGCATAGGTTGTAGAGGTAAGACATACCATAGTTAACGCAGCCGAAAAGATACTTAATATTAATTTTCTTTTAAAACTACCCATGATGCTCATCCCCTTTACAATTATTTCTTATCCTTCCATTGCAACTTCTAGATTAAGTGCAAATTTAATTGTTCCACTATAAAGTAAACTACCATATTTATTTGAATCAGGATCATCACCCTCAAGCCAAAATACTACTGAATACTTTACATAACTTTGATAATCAACATATATTGATTCATCATCATAAACTTGTCTATTATTTGAAAAGGCCTGTGGTGGTACAACATTATAATGAATATACTCAACCTTATCAGTATCAGCCTTTTGATAAATATTTGCAACCTCTTGACCCTGATCATTAGTGTAATAAGTCATAACCCTAACTATTTCATCAAGATAATTTGTAACATTTGAATAATCCATAGAAACATTAACATTTACTGAACTACCATCTTGACTGGTATTAACAATATAAAATGTATAACAATATAGAGAAATACCTCCACCTTCACTTTTGTGAGCATATACTCCACCATTTTTGGTATATTCATTTATTGTTTCATATCCACCCTGTAAGAAAAACTTAGGAGAATAGTCAGTAAAATTTGTAAAACCTGGTGTAGATAATTTACTAGCATAGCTTGTAGTGTCCTCAATATCCTCAGTTATAGCAATAGATCTTTTATATTGTCCATCTTGGACTCTAATTACAAATGATCCTGCTTCATTACCTAGTAACATAGCAACAATAATAATGGTAGAAGACAAGAACAAACATATACATAATGTTACTTTAAAAGCATTATTTTTAAATAAAGATACAAATCGTTTCATTGTCATGCTTATTCTCCTCCTTAAACAAAAAAGTTGCCATCCTAATGCATAATGCATTATAATGACAACTGGCTATCCATCATCGGACCCTATAGCTTTGCGTCACTAAATTACTTTAGCTTTGCCTTTTACAAGCTAATTATAGAATATTATCCAATATTTGTCAACATTTTTAAGCAATTGTCATTAGTTTTTTTTAATTATTATCATCTGAACCATAAACAGTTCTGGCAAGAAGGTCCTCAGGGCTCTCTTCTTCCTCAACATATTCATAAGTCTCTTCAGCTTCACCCATAGCTTGAAGCAATGCTTCATTATCTTCAAGGGCAGATACATCGTCAAGTAATACCTTATATTGATGTCTTTCAAGATATTCTGCAAATGCTTCCTGACTCATTGGCTTTGCAAAGAAATAACCTTGACCTAAGAATACATCTTGTTCCTTAACATACTTCGCTACTTCAGCAGTTTCAATACCCTCACAAATAAGAGTTTTATTATTATCATTTGCGAATTTTACTAATATTTGAAGTAATCTTTCTTTCATAAAGTTATTTTCAATATCCTTTAAGAATCCTCTTCCTAATTTAATAACATCGACTGGAGATCTTTGGATATTTTGAACAGATTGTCCATCTAATTCGAATCCATCAACAGCAATTTTAAATCCAAAGTCACGAAGCTTGAAAATATTAGTCTTAATAACTGCGATTCTTTCAACCATCATAAAATCAGAAATTTCTAACATATACTGTTCAGGTTTAGCATTATTCTTATTCATAATATCAATAAACTTATTAGCTAAATTTACATCTAGTAATTGCTTTGTTGATAAGTTTAGTGAAAATCTAAGTGGCATAGTTGGGAATTTTTCTGCGAACGTATTATGAATACGAATCATAGATTCCAAACCCCATTCACCAACCCATTTTATATCTCCAGATTGTTCTAAGACCTTCAAGAAGGTAGCAGGAGCCTGTACGCCCTTAGTAGGGTGATTCCAACGCATTAGTGCCTCAGCACCATTCATTACTTTTTCAGATAAATTAACAATTGGTTGATAATATAAAACGAATTCCTTATTAAGGATAGCTCTCTTAACCTCCTGGTAATACATCATATTATCAGTTTCTTCTTCCTTAATAGTTGCATAGAATGAAGTAAATTTATTACCACCATCACGTTTAGATACATATGTTGTTAATTGTAGATTAGCATATAAATCTTCAAAGGTTTCTCCAGCAACTGGATATGTAGCAACACCAATTGAAGCCGTTAATCTAATTGATTCACCAACTAACACTTGATATGGATTATTTAAAATTTCATTAATTTGATTAGCTAATCTCTCAATTCTTGATTTATTATCCTCATCTTTAATAAAAATTAAAAATTCATCATTTTCATATTTACATAAAGAAGCTTTGTATGGTAAAGCTCTTAAAATACGAGTAGCCATTTCTTTAAGTATTTGATCACATGCTTCTCTACCAAATACTTCATTTAAATCACCAAAGCCATCTACGTCAACATACATTAAAGTCATTGCACCAAAACGATCAACTTTTTTAATATAGCTTCTTATAGAAGCCTCCATAGCTTTTTTAGTTATTGCATTTTCGACAATAACTTCACTTTCTTCCTTTTCTTTATTCATATTTCTTTTAATAAGGAATAAGAACAATGCTCCTAATCCTATTGTAATAAATAGCGCCACAAAAGTTAATAGTATTGCTGCACCATCATTCATTTCTAAAAACATTGTAACTCCACCCTACTTTCTATATTTCTCAATTAATACAACAGCTTCATCATAAGGCATTGCTTTTCCAATTAGATATCCCTGAATTACTCTACATCCCATCTTCTTTATCATATCAGCTTGAATTTGAGTTTCAACACCTTCACAAACAATTCCTAAATCTAAGCTATTAGCTAGAGAACAAATTGTTTTACAAATATTTTCATGAACCTTGTTGGTTTCAATAAACTTGGTAAATTCTTTATCAATTTTTATAGTATCAACTGGTAAATCCTTTAAATATAGCATTGATGAATAGCCTGTACAGAAATCATCAAGATGGATATGGAAGCCCCTTTCCTTCAGCATTTTCAATTTCTCATTTACTAAATTGAAGTTTTCCATTAATAATGTTTCAGTTATTTCAATCGCAACACTACCTGGTTTTAAATCTAATTTATTATATTCATCAATTAATTGTTGAACAAATCCAACCTGTAGAAGCTGAACAGGAGATACATTTACTGAAACATGTGTACCATATGGTTCAAGCTTCTTTGCTAGCTTGAAAGATTCCGTAATAACAAATCTACCAATATCAAGCATATGTCCTCTTTGTTCAGCAAGCTCGATAAATGATTGAGGAGATTTATCCTTGTATTTTGGATTCATCCATCTGATTAAAGCCTCAAAACCTGAAATTTGATTAGATACAATATCAAATTGTGGCTGTAAATACATTTCAAATTCTTTATCAATTAAGCCTTGTTCAATATCCTTTTCCATTTCATCAGCAGCTAAAATTATACCATCCATTGCTGGATCATAGATAATATAATCCTTACTTGATAAATTAGCAATATTACGATAAGCCAAATCAAGTTTACTCTTAATTGTCTCTAAGGTTATTTCAGCAAATTCTTCTTGTTTTACATTATATATAATTACTTTTGTAGATACATAAATATTGTTTTGCTTAATTGTAAATGGTCTTTGGAATTCACTAATTGTTTCATTTACTTTTTCTATGACATTACTTATATCTGAGTTAGGAAATATTACCATAAATTTAGAATCAGTCATATGATAAATTCCTAGGTTTTCATATACTTTTGTTAAAGTAGATAATATTTCATTTAATAAAAGATTAAAATTGGTTCTACCAAAAACTTGAATTATATCATTAAATTTATGAATATTATATTCAATAAAAGCCAAATTATATCCATAATTACTTTCTAATATAGTTCTAAATTGATTTGCTAAAATAAAACCATTATCACAATTAGTAAACTCGTTTTTACCACTCATTATCTCTAGATGCTTTCTTCTGATATAATCAGTAGTAATTTCAGTTCCCATTAAATAATATGATCTAGAAATGTACAATGGACTTAAGTGTAAATAATGCAAATCTCCATCAACATCAACTGAACATTCAAATGATTTATTTTCTTTAATTGTAGTTAAAATTGGTTCGCCTGTATTAACATCTAAAAATTCATCAACACTATAAAGTCTTGTAACACCATACATCTTTTTAAATGTTTTGTTTGTAAAAATAACCCTACCATTAGGATCAATACGAATGACCATTGATTTAGTTGCTTCAACAGCATGTCTATCCGCTCTAAGAAGCTGAGAAGCTCTACGACATCCTAAAATAAATAACGCAAGCATTCCACATATTACTAAAACACCAACTATAAAAAATATTAGTGCTTGTGTAATTACCCAATCAGCTCCTAAAAGTGCATCAGTAGTAGAAATCAATGTAGCAAAATAAAAATTATCAAATAAAGTAACTGCTGTAATAACACAATCATTATCATCAACAGAATATATACCATTAAATATATCATCAGTCATATAATCCTTATAATTATCACCAATGATACTAGTTATTGGTTTATTTAATTGTAAAGACTCAATATTTGTATTTGTATATCTAATTCTAGATGTATCAATATCAAAGATTATAAAATCCTTACTAATAAATGAGAACATATCCTTAGGTGCTATTCTAACACATAAATAACCATTCCTAGAATACTCTGAATCATCATTTTTCATAAAATAAAAATAGTAGCTTGTATTTTTAGCTTGAGAAGCATCTATATTTCCTTCCATTACATTATATGGTTGAAATAAAATTTTATCACCTGTGACAGAATCAAATTTTCCCTTTACCATTGTAGGTTGATCACACAAAGAAAGAATGCCATCCTCAATTAAAGAATTATCAGCATCATCTAAAAATGACAAATACATTTGTTTTATTCTATCATTTGCAAGGTCAGCTTCATTTTGAGCCACCTCAAGAGCAATACTTTTCATTGATGATTCTACTTTTCCACTTTTAATTGAAAAATAGTAACATAATGATACTGCAGCATATGAAATTATAATGATAACGCTGGCTAGTATGTACCATCTTAAATCTCTTACTCTCACAAGCATAACCTCCTAAAAATAATTGTCATTACTCAAATGACAACTGGCTACCATTTTAAAGGCCCTATAGCTTTGCGTCACTAGATTTCCCTAGCTTTGCCATTAACATTTATCGTGTTTTGAGTTATACTATATTATAAATTAAATTTTAATAAGTGTCAAGAAATTGACTTTTTTTTATAGATTTAAAAATAAAATTTATTAAAAAAAAGAAGTTTAATAAAAATATAAACTTCAATTATAAACAATTAGTCAAAAAACTTTTTTATATCATCAATTATTAAATTAACTATCTCACCATCTGATTCATTAGTTAATATTATTGGTTCAGAGTTTTCTTCAAGCAATAATTGCCATTTATAATCCTCATAAGCTAATGAACAAAAATAGGTATGCTTTCTATTTTTAACATTTTCCATAATTAAATCATAAAAATCTTCTTCAAGAATACAATCAAAATCTAATTCGATATCATATTTTTCAAAAACTTGATTTAATTCGAAAATTTCTTTATTAATAATAGAATTCATTAACGCAAAGTATTGATTATCTAAAGCTTTTTCTTTAATAATCTGATATGCTTTTTTTAAATCCTCTTGGTATTCTTTCTCCTCTAAAGCTTGTTCATCCTTTTCAATTTTCCTAACTTTTGCGTTAAGCACAAAATAAACTAATACTAAAACAAAACCAATTACAATTAGAATAATTTTAAAAAGCATATCATTTACAATAGCTGCTAAAATAGGTACGGTTAAAAATAAAATTATAAGAATATAAGAAGCAATATTTAATTTAGTTTTTAATTTCATATAATTAACCTATATCTTTTTAAGTTTAACCTTTCCTGTAATACTTTTGGTAAACCTTTTACATGTTTCAGTAGCATCCTCATTACCATTTTGACTTGATAAACGATACCACTTAAATGCATCTTCTAAGCTAATAACAGATACACCAATACCTCTTTCTAAGCAATCACCTAATCTAAACATAGCGTAGGCATCACCACTTTCAGCTGCTTTTGTCCACCAATATTTTGCTGTAACCAAATCTGTCTCAATTGTAGCATCAGACGGATCAGTTAAATTTTCTGCCAAATGAATCATTGCATCTACATTTCCAGAATTTGCCGCTTTTGTCCACCATGATATCGCAAGCATATCATTTTTAACAATACCATCACCTAAATGATAACATTCTGCAAGAGCATTTTGTGCCTCTGGTTCGTTCGCATTAGCCGCTTTATTATAATAATCTAAAGCTCTTTTAATATCCCTTGTAACACCTTCACCTTTAGAGTAACGATGTCCAAGCTTAACCTGTGCTTTTACATTCCCTGCTTCAGCAGCAAGCTCATAATAATGTAGAGCTAGTTCCAAGCATTCCTTTGTACCACGACCATATGCATAGCAATCAGCAATTTTTTCTTGACAATAGGCATCACCATTTTCAGCTCCTGCCAAATATAAAGTTGCTGCCCCCTTTAAATTTCCCAATGTTTCAAAACAATCACCAGCATCTCTTTGTGCTTCAACAACACCCTGTTTAGCAGCGTGAACTAGCCATTGACAAGCTCTAGGTATATCTTTAGTAATGCCTTCACCTTTCATATATGCTAAGCCTAAATAATACTGACTTAATGGATGAGCATATTTTGCAGCTTCAGTAAACCATGCAACAGCTTGAGTAGAATCTTGATTTATACCAGAGCCTTCTAAATAACATAATCCAACCATATATGATGCATCTGTTATTTTATTTGTTGCAGCAGTCATAAACATTTGAAATGCTCTTTTTAAATTCTTTGGAGTTCCTTTACCATTATAAAGGAGATCTCCTAAATAGTAACAAGCATTAAAGTTAGCTTGATCATTTGCTACAACCAATTCAAATAGTGGAGCAGCTTCTTTAAATTTTTCTTCTTCATATAATTCTAAAGCTCTTTTATATACACCACGATATTGATTGATTACGTATTGAGCCATAAAAACATCTCCTTGTATAATAGTGATTATTTAATACTATTTTAACTGAAAAAAAGTAAAATTACAATATTTGTACAAATAGAAAATAATAATGAGGCAAAATTTGCCTCATTAATTATATCTTATAAATCATCAATGTCAGCTTCTTCAAAATTCACATCAAAGTCGCTTTCATCCTCTTCTTCCTCGCCATTTATAATATCTAAATAGCTTGATTCATCTTCCTCTTCTTCATCATCAATATATTCTACTGATTCATTTACTTGTTCATAAATAGTTTTTTCTTCTTGTGGCTTATACTCACACTCGAATGAATCTTCTACTAAAATACCAGTACCTGCAGGAATTAAACCACCAATAATTGTATTTTCTTTTAGACCGATTAATGAGTCACTCTTAGATTGAATTGCAGCTGAAGTTAAAATTCTTGTTGTTTCCTGGAATGATGAAGCAGATAAGAATGAATCTGCAGCCAATGCAGCCTTAGTAATACCTAATAATAATTGTTTAGCAACTGGTAATTGACCGCCAGTTTTAATAACATGCTTAACAGCATTATTAAATTCATTAATTGATACATCACGACCAGGTAATAAATTTGTATCACCTTCAGTAACAACAACAACTTTTTTCATCATTTGTCTAACAATAATTTCAATATGCTTATCAGAAATTTCTACTGATTGAGCACGATATACCTTTTGAACTTCTTCAACAATATATTTTTGAACTGCTTCTGCATCCAAAATTCTAATTAATTCTTTTGGATGAATAGAACCCTTCATTAGCTTATCGCCTCGTTTAACAGTAGAACCTTCCTTAACAAGTAATTCTGATGTGGCATCAACAGTATATGACTTTTCTTCATCGCCAACAATAACAATAGCTTTACCAGCTTTTGTATTAGTAATTGATTTAACAACACCATCAATTTCAGATATAGTACATTTACCCTTTGGCTTACGAGCTTCAAATAATTCTTGAACACGTGGAAGACCTTGAGTAATATCTGCAGTAGATGCAACACCACCTGTATGGAATGTACGCATTGTTAATTGGGTACCTGGTTCACCAATTGATTGAGCGGCAATAACACCAACTGCTTCACCAACCTCAACAACCATATTTGTTGCAAGGTTACGACCATAACACTTCATACATACGCCTGTTTTAGCGGCACATGTTAAATTTGTTCTTAAGCAAATTCTACCAATATTAGCTTCCTTAATTAATTGCGCTTTTGCTTCATCAATTAGTTCGTTACGTAATACAATTACTTCCCCTGTTTCAGGATTAATAACATCCTTAGCAGCGAATCTTCCGATACAACGCTCCCATGCAGGAACAACAACCTTTGGTTTACCATTCTCTAAGCTATTCTCATCAAGAATATCCTCAACATAGAAGCCTTTTTCAGTTCCACAATCTTCACATGAAATAACAACATTTTGAGAAACATCGACTAAACGACGAGTTAGATAACCTGATTCAGCTGTTTTTAATGCTGTATCTGTTGAACCCTTACGAGCACCATGAGTACTTATAAAGAATTCAGATACTGACAATCCTTCACGGAAGTTAGCTTTAACTGGAACTTCAATTGTTTCACCAGCAGTATTACTCATCAAACCACGCATACCAGCAAGCTGAGCAAAGTTTGATGCATTACCACGTGAACCTGAATCTGCCATCATGAAAATATTATTATCCTTTTGTTTAGCAAGTTCATCCCATAGACCTTTTTGAATTTCACTACGAGCATCCTGCCATTCTGTTTCAACAAGCTTTTTACGTTCCTTATTTGTGATAAGACCCATCTCATAGAAAGCAGTGATTTCATCAACCTTCTTATCAGCTTGTTCAATACGAGTTTGTTTACCTTTATAGTCTAGAACGTCAGACATAGAGATAGTTAAACCAGCAATAGTAGAATATTTAAATCCTAAATCCTTAATTCTATCAAGCATTACAGAAGTTTCAGTAATCTTAAATTGCTTAAATACTTCTGCAATAATTCTCGCAATAAATTTTTTCTTAAATGGTTCAACCTCAGAATGGTTCAATAATTCCTGACGTGATTCTTCTATTCTAGTAGTATCTAAGAAATACTTTGCTGGTATATCCTTAGTTAAATTAACCTCAGTTGGTTCGTTTAAATAAGGGAATTCAGGAGGTAAAATATTATTAAAAATCATCTTACCTAATGTAGTAAATAAGTATTTTGATGGAGTTGCATTCTTAAACTTACCTTCAGGTAAATATGAAGAATCTACAAAAATACGAGTATGTAATGTAATTGCTCCATTTTTATAAGCCATATATACTTCATTATAATCCTTATAGAAATGACCCTCATTAGGTTCTCCAGCTCTTTCAAGCGTTAAATAATAGTTTCCTAAGATCATATCCTGAGATGGAGTAACAACTGGTTTACCATCCTTTGGATTTAAAATATTATTAGATGCAAGCATTAATAATCTTGCTTCTGCTTGAGCTTCTAAAGATAAAGGTACATGGACAGCCATTTGGTCACCATCAAAATCGGCATTAAATGGTGTACAAACAAGTGGATGAAGGCGAATAGCCTTACCTTCAATTAAAACTGGTTCAAATGCTTGAATACCTAAACGGTGAAGTGTTGGAGCACGGTTTAATAAAACTGGATGCTCGCGAATAACCTCTTCAAGTAATCCCCATACGCTTGATTCTTGATTATCACACATTTTATTAGCTACAGCTATACTATTTCCAGCCTTCATTAATTCCTTTAAAACAAATGGCTTAAATAATGTAAGTGCCATTTCTTTAGGAATACCACATTGATACATTCTTAATGATGGACCAACAACGATAACTGAACGTCCTGAGTAATCAACACGCTTACCTAATAGATTTTGACGGAAACGACCTTGCTTACCTCTTAACATATCTGATAAGCTCTTTAGCTTATGAGCTTTATCTAAAGCAGCCTTTTTACCACGTTTTGCATTATCAATTAAAGCATCAACTGCTTCTTGAAGCATACGCTTTTCATTTTTAGTAATTAAATGTGGTGCATGTTGCTCATATTGTTTCTTAAGACGATTATTACGATTTAAAATACGACGATATAAATCATTTAAATCAGTTGTCGCAAAACGACCACCCTCTAATTGAACCATTGGACGTAAGCTAGGTGGAATTACTGGTAATACCTCAAGTATCATCCATTCTGGCTTATTATCACTTCTTAAGAAAGATTCAACTATTTCAAGTCTCTTAATTACCTTATCACGGCGTTGCTTAGAAGAAGATTTAAGCTTTCTTCTTAAAATTCTTTCTTCTTCCTCTAAATCAATATTCTTTAATAAAACCTTAACTGCTTCAGCACCAGTTAAAGCCTTAAATTGTCCTGAATACTTTTCAGAATAAGTTGCATAATCTTGCTCTGACAATATTTGTTTCTTTGTTAAACCTGTATTTTTACCTGGATCAACAACAATATAGCTTGCAAGATATACAATTTCCTCTAAATCCTTTGTCTTTATATCTAATAAAGTTGCAAGAGGAGATGGACTATTTCTTAAAAACCAAGTATGTACAACTGGAGAAGCAAGCTTAATATGACCCATTCTCTCACGTCTAACCTTAGCTTCAGTTATCTCTACTCCACATTTTTCACATATTTTGCCTTTATCTGTGCTTCTTTTTGATTTACCACAAGCACATTGATAATCCTTACTAGGACCAAATATTCTTTCACAGAATAATCCATCAGGCTCTGGCTTTAATGTACGATAATTTATAGTTTCATGTTTTAAAACCTCACCATGAGACCATGATAGAATTTCTTCAGGAGATGCTAAACCAATCTTAATATATTTATATTGCTTACTCATTTAAACTCCCCCTTATTCATTATCTTGAGAATCTACATCTGCTGATTTAGTTAAGCTATGAATAGCTCTATTATTATCAACATTTTTTATCTTAAAATCAACAATAGATCTATTAACTTCATTTTCTCCATCTTCATTAATTAATTCAACATGAATACCTAATGATTGAAGTTCACGAGTTAATACCCTGAATGACTCAGGAATAGAAGATTCAGGAATAGGCTTTCCATCAACAATAGCGTCAAATGTACGATCTCTTGCCACTAAATCATCTGATTTAACAGTCATCATTTCACGTAATGTATGGGCAGCACCATATGCTTGAAGTGCCCAAACTTCCATTTCTCCAAAACGTTGACCACCATTTTGAGCTTTACCACCCATTGGTTGTTGAGTAACTAATGTATATTTACCTACATTACGAGCATGTAGCTTATCATCAACCATGTGACTTAATTTAACGAAATACATAATACCTACTGTAACACGGTTTTCAAATGGTTCACCACTTCTACCATCATATAATACTTCCTTACCATCAGGAGTCATTCCTGCTTCAGCCATAATAGCTTCAATATCCTCGATTGTAGCACCATCAAATACTGGTGTTGCAACCTTAATTCCAAGCTTCTTAGCTGCAATACCTAAATGTAACTCTAATACCTGACCAATGTTCATACGAGATGGAACACCTTGTGGATTAAGCATAATATCAATTGGTTGACCATCAGCTGTAAACGGCATATCTTCAACTGGTAAAATATTAGAAATAACACCTTTATTACCATGACGACCTGCCATCTTATCTCCAACTTGAATCTTTCTCTTTTGAACGATAAAGATACGAACTACTTCATTAACTCCTGGATTTAGATCATCACCATTAGCTTTAGAGAAATGTTGAACAGATTGAACAACTCCTCCCCCACCATGAGGAACACGTAATGAAGAATCTCGTACATCACGGCTCTTTTCACCAAAAATAGCAAGCAATAATTTTTCTTCTGGAGTCGGATCTGTTTGTCCCTTTGGAGTAGTTTTTCCTACTAAGATATCTCCTTCTTTTACTTCACTACCTGGAATAATAATACCATTAGCATCAAGATTTCTCTTACTTTCTTCCTTAACATTAGGAATCTCATAAGTAAATTCCTCAGGTCCTAATTTAGTATCACGAGCATCAATTTCAAATTCATCAATATGAAGAGAGGTATACACATCATCATATACCATTTTTTCAGACATGATAACGGCATCCTCAAAGTTATAGCCTTCCCATGTCATGAATGCAATTCTAACATTTCTACCTAAAGCAAGCTCACCATTCTTCATTGATTGACCATCGGCAATAATATCACCAGCATCAATTCTTTCACCTACTGAAACAATAGGTCTTTGCATAATAGCTGTCGCAGAGTTTGAACGAAGGAATTGATATAAATCATAACGATGCATATTACCATTGTCTTCTTTAACGATAATTTTCTTAGCATCAACATATTCAACAATACCAGAATTTGTTGCGATAAGCGCAGAACCACTATCCTTAGCAGCTCTATATTCCATACCTGTACCAACAATTGGACTTTCTGGATTAATAATTGGAACTGCTTGACGTTGCATGTTTGCACCCATTAGAGCACGTGTAGCATCATCGTGCTCAAGGAATGGAACACATGAAGCAGCAACAGAAACAATTTGTTTTGGAGAAACGTCCATATAATCAACTTCTTCTTTAGAAACAATTTCTGTTTCTCCATTACGTCTTCCAATAACCTTATCTTCTATAATACAACCTTTATCATCAAGCTTAGTTGAGGCAGCAGCAATAACCTTACCCTCCTCATCATCAGCAGAAAGATATACAATCTCCTCAGAGACATATTTATTACCATATTCATTTGTTTTAACAACAAAATATGGTGATTCAATAAATCCATATTCATTAACCTTAGCATATGTAGCTAAAGATGTAATTAAACCGATTGAAGGACCTTCAGGTGTCTCAATTGGGCACATACGACCATAATGTGAATTATGAACGTCACGAACCTCAACACCGGCACGATCTCTAGCAATACCACCTGTACCTAATGCAGAGATACGTCTCTTCTGAGTAATTTCAGCAAGTGGGTTAATTTGATCCATAAATTGAGATAATTGTGAAGAACCAAAGAATTCCTTTAATGATGATGTTAAAGGCTTAATATTAATTAACACTTGAGGTGTAGCCTTATCAATTTCAACAGTAGACATACGATCCTCAATATTCTTCTTTAGCTTAGAAAAACCAATTCTAAATTGATTCTTTAATAATTCACCAATTAATCTTAAACGTCTATTACCCAAATGGTCAATATCATCAATATTACCAACACCAGAATATAAATTCATATAGTAGCTTACTGTAGCCATAATATCTGACATTGTAATGTGAAGTGCTGTTTCACGATGATCATTACCAATGATTTTTACTTCCTCACTCTTTTCACCCTTAACAACATTTACATATAATATTTCATTATAAGGATCTTCACAAAGAGTATTACCTAAATCAAGCTTAACACGATAAGCTGCTCTTGCAGCATTCAAACGATTATAGACTTCATCTACAATGACATCACCAACACCTGCAATTTTTGTGCCTTTTTCAAATAATAATTCGCCAGTTTCATCATCAAAAATATCTTCTTCAGCAATGACATCCTTAGCTAGTGCTAATCCCTTTGCACGTTGTAATACATCAAGCTTAATATTATATTTGAAACGACCAACCTTTTGTAAATCATATTTATTGTCATCAAATAATCTTTGAATAATTAAACTTCTAGCACCCTCAACTGGAGATTTTTCACCTTGACGAAGTTTTGAATAAACTTCAATTGCTGCTTCTTCACTATTTGTTGTTATATCTTTTTCAAAAGTTGCAGTTAAATGTTCATTTTCACCAAATAAATCTGTAATCTGTTTATTTGTAGATAAACCATAAGCTCTTAAAATAGTTGTAAGTGGAATTTTCTTTGAACGATCTAATTTACCATACCATACATCCCTACTACCAGCTTCATACTCAATCCATGCACCACGTGTTGGGATAACAGTACCACTGAACTTAATATCACCAGTCTTTTTATCTACCTCTTTATCAAAATAAACACCTGAAGAACGAATAATTTGTGAAATAATTACACGCTCAGCACCATTGATAATAAAAGTACCAACTGGAGTCATATATGGAATATCTCCCATAAATAATTCATGTTTTACAAAACCACCAGTTTGAGCATTTTCAAGGAATACGTCAACCTTAAGTGGACGAGAATAATTAATTCTTCTTAATTTTGCTTCAACAACATTAAATTTAGGCTCCTCAAAATGATAATCACCAAAATATAACTTTAAATCCTGATTAAATGAAGTTATTGGAGAAATATCTTCAAATACTTCTTTTAATCCTTGTTCAATAAACCATTGAAATGATTTTGTTTGAATCTCGATTAATCCTGGTAAATCAACATCAGTACGTATCTTAGAATAATTACGTCTTACAGATTTCTTACCATAATTAACATTTTTGTAATTCATAAAGACACCATTTTGTATAATTTTTTATACAACTTTCCCTTTCTAAATTATTTAAACATTTAAAGCTTAAGCTATGGCTGTTTAAAACCATTTTTGGATACCCACAATTTATATAATAACTGCTTATAGCAGATAAATTTATTTTATTTATTGGCAATAAAGCCAATATTCGCATTTTATTATTATAGAATAAATTGTAAAATATTTCAATAGATTTTTAAAAAAATATTTTTTTTGTTAAAAGTAATTTTTAATATTGATAATTTAAAATATTTTTATATTTAAGAATTAGATTCTTAAAGTAAAAATCTAGCTACATTTTTGTAGCTAGACCTTTATTATTTATTGTATTTCTCTTTTAATATTTTATTAATTAAATCCACAACATAAGATTCATCATAACCATTATCAGCAATTAAAGCTTCCAATTCATAAACATTATTGGTTAAATGCCCATTACCATGTGGTATTGAATCTAATTCTATTGGTCCAACAGATGTTTTTAACCATATATTAACTCCATCTCTATATCCGTATACTATTGGCATTTCTTTTCCGTTATACAAATAGCTTATACACTCATAATAATCTAAGGCAATTATTTCTTCTATACTTAAATTATTTCTATCATCATTAATACCAAATAATTTTTTTATAAAATTAGCTACAGAACTAGTTTTTATCATTCTTTTTTTCCTCCATAACTATTTGATCAAAATATTCACATATCTCTTTAAAATACGTTAGTTTATTTTTAGAAATAATATTAAATGAAATACTTATTTCAAAGTCGATATACTTTAAAATAATATAATTTACCTTATAGGCCAACTGGAATAATTTGTTTCCATCCTGTAATTTTGACGCTTCCTTTGTAAATCTAAATTTAATAAATTTCTTATCAGATGTATCTATTTTATAAATACCTAATCTTTTACAATATCTATTCATTAGTTTTTCATACATATAGGTTTTTAAATCATCATCAACTAAACCAAAACGATCAGTTAATTCCATAATTAAATCATCTAATTCTTTCAATGAATTTAATCCATCAATCTTTTTATGAATAGAAATTCTAATATCATCATTATCAATATAGTTTTGATTAATTGTTCTATTTGAAAGAGGAGTAAATGTAACCTCATTATTCTTATGAGGATCGTTTTTATTAATCTCTTCATCCAATATTTTTAAATACATATCAATACCAACAGATTCAACAAAACCCGATTGTTCTTCCCCTAATAAATCGCCTGCACCTCTAATTGATAAATCACGCATTGCAATTTTAAATCCACTACCTAATTCATTAAACTCCTTTATAGTTTCTAATCTTTTTTCCGCCTCAGGAGTTAAAATTTTTCTAGGCTCATACATTAAATATGCATATGCTATCTTATTTGATCTACCAACCCTTCCTCTTATTTGATACATTTGAGATAACCCAAGTCTATCAGCATCATGAATAATTAATGTATTAGTGTCAGGCATATCTATTCCTGTTTCAATTATTGTTGTACATAATAAAACGTCATACTTTTTATCAATAAAATCAGAAATAACACTTTCTAATTGATCTTTAGATAATTTCCCATGTCCAATACATATTCTTGCATCAGGCACTAACTGCTTTAATTTAACTGCCTCATCTTCAATACTTTCTGTCCAATTATACAAATAAAATACCTGACCACCTCTAGCCATTTCACGTTCAATCGCATCAGCAATAATATGATCATTACGCTCTATGACATAGGTTTGAATTGGATATCTATTCTTAGGTGGTGTTTCAATCATTGATAAATCCTTAAGCCCCATTACCGACATTTGCAGTGTCCTTGGAATAGGTGTTGCTGACAAGGTAATGCAATCCACATTCACCTTAAGCTCCTTTATTCTTTCCTTGTGAGTTACACCAAATCTTTGCTCCTCATCGATTATTAATAATCCCAAATCTTTAAATTTTACTTCATTTGATAAAACCCTATGTGTTCCAACAACAACATCTACAGATCCTTTTGACAAACCATCTAAAACCTGTGTTTGAATTTTTTTAGGCACAAATCTTGATAATAATTCAACTCTAATTCCATATTTATCCATTCTTTTTTTAAATGTCAAATAATGCTGTCTTGCTAAAATAGTAGTTGGAGTTAAAACACAAACCTGCTTTCCTCCATAAACTGCCTTAAAGGCTGCTCTTAAGGCTACCTCTGTTTTACCATATCCAACATCTCCACATATAAGCCTATCCATTGGACGTTTAGACTCCATATCCTTTTTTATTTCTTCAACTGCTCTTTTTTGATCTGGAGTTAGTTCATATTCAAAATCATCCTCAAATAATAATTGATCTGCATCATCTACAGGAAACGCAAAACCATTAGCCTTTTGTCTTTCTGAATATATTGCAATAAGCTTATCAGAAATATCATGAACTCTTTTCTTAACCCTTGCCTTAGTTTTAGCCCAAGAGGTACCACCTATCTCATGTAATACGACACCTTCAACGTCCTTTGAAGCATATTTCATTAAATCTGATATTTTTTCTAGAGGAATATATAATGCTGATTCATTTGCATACATAACGTAAATAAAATCTCTTTTAATCCCATTCATATTCAAGGTTTGAATACCTAAATATTTACCAATACCATAATCATAATGAACAACATAATCCCCTATACATAATTCATCATATTTTGAAATTTTAATTGCATTTTTATATATAGATTTATATTTAGCCTTTTTTTGTTTATATTCAATATCAAATAAATCAGATTCATTAATTAAAATATAGCTTTCATTTTGAAGTTCAAAGCTTGGATATATTTCTCTTATACAGTTTATATAGCCAAACGATACTCTACTTAAATCATCAATAGGATTAATTCTAATTCCATTTTCATCCATAAATTCTTCAAAACGTTTATATCGCTCTTCATTTTTTATAGCTACAATTAAATTTTTCCGATGCATTAAATCCTTCATGTCTTGAAGAATTTGTTTTTGATTAGCCTTATAAGGAATTATATCTTTAGCAAAAACACTGATAGTATCTAGATTTATTCCCCTTAATCCTTCTATTATGACATCTGCATCAGCACTTACCAAATCAAATTGTTTAAATAAAGGAATATTAGATATACTATACCCGCCTATTCTTGAACAATAATCATTTAAATCAAGAACTAATCTTTCTGATAGTTCCTTACACTTATATGAATCAATAATATATATTTTTTTATTATCAATAAAATCTAAAATAGTTGATTTAGTATTATCAAAAAAATAAGTATACTTTGATAAGGTATCTAATGATTTATGCTCAGATAATAAATAGATATCCTTTTTATAAATGCTTTCTTCAATTTCTGACAATTTAAACTTATCAATAAAAGATAAAATTTTATTTTTAGCATTTTTAAAGTCATTTTCATCATATATTAATTCAATTACAGGTAAAATAACAATATTATCTACCATTTTATGAGATCTTTGAGATTCAATATCATACTCCTTTATTGTATCAATTTCCTCTCCAAAAAAATCTAGTCTAATCGGATCAGTATAGCCAAGAGGAAAAATATCTACTATTGAGCCTCTTTTAGAAAACTGTCCTGTTTTAACAGTTGTTGAAGTTGCTTCATATCCAATTTTAACAAGATTATTACATAACTCATTAGGTTCAATAACTAATCCCTTGTTTAGCTTAAAGATAGAATTCTTCCAAATTGTAGGATTCATTTCATATTTAATAGCACCATGTAAATTCGTAATAATAATTTTTTTGCTTCCAGAGATAGCTGTATAAATTGTTTGAATTCTTTCAAATAGAAAATCTCCTGTTGAAGAAACCATTTCTGCAGAGACTAATTCATCAGCCGGAAAAAATAGTACATCATTTTCATTTACTATATTAGATAATTCATCATAGTACTTTTGAGCTAAATAAATGTTTGGTAAAACAATTACCAAACTTTTATTATTAAATAAGAAATCTGTCGCTATTAGCATCTGATTATAGCTATCACAGCTATCGGATAATTTAATTTTATCTGAATTAATAATTTTTTTAACTGAAGCTAAATCATAAAAATATTCAAATAAATTCATAGTAATCCTCCTAAACCACAAAAAGACCTAGTTTGCTAGATCATTTTATGTATAATTTTGTAATTTATAAAATTATTTTGTACTATCAATTGCTTCTTTAATTAATTTAGGAAGCTTTTTACATTCATCTAATGTAATTGCCGCAATAGTAACTCTTATTACCTTATCCATTGGTATAATATGAATTTTTTGTTCTACTAATTTTTCATACACTTTTTGAGGATTATCACAAGGGATTGTAATAAAGAAACCACAAACAAATGGTAATGTTTTTAGGCCATTTTCATTTGCTAAAGAAATAAATGTATTAGCTCTTTTTAGCAATATTTTTCTTGAATATTCTAGTTCTAATTCAAATTGATTTCTTAAATCATCATTCAAGAAAATTTTGGAAACTATATTCATACCTAAATTAGTTGTATTACTCCATTTAGCACGACTTGAAAATTTATTAGCTTTTTTGAAATCTTCTATAGCTTCTTTATCAGCTGATATAGCTACCATTGCCCCTACTCTTAATCCATATAAAGCTAATGTTTTTGAGCCACTAAATGCTAAAATTACAAGAGCAGATTTATTTAAATTCTTATATAAACATATGTTATTCCTAGTTGCCTCAAAGCCTCGATAATCATAATCAATATATGCCATATCATGTAATAAGATTACCGGAGTTGAATCACTTGATACTTCGTTAATTATTTTTATTAATTCCTTCCATTCACTATCCTTCATTGTATAACCAGTAGGATTATGGCATGGATCGTTTACAACTAAAACAATTCTTCCTTGTTGTTGCTTTAATTGTAGCATCTTATTCTTTATATCCTTTAGATTAAAATTAGATTCCTCATCAAACAAATCATAAGTTAAATAATCTGCATGATTTTCATAAGCAAATTGTTTATAATTTCCCCACATATAATTAGGTATTAACACCTTATCATTATCATTTAAATAATTCGAAAATGTATTAGATATTGCTCCGGATCCTCCTGGCGTAGCCATAACTGCAACATTTGATTCCTTCATAAATTCATCGTAATGGTCTTTAAATATCCATCGTTTTAAAGCCTCATGATAGCTATCTGGTCCTGGCGTAGATGCATATGAATACTTTTCATCTGAAGTTAATGACGATAATGCAAAATCTACACTTTTAAATGTAAATAATTTACCCTCTTCATCATAAAGCATCCCAATTGTTGCATTTACAACTGTTGGATCTTCCTTCTTCATCTCTTTTGCAATTGCACCTAGAGTTATAATATTACTTTTATCTTCTTTAACGATACTTCTTTTAGCTAATAAAGTCATAATAATTACCTCATTAATTTTCTTCGTATATTGTACCATATTTAAAATGGATAATAAAGCATTTTTTTGTATGATAAATATTTCTTGAATCTTTCATAAAAATATGTCATAGGATTCTAACGTCTACTTTCCATTCAAATAAAAAAACCAACCGAATAACTATGCTAAATCATCTATTCAGCACCTAGAAAATGACGCAAAACAAGAAAAATAAAAAAAAATTAAAAAAATTGGCACTCTAGTGTTGACATTGCCAAAAATAGTGATATACTATAAGTGTAATTGGCAGTCAATGTATTAGAGTGCCAATAAAAAAGAAAAGGAAGGTAAATTAAAATGAGAAATGATTTTTATGATTTTGTAAATGAATTAAATAATATGTTTTATACTGATGGAGGCTATAAGAGTTTCCCAATTGATGTTGTAGAGCTTCCAAACTCTTATGAAGTAACTGCTGAATTACCAGGAGTAAAAAAGGAAGATATCCAAATAACATTTGAGGATGGAGTATTAACAATTGTGGCAAAACAATTTGTTGATAAAGATAAAAAATATCTTATCCATGAGAGAACAGGTATGAAACTAAAAAGAACTGTTAACTTTGGAGACATTGAAGAAGATACTCTTAAGGCTAAATTTGAAAATGGTTTATTAATTGTAACAATTACAACAAAACAACCAGAAGTAAAAGAAAAGAAATCTATTACAATTGAATAAATCAATACTTTAAAGTAATAATAATATTAAGGAGGATTAATTATGTTATATATTAAAAATAATGATAAAAAAAGAAATGTTAGTGTTCTAGATACTTTTAATAGTTTATTCAATGATGCATTTTCAAAAGAAATGAAGACAAACATTGAGGAAACAGACAATGAATATATTGTCACATCAGAATTACCAGGTATAAATAAAGATTCCATCAGTATTCACGTTGATAATGGAAACCTAGTCATTGAAGTTAATCAAGAAACTAACAAGGATGAGGAAAAGAATAAATCATATATAGTTAAAGAAAGAACAGCTTTATCAATTAGAAGGAGCTTCTATTTAGACTTAATTGATGAAAATAACATTAGAGCTAAATTTGATAATGGTATTTTAACTATTAAGGTTGCTAAAGTTACTCAAACTATTGACCCTAAAAAAACAATTTCAATCGAATAACACACTATAAAAAATGGCTGTAAAACCTAATTTTTGTAAAGTAAAAATTAGAACTTTTACAGCTTTTTTCTTATATAAAAAAGATTGAAAACCTAGAGTCTTCTTTATAATATTAGACTACAAATATTTTAATAATTTATTTAAATATATTAAAAATAAAGAAAGATATAGTTGCACATAAAATAATACAAATAAGAAAAAATATTGAATATCTTTTTATGATATTATCTTTTGATAAAAACCAATTGATGCAACTTGGTAATATGAATAATATATTTGCTATAAACATAAAAACATAATAAAAGAGATCATTTTTAAAATAAATTGAAATGGTTGTTATTATCCCCACTATAAATATATAAATAAAAGTCTCCCATAATACTTCAAGTATATATTCTTTTTTGGTATTATGTTTTAAAACAATAGGAAATGAGCTTACTAATAACCTTACAAGCAAATCAAACACATTAAAACAGCTCCTTATATTATATAAATTTGTATTATTGAATATCATAAATATTATTTTTCAACTGAAATACAAACTCAACGGATGAGCGACCTCTTCAGTATAACTGCATAATTATTATTTACGAAATAATAAATTCTATTAATCATAAACATATTATAGAAAATGTGATTTTTAAACCAAAGATGAGATGTCAGGAATAACAATTTCATCACTAACTTCAGTGTTTTTTTGAATGAACATTATCATATAAATTGGAACGTAAATTCTTTCATTTTTAATACTCAAATTATCATTGTTAAACACATATGCTTTCTTTATATTAAAATCTTCTATCAAATTATTAAGTGCTGAATGACGTTTATAATCTTTACCACTTTTTATTTCTAATGGTATTACTATGCCATCTTCTTCAATTAAAAAATCAATTTCACCACGTTTTTTATTATTACTAA
>JBJEFS010000115.1:0-8872 GCA_051874325.1 Anaeroplasma sp.
AAACAATAAAAGAAATATTGTTGATATTATTTTTTTTTGGTATAATTTATTGTATAAGGAAGTATTTTTTGTTTTTATTGGTTAATTTAAAAAGAATATGAAATACTAAAAACAATAATAAATATAATGGATGTGAGTTTATGAAAAGAATAATATTGATTGATGGTAATTCATTGATGTATAGAGCTTTTTATGGTATGCAAGCAGGAAGAGATCTTATAGCAAACTCTAAAGGATTATACACTAATGCTATTTATAGTTTTGCAAGAATGATTAATCATCTTATTAAAAGTGAATATGATAATATATTGGTAGCCTTTGATGCTGGTAAACAGACTATTAGACATGAGTGGATGCAAGATTATAAAGCCGGAAGAGCACCAATGCCAGATGAATTTAGAATGCAAATTGCATATATAAAGCAATTCTTGGAAATAATGAGAATTAAACAATATGAACAGCCTTTATATGAAGCAGATGATATTATAGGTACGATGGCTAAAAAGGCTGAAGATTTAGGATATCATGTTGATATTTATTCATCAGATAAGGATTTGCTTCAATTAATATCAACTAATACTACTGTTCATTTAACTAAGAAAGGTATGACTGAGCTTGAATCCTTTGATCCGGATACATTTTATGATAGATATGAAATAAAATGTAATCAATTCATTGATTTAAAGGCATTAATGGGAGATAAGAGTGATAATCTTCCTGGTATTCCTGGTATTGGTGAAAAGAAGGCAATTAAGTATTTGAAAATGTATGGCACTTTAGAGAATCTAATTGCTAATAAAGATGAGATAAAAGGTTCTGATGGTGAAAAAATTAGAACGAATTACGAACAAGCAATTTTGTGTAAAAAGATGGCTACTATTCTTCGTGATTTTGATATAAAAATAGATGTTAATGATACTATTAAGCATGAGCCTGATACGGAAAAATTAATGGCATTTTATACTGAATTGGAATTCAAATCTTTGATTAAAGAATTAACAATGCCGGCTCCAACAATTATTGAAGAAAAATCATTATATGAAATTGTTGATAATCCTTTAAGATTTAAAGAGATATTATTGCCTAATTCAGCATTGATTTTTGAAACGTATGATTATAATTATCATAAAAATCCATTATTAGCAATTGGATTAAAAAATAGTATGGGTACATTTATTATTGAACCAGATGTAATTTTTACAAGTATGGATTTTATGTTATTTTTATCTGAAAATAATCATAAAAGTATCTTTGATTATAAAAGAGCATATGTTTTATGTAGGAGATTAGGACTTGATTTAAGTGGTTGCGATTTTGATCTTTTATTAGCTACTTATATAATTAATCCTACAATTGCTAAGGATGAGTTTAAGGGTATTGCTGATTTTTATAATTATTCTGATGTATATTATGATGAGCAAGTATATGGTAAGGGCGCAAAAAAAATGATGCCAGCAAAAGAATATTTGTATCAGCATATTGCTAAAAAGGTCAATGCTTTATATTCCTTAAAGGATATTGCGATTGATAAATTAAAAGAGCATAATCAATTAGCTTTACTTACTGATATTGAGTTACCATTATCAAAGGTATTAGGTAAAATGGAGTTCTCTGGTATTAAAGTTGATATTGATGAGCTAGATGCTCAATCTAAAACACTAAAAAAGGATATCGATGAATTAGAACTAAAGATTCATTCATTAGCTGGAAAAGAATTTAACATTGCAAGCCCAAAACAATTAGGTACAGTTTTATTTGATGAATTACAAATAAGATATCCTAAGAAAAAAGGAAACAGCTATTCAACAGATATTGAAGTATTGCAGGCAATTGAATCTGAACATCCAATTGTAAAACTAATTATTGAATATCGTGCTAAAACAAAGCTTTACAATACATATTTAATTGGAATGAAGGAAATGATTTATCCAGATCAAAAGGTTCATACTATTTTCCAACAGGCATTAACATCAACAGGAAGATTATCTAGTATTGATCCAAATCTTCAAAATATTCCGATTAGAACTCCTGAGGGACATAAAATAAGAAAGATGTTTATTCCTGATAATCCAAATAATAAATTATATTCTGCAGATTATTCTCAGATTGAATTACGCGTTTTAGCACATATGGCTAACGTTAAGGGATTAATTGATGCTTTTAAAAATAATGAGGATATTCATACTAAAACTGCAAAAGAGGTATTTGATAAAGAAAATATAACTTCTGAGGACAGAAGAAGAGCTAAGGCAGTAAATTTTGGTATAGTCTATGGAATTTCAGGCTTTGGGTTAGCTCAGGATTTAGGTATTCCAAATAATGTTGCAACTGAATATATTAAAAAATACTATGAGGTATATCCAGAAATAAAAAATTTTATGGATAAGACAATTGATTTTTGCAGAGAAAATGGGTATGTTTGTACAATGAAAAATCGGATCAGATATATCCCAGACATAAATTCAAAAATTTATATGCAAAGAGAATTTGCTAAGCGTATGGCTATGAATGCTCCAATACAGGGTAGTGCTGCAGATATTATTAAAATTGCGATGATTAATGTTGATAAAGAACTTGAAAGGAATAAATTAAAAAGCAAATTATTAATACAAGTTCATGATGAGCTTGTTTTAGAGGTTGAATGTGGAGAAGAAAATATAGTCCAAGAAATTGTAAGAAAGGAAATGGAAAATGCTATTGAGCTTAATGTTCCATTGTTGGTAGATGACTCATTTGGTTCAAATTGGCATGAGGTAAAATAAGATGGATGAAATATTATTAAGAAGAAGTGTAAGAAAATATGATTTATCAAAGCGTATTAGCTATGATGATCTATTAGATTTATGTAAATATGCTGAGGCTGCACCTTCGGCAAGAAAACAAAAGTCAAGAGAATATATTATTATTGATGATAAAAGAATAATTGATGAATTATCAAATGTTTCGCATGGCTCTATGCTTCTTTCTGAATGCAATACAGTCATAGCAGTTATAGCTAAAAATCCTAATGAATTATCAACACCTCATATGATGGTGCAGGATTTATCAGCTGCGGTAGAAAATATTTTACTTAGAGCAACTCAAAAAGGATTTGGTAGTTGTTGGATTGGTATACATCCTTTAGAGGAAAGAATTACTGCAGCTAATAAAATATTAAATGTTACAAATGGTAAGAATGTTTTTGCATTAATTGCCTTAGGATATCCTCAGGATAAAGAAAACTGTTTTTACGATGCTAATAAATTTGATTTAGGTAATGTTTATCATAATAGGTACTAATTATGCCAGAATTACCAGAGGTTGAAACAGTAAGAAGAGTTCTTCTTACTCAAATTAAGGATTTAACAATTACTAATGTAGAAATAAGATATCCTAATATTATTGAAGATGATATTAATTTATTTAAATGCAATGTTATTGATAAAAAAATTATTGATATTTCAAGATTAGGAAAATTTTTAATTTTTAATTTAAATGAAGGAAATATAATTTCTCATTTAAGAATGGAGGGCAAATATTTTTATCTTCCTAGGAAAGAAGTAACTGATAAGCATATCCATGTTATTTTTTATTTATCAAATGATTATATGTTATGCTATCAGGATGTTAGAAAATTTGGTAGAATGACTTATCGATTAAACGATAATCTATATAATACAGCTCCACTTGCAAATGTGGGGGATGATTTAATATTAGTTAAAAATATTGATAGCTTAAAGATTTATAATATGCTTCAAAAAAAGAGAATAGCTATTAAAACATCATTGCTTGAACAGGATATATTAGCAGGACTAGGTAATATTTATGTTGATGAGGTATTATATTCAGCAAATATTAATCCTCATCGTTTATCTAACACAATCACTTTAGATGAGATAAACAAAATAATTAATGAATCTAAAAGAATTCTTTCTTTGGCTATTGAAATGAAGGGAACAACAATAAGAAGCTATACTTCTAGCCTTGGTGTCAAGGGAAATTATCAAAATTATTTATTAATTCATACAAAAAATGAATGTCCTCATTGCAAAAGTATACTAAATCGTGATAAAATAAATGGAAGAACGACATATTATTGTACTTTTTGCCAGAGGTGAGTAAATATGAAACGTGTAATTGGTATAACAGGAGGCATTGCTAGTGGAAAAAGTAATGTTTGTCATGTTATTTCTGATATGGGGTATCCAGTTATAAATTGTGATGATATCAGCTATGAGCTTTCTCAAAAGGAAGGACCATTATTTAATGTAATTATTAATCGCTTTGGTGAAGAATTTTTAGATGATGATGGGAATCTTGATAGAAAAAAGCTTGGCAAGCTTATTTTTAATAATTCTTCTGCTAAAATAGTTTTAAATCAAATTACCCATCCTATTATTAAGGATGAGCTTATAAGCAGAATAAAAAATTGTCCTGATGGATTAGTATTTATTGAGGTCCCTTTGCTTTATGAGGCTAAGCTCGAAGATTTATGTGATAAGGTTATATGCGTATTCCTTCCTAAAAAGAATCAAGTTGAAAGATTGATGCAGCGTGAAGGAATAGATGAAGATTATGCACTAGTAAAAATTCATTCCCAAATGGATTTATATATGAAAAAGGCACTTGCAGATTTTGTTATTGATAGTAGGGGAAGCTTTAATGAAACAAAAGAACAGGTGTTGAAAATAATAGAACAAATAAAAGGAGTGTAAAATTATGGCTGTAATAGAAACAGGCGAAAACATGAAAGGTTTAGTATTACAAACACATTATTATAAAGCATCTTATGAGCAAATTAAGGGTGTTTATCTAAAGCTTTTAGAAAACTTAAACCATAATATTGTTTCAGTAAATGATGATTATACAGAAATATATTCTGAGATCCCTCATATGGAGGTAATTGCTAAAATTATTATGCAAGATCCAAAGGAAACATCTATAGATTTTTATATCAATGCTGAATTTTTAGTTGGCAATAAAGGTAAGGCTGAAAAGTTTATCCAAACAATTTATGCTGGAATTGAAAAAGAATACGAATTTAAGGGTGTTTCATTACACAAATAATGGTGTATTATGTCAACAAAGGCATTAGATAGCAAAACTAAATTTAATATTTTCTCTAGCTTTACACTATCAAATGATGATGTTGCAGTTATGTCCCTACTCTATGCACCCTTAATTGGTAGTGATGCTTTAATGTTATATTTAGCTTTTAGCTCTTTTTTAGAACGAAATAATTTAAAAAGTGAAGAGATAATCCATCAGGATTTATTTGATATTTATTCTCTTACTACACAAAGCTTTTTAAAGGCTAGATTAAAGCTTGAAGGTATAGGACTACTTATTACCTATGAAGGTACAGATAATGATTTGATATATGTCTTATGCCCACCCTTAACAGCAAAGAATTTTATTAAGGATGCTACTTTAGGTTTGTTTTTATATTCTAAAATTAGAGAAGAAACTTTCAATTTTATTTATAATCATTTTAAAATTGAAAAGATTGAAAAATCCAAATATTCTAATATAACTAAATCTTTTGATGAAGTTTATGATTCAAGAATAGATAATGAACAGACATTTGAAAAATTTCAATACATTTTAGGTAGAAAGAATAATCCTAATATTAAGATTAAACATAGTAGTTTTAATATTGATTTATTTTTAAATGAAATAAATAAGGATTTTTTAGAATTAGGTGTAACTAAAACATTTACTAATCAGATTATTAATTTAGCATTCGTTTATAATTTTGATGAGTATGAAATGGTCGGTTTATTTAATGATTCAATAAACAAAAAAGGATTATATGATTATCGTTTATTAAAGAAAAAAGCTAATATATTATTTAATTATAAGCGTAATATGAGAGCACCAATTCTTGAGACAAAAAATGACGAAATTGTAAAAAATGATGATATGATTTCTTATCTTGATAATGTTTCACCTTCACAACTATTAGAAGAAACAATTACAAATTATCCTGTAAAATACTTAGATACTATAAATGAAATTTATTCGTTAATTGAGCTTCCTAAAGGAGTTTTAAATTGTATGATTCTAAAGGTATTAAAGGATAAATCAGGAGAATTACCTTCTGTTAATTATTTTAAGAAGGTTGCAGAATCTTGGATTAAAGATAATATTTTTTCTACTAAGGATGCTATTAAATATGTAACATCAATGAAGGTTGATACTAGTGGTAATATACCTTTATCTGATGATAATGGAGGGTTCGATGCATTATGATAAAAACAGATTTATCATTTGATTCTAAGGCTGTCGATGATTATATAAAAGAGATAAAAAAATACTTTCCTGAATATGATATAAATGTGAATAATGTTAATGATTTTTCTATTTTATATGAGGAAAAAAAGAATTGTCTTAAATGTAATGGTCTAAATCAATGTATTAATTCAAATAAAGGATGTTGTACTGAATTTGATGGTGAAGCATTTTATTTATCTGAATGTAAATACAAAAAAGAAGATAAAATCAAGCATTCTAAGGAATCACTTATTAAAACACTTTATTTGCCTACAAAAATATTAGAAGCTGATTTTTCTTCGTATTATGTAAATTCTGAAAGTAGGAAAAAAATATTTGCTTCAGTTTCTGATTTTATTAATGATTATAAGAATAATGTTTTCCATAAGGGTTTATACCTATATGGTACATTTTCGATTGGTAAAACTTATACTCTTGCTTGTATGGCAAATGAATTTGCTAGGAATAATATTTCTTGCTTACTAATTTATTTTCCAGATTTAGTTGTAGACTTGAAGAATGCAATGGGCACCCCTCGATTTGAACAATTACTCAATATGCTAAAATCAATTGATGTTTTAATGCTTGATGATCTTGGTAGTGAGAATATGACACCTTGGATTAGAGATGAAGTATTAGGACCAATTATTAATTATCGTGTTTTGGAAAATAAAGCAGTTTTTATTTCATCAAATATTCAGCCTAATGAATTAAAATTACATCTAGCAATTGATAAAGCACCGATGAGTGTTCTTAAGGCAGAGCGTATTATATCTAGATTAACATCATTAGTTACAACAATATCAATGGATGATGGAGAAAGATATAAAAGATAACGGGATACCCCGTTTTTTAATTGGAGGAAGCATGAAAAAATTAGATGAAATTATAGCTAAAGTATTAAATATGACATTTGAACAAAAGGTATATGTCGGAAAAGAATCATTAAATAGATTGATTGAAATTCTATATAGCTATGGATTTGATGATTTAGACAATTCTAATTTGATAATTAATTTAATGAAATATTTTGTTAGTATGGATATGGAGTGTAGTGAAGAAGAATATGAAATGGTTAATGCTATATTTGAAATTGATTTAACCTATGAAGAGTTCTACGCATTAACCAATGGTGGTGCTGAAAAAGATTTCATTAAAATGATGAATAAGGTAATTAATAAGTTTACTGAAGAAGATAGAGTGTGTATGTGTACCTTTGGACTTGTCATAATAGCAAGTGATAATTATATAGATGATAAGGAATTGAAATTATTTAAAAAATTATGTAAATAGTGTGTTTATGAAAACGGGCTTGGCCCGTTTTTTCTTTATAAAGAAGACTAGATTATTATTAAAAAAATGAGGAGAATTAAAATGAAGTATGGAATTTGGTTGGATGATTGGTTTCGTAATTACATACAGCCAACATCAAAGATAAAAACATGTGAACGGTATTATGAAATAATAGAAAAGCATTTAAAAATAAAATTGGGAGAATATGAACTTGAAGAACTGACACCATTTGTTTTACAAAGATATGTTACGGAGTTGATGTGTAGTGGGAATATCATAACAGGTAAGGGGTTAGCTGCCAACTCTGTTAATGGAATAATTACGGTTATTCAAAGTTCATTAAAACTTGCATATACACTTGGTGAATTTAAAGAATATAATGCTGACAAAATTAAGCGACCAAGGTCTAATGAAAAGAAAATATCTTGTTATACTCTTATAGAACAAAAGAAAATTGAAGAAGAAGTTTTAAAAAGTAAAAAGCCAAAACTTTTTGGAATTGTTCTTTGTTTATATTCAGGACTTCGTATAGGAGAATTATTGGCTTTAGAATGGTCTGATATTGATTTTAAAAACGGAATGATATTAGTCAATAAGACATGCCATGATGGACGAGATGAAAATGGGAAATTATGTAGAATCACTGGTACACCAAAAACAGTATCATCAAAGAGAATAATTCCTATTCCGAAACAATTAATATCTTTGTTAAAAGAATATGAAAAAAAAAGAAACTCAAAGTATGTTATTTCTGATGATGGACATTGTATTATGGTTAGATCGTATCAAAAAAGTTTTGAATTACTTCAAAAAAGAATTGGAATTGAAAGAAAAGGATTTCATGCATTACGTCATACGTTCGCAACTAGAGCATTAGAATGTGGAATGGATGTAAAGACTCTTTCAGAGATTTTAGGACATAAGAACGCAGCTATAACACTTAATCGTTATACTCATTCTATGATGGAGCATAAGATAGAGATGATGAATAAGCTTGGTAAAATATTTTAATTTAAGTAAAAAAATAGTTAAGGAAACTCAAATATAGATTTAATAGTTTTTAAAACAATGTTGGTTGTCTCTAATGACTTAAAAACAATAAAAAAACCTTCAATCATTACATTAATAATAATGTTTGAAGGGATATTTTAGCAATATTTAAAAGTGCATCTATTAGCACAATAGGTGCATTCATTTGTTAATAATTTATCATTTTTATAATTTTTTGTCAATATTTATTCGATAAATTTAATTCAAATATTAGTTTATTTTCGTAAGCGTCAAAAATAAAACGGATAGAATATTCATCCTTCGGTCATTATAATTA
>JBJEFS010000116.1:0-2103 GCA_051874325.1 Anaeroplasma sp.
ATACATCAATAAAAATTTAAGCTCATTAGATGGAATATATATTGATAAAGGAGAAAATACAAAATGATAGAAGAATTAAACGAGAGATTAGAAATATTACAATTAAATAGAATAAAAGAAATACTACCAGACTATATACACCGAACAAATAAAGAAAATAAACCTATAAGTGACGCTTTAAATGATTTATTAAAAGAAGAAATAGATTATCAAAATGAAAGAGCTTCTTTAGGTATAATAAAAGCCGCCAATTTTCCTTTTAGAAAAACATTAGATGACTATGATTTTTCATTTCAACCATCAGTTAATGAAAAACAAATAAGAGAATTAAGTAATCTAAGTTTTATTGAAAATAATGAAAATATAGTTTTTATAGGAAATTCTGGAGTGGGAAAAACACACTTAGCTGTATCATTAGGAATAGAAGCAGCCAAGCATAGAAAAAGCGTTTATTTTATAAGTTGTCATAATTTAATACAAAAATTAAATAAGGCTCAAAAAGAAAATAGATTAGATAAACAATTACAACATTTAGCTCAATACAAAGTATTGATAATTGATGAGATAGGATATTTACCAGTAGACCATCAAGGTTCAAATCTATTTTTTCAGTTAATCGCAAGAAGATATATGAATAAATCTACTATAGTAACAACCAATATGCCTTTTTCTAGATGGGGAGAAGTATTTAGTGATAATACATTGGCAAGTGCGGTATTAGATAGATTATTACATTATTCACACATAATAAGAATTACTGGTAATTCTTATCGAATCAAAGATAAGATAGTTGAAAGTGATTCGAGAACAAACGAATATAACGAGTAATAAAAATTCTTTGTTTCTTTCTTATAAGAAAGAAAGCCCATCGGCGAGATGGACATATACTACTTGCTGGTTTCTTCTTTTCCTTCTTTTTCATAAAAGAAGGAAAGCTACCGGCAGGTATAAAACTATGACATTTTAATAATAAAATTTTTATGACATTTCATATTGACATTTACACCACGATATTTTATGTCGTGGTTTAGTATAAAATAATATGACATAATATGACTAGTTGGAGATATACCTTATGATAAAAGAATGTAGAAAAAAATGTGGTTATACACAAGAACAATTAGCCGAAATATTAGATATCAGTTGGAGACAACTTCAACGAATTGAAAAACACGAAGATAAAACCAAAATAACCACCCTTAAAAAAATAATTAAAGTGTTAAATGTTTCAGATAAAGAAATAATTAATTTTATGAAAAATAATAACCAATAAACACTTACTGATTACTATTTATATACAAAGTATAACAAAACATAAATGCTTTTAACAAACGAAAAAAGGAGCTTACATTTCTCCTTTTTTAAATACAAATTCTTTGTTAAGATTATAATACTGAATACCAGAAATAATTGACAGTACTGCAGCTACTACTAGTAAAAAGTCAGAAATTCTTAAATTCCAAAGTTCAAATGGCATGTTGTAAAGTAAAGTAAGAACAATACCTATCATTAAACAAGCCGTTTTTACTTTACCAAGCATTATTGCAGCTACAACCTTACCAGCATTACCAGCCGCCATTTTAATTGAATTAACAATAGTATCTCTTAAAATAATAACTACTGGAATAATTGGATGAATAAACCCTTGAGCGCATAAAATAATAAGTACAGAATTAACTAAAATTTTATCAGCAATCGCATCCATCATTTTCCCAAAATCAGTAATTAAATTACGACTTCTTGCAATATATCCATCAACAAAATCAGTTATTGAAGCAAGCGCAAATAATAAAGCGGCAATTGGATATCTAACATCAATAACAATTGATTCATTAACAAATATTTGTGGAATTTCAATTCCCATGGCTGAGAACGGAAATAATAAAATTAAAATAATAACAAAAGTTAAAAATATTCTAAACATTGTAAGTTTATTTGGTAAATTCATAAGTCCTCCTATTTTCCAGTTTCGACAACCGCACCTTCAACAAAATCTTCATCTTCGCTATTTAAGTTGATAACTACATAAGCAATAGTTATAATCAAAACAACAATTACCCCATAAATAACAAATGGAAGCCACGATAATTTTGATTTATGTTC
>JBJEFS010000117.1:0-8779 GCA_051874325.1 Anaeroplasma sp.
TCTCCCAATTTAATGGATAAGGAACAGATTATTTCTGTTCCTTATTCATTTTTCTTGAATTAAAATAATATTGTGATAGAATATTAATGCTGAAGATGTTCCTTGCCTAACCATCTTCAAAAAATAAAAAACAAGGAGAAAAAAATGAAAAGAATTTCAATTCAATTTATTGCTAAATCGGCAATACTAGCTGCTTTATATGCAGCACTAACATGGCTTTTACAGCCTATTTCTTATGGACCGATTCAATTTAGAATATCGGAGCTTTTAATTCTATTAGTCGCTTTTAATCCTAAATATGCATTTGCGATGATAATAGGCTGCTTTGTAGCAAATCTTACATCACCATTAGGTTGGTATGATATGCTATTTGGTACACTTGCGACAGCACTTGCGGTTTTACCAATGATAAAAATAAAGAAGCTACCAATTTCAGCACTTTTTCCTGTGATTAGTAATGCTTTAATTGTATCAGTCGAACTTGGTTTAGCATTTGATATGTTTGCACCGGGTGCTTTTTGGTTTAATGTATTAACTGTTGGAATAGGTGAAGCTGTAGTTTTATATTTAATTGGTATACCAGTTATGCTTTCAATATCTAAAAATCAAGCACTTGTTGGTTTATTAGAGCTAGATATAAATAATGCTAAAACGAATAATTTCTTCAACCTATACAATACATTAAGTATTGCTTTATCAGTATTAGGAATTGTTTTGTTTATTGCTTATCCATTTTATGTAATTGGTGAAAAATCCTATTCGGCTTTAAGTATTATAAATGAAAATCCATGGGTTAGCTTATTCGCTATTTTTCCATTAATCTATTTTATAGGCTTTTGCCTAAAAAATAAGGCTTTAAAAGTTATAGTGTCAAGTACTACTATATTGAGTTTAATTTCTTTGTTGGTTGCAGTTGGTGCTGTTCATAAAGAAGCTTTGATATATCCGTACTACTATGGATATATTGTTTATCCATTCTTATTAACATTGTTAATCTATAAAAATAGTAAAAAATAATATATAATTAAATGAGGTGTAGGCTACCTCATTTATTTTTAATTAAAATTAGTATATAATTATTTCGAGGTGTTTTTATGATGGTCAGAAGAGATATAAAAAAATTTATTAAAACAATTCCTAAGAATGTAACTATTGTTGCTGCAACAAAATATGTCGATACTAATTCGATGATGGAATTATATGATAATGGAATAAAAAATTTTGGAGAAAATCGAGTTGATGCCTTTTTAGATAAATATTCTGAATTAAGTAATTATAAAGATATAGTATGGCATTTTATTGGTCATCTTCAAAGAAATAAAGCAAAGATGATTATTGATAAAATTGATTATTTACATTCTTTAGATTCTATAGTTTTAGCAAATATAATTGATAAAAATAGAACTACACCACTAAAGTGTTTCGTTGAAGTGTCTATTAATTTAGAGGAGCAAAAGGATGGGGTTCCCTATAATAAAATAAATGATTTTATTTCTGAGGCTATAAAGCTTAAAAATATAGAAATTATAGGGTTTATGATGATGTCTAAAAAAGCTTCAACAAGTGAGGATTTATTGAAGCAATTTAAAGCTTTAGCATATTTGAAAAATCGAGTAGAAAATGATTTTAAAATTAAAATTCCGTATTTGTCAATGGGAATGAGCGATGACTATATTGAAGCAATTAATGCAGGAGCTACTCATATTAGGCTTGGAAGAATATTGTGGGAGGAATTAAAATAATGAAAAAAATAGGAATCATTGCTGCAATGGAACCAGAGATGAATTTAATACTACAATCAATGGAAGATGTTTATGAAAACAAGGCTTTTGGGATAAGTTTTTTCTCTGGTTTAATTAATAATAAAGAAATTGTTTTATCACTTTGTGGAGTAGGAAAGGTTAATGCTTCAATTGCTGCTACACTATTGATTTCTAATTTTGAATGTGATTTTATAATTAATACTGGTATTGCAGGAGGAGTAAGTCCGTTAGAAACTAAAGATGTTGTTATTGCGGATGCTTTAACATATAGTGATTTTGATACGACAATATTTGGCTATGATTTTGGTCAAGTTCCAGGAATGCCTAGGCTTTATTGTCCTAGAACAGATGATATTTTAATGGCAAAAAAGATTTTATTGAAGGAAAAAATAGATTATAAAATAGCCACTATATATACAGCTGATCGCTTTATTTCCTCTTTAGATTATTTACCTGGTAATGTTAGTGGGGTTGCTTGTGAAATGGAAGGTACAGCCATTGCTCAAACATGTGTCAGAGCTGGAGTTGATTTTATAGTTATTAGATTTATTTCTGATATTATAGGAGCTCCTAATCAAATTAATGATTATAAGCAATTTGAAAAAGAAATGGCTGAAAAATCAGCTAAAATTACCTTTCAAATAGTGAATAATTTATAATTTTTAGCTAATAATAAAGATGGTGAAGGATTTATGCTTTTATCCATCTTTATTTTTTGTATCATTGTTCTTATATTATCTGTTAATATTCATTTATATTTAGTAAGTGAAATGGATACAATAAAAATAATAATTAAAATTGGAGTATTTGAAATTCTAATTCCCCATCAACGATTACTCTCTAAGCTTCTAAAAAATAAGAACAAATATTTTAAAAGTTTAAAATCAAGTAAGCATAAGACCTTCATCTTTAAAATATTATCTCATAGCATTATTGATTATGCATATATCGCAAAATATTCTAAAAAACCTATTTATTCTATACCAATTGAAAATGGAATATATCTCTCAATGATAGGTTTTCTTATCGGAGTATTACATTGTCAAACAAAAAATGTTATTAAAACAGATTTAAGACTAAAGCATATATCTAGCTATGAGAATGTTGACTATTATTTTGATGCTCATATGGATGTAATATCATTTATGTGGGCGTCAATTATATCTTTACAAGGAGGTAAGCATGCTACATCCAATAGGTGAATTACTTGAGGTTAGCTTAAGCTCAATTAAGAAAATGATTGAGGCGAATACAATAATTGGTACTCCAGTTGTTTATAATAATGCGACAATTATCCCTGTTTCTAAAGTTCATCTAGGCTTTGTATCAGGTGGGTCTGATATCAAACCCAATTCTAATAAGGAGGATCCTTTATTTGGTGGTGGAACAGGTGGAGGAGTTTCCATTAGTCCAATTGCTTTTTTAGTTGTATATGATGATAAGGTTGAATTATTATCAATTGATAATGATGCTCATTTATTTGAAAAGCTTTTAGAAGCAATTTCTAAGCTAACAGATAAGGCTGTAACATTATTCAAAAATAACGCTCCAATCGAAAAAATATAAAAGCCCTTTATTTTAAGGGCTTTTTGTGCTATTATTATGTAAGTAAAAGGTGAAGAAGATGAATGAAGTAAGTGCATATATAGATGGCTCCTTCGATGTTAAAACTGGTAGATATTCATTTGGGGGAGTCTTACTTATTAATAATAATGAATACAAGTTTAAAAAAGCATATGATGCTGATGAATATTCTGTTCATCGTAATGTATCTGGGGAAATAAAAGGAGCTGCTTATATTATAAATTATGCAATAAAGTTAGGAGTTAGTGAATTACATTTATATTATGATTATATTGGTATTAAAAAATGGTATTGTGGAGAATGGAAAGCCAACACTCCTATTGCAGTTAATTATGTAAATTTTGCTGAAAAGGTAAGAGATTTAATTAAAGTGGTTTTTCATAAAGTTAAAAGCCATACCAATGATTATTATAATGATATGGCTGATAAGCTTGCTAAAGAAGCCTTAGGAATATAAATTTTCTATTTTTATATTTATTAAAACAATATAGTCTCCATTTTTTGCGAGCTTTAGTGCTAACTCTAAAGCTTTTTTTTCATCTATTGATAAATAATAGTCAAAGGTATGATTTATTTTTTTCGTAAAATCATAGAGTAAATTACTAAAGCTATTGTGGTCTGTAAAAATAACTATTTTAGTTAATTCACAGGCTATTTTGCCAAATAATGATTGACAATGACCATCAAATGCACCAATTACTAGGATTATTTTATCATTTTTTATTGTCTTCAGGTCATTTAGTAAACTTGATAATGAATTCGAATCCTTGCAATTACAAATTATCTGAGTAATACCATTATTATCAATAATTTTTATATTATTATCTAATGATTTTATACCATTTGATATAATATTTATTGGTATGCCTAATTCGTTTGCGTAGGCTATTGCTGCTAAAGCGTTATAAATATTTTCTTTTCCAAATAAATTTGTTTTAAAGCTACCTAATAGTCGGTTATGATGATAAACGTTAAAAATAGAGCCATTAAGATTAAGAATAAAGTCATCAATATGATAATCTCCCTTTTTAATACCATATGAAATACTATATCCTTTATTAAATAAATATAAATCCTTTACATTTTTTTCATCTTGATTATAAATCAATAAAGAATTCTTATCTAGTTTTTTTATTAGATTAATCTTTGATTTATAATAATTTCTATTATTTCGATCAAAAGTCTCCATTTTTGATGCAATAATACAATTTAAATAAGGTAAGCTGTTTTCATTTTTTGTATCTATAATACAATCGGATATTTTACTATAATTCATATGCTGTAGAATTTTATATAGTTGGGAATTATCATTGCCTTCAATTATAAAATGATAGTTTAAATAGTTTATTGAGTTATTGTATATAAGTCCGACATTTCCAAGCTGAGAGAATATTTTTTCAAGATATAAGCATATTATTGTAGAACTTTCGTTACTAGAAATACCTATTGTATTAATGGTTGGACTATAGTGGTAAAATATTTTAAGTAGACGATTTAATTCTTTATTTATATTTCTTACTCTAATTACTATAACATGGTTATCAGCTGTTATTTTTTTCTCTGATACTATTACACATGCGCCATTTTCTATCACTTTCCTTATAGTAGTTATAGTGTCGTTATTATTAGAAACATAGATATAGTTTTTCTTTGTTTCATTAGCTTTATTTGTAATTCCACGAATAATAATTTCATTCTTATATTTAGGATATAATTTTGATAATAGCATGTTAAATCTCCTCGTAAAAACTATTTGTTATTATTATTTACATAATTTATAGTTTTATTTAGAAATTGTAAACGTTTTGTAATAAATTATATAACGATGCTACCAAAATAAATATTGAATATTTTTTTTCTTCATTGTAAAATATAGATTGTAGAAATATGCGGGAGGTTTTTTATAGAATGCCTACATTTAATTTTGATATTCCTGTAAATATAATGATGGTTATAGGTGGTTTAGGTTTATTTCTATTTGGAATAGAATTAATGGGTAATTCACTTAGAGCTATTGCGGGAGATAGATTAAGAGTTTTTATAGAAAAATCAACAAATACAGCTGTTAAGGGTGTTTTAGTTGGTGCATTAGTAACAGCTTTAATTCAGTCTTCATCAGGAACCACGGCTTTAACTGTTAGTTTAGTTAGAGCAGGTTTATTGAGTTTTGCTCAGTCTGTTGGAATCATTATGGGTGCTAATATCGGTACTACAATTACTCCATTTATGATGAGCTTTAGTATTGAGCAATATGCAATGTGGTTTGTTGGTCTTGGAGCATTAATAATGTTCTTCTTTAAAAAGGAAAGAGTTCGTCAATTTGGTAGTATTTTACTTGGATTTGGATTATTGTTTCTAGGCTTATGGGCGATGGGTGGTTCATTAAAGGCAATTTTGGCTAATCCTGGTGTTAATGCCTGGGTGGCAGAAATGTTTACTATTCTAGCAAAATATCCAATTCTAGGATTGCTGGTTGGAACTTTAATTACTGCGTGCGTTCAATCATCTGCTGCAACCATTTTAATATTACAAACTTTATATACTACACAAACAGGAGATATAAATGGTGCTGCAATTTATGCTGTAACACTTCAAGGTGCTATTCCTATTTTATTAGGCTGTAATATTGGTACAACAGTTACAGCTATCTTATCTGCCTTTGGTGGTGGTACACAGGCTAAAAGAACAGCATTTGTTCATGCATTATTCAATGTTGCAGGTGCGACAATATTTATGATTTTAACATGTGCAGGTCCAAGTGGAAAAGGCCCATTTGTTTTGTTAATGGAATGGCTACAGGATATTCTATATGGTGGAGCAAATAATGCAATGATTATTGCTTTAGCTCATATTATCTTTAACATTACAACAACATTTATTTTATTCTTCTTTATTAAGTGGATGGTTAAGCTAACAGAGAAGATAGTTAAGGATAAAGAGCAAAAAGAAGAACAAATTGCCGATGATTTACTTGATTATTCATTGATTAATAAATCTTCTATTTTAGCATTATCATTTGTTAAAAAAGCGATTGATTATATGGCAAAATGTGTTAGTAAATATGTTTATATTGCAAAATCATACTCATTTGAAAGAGATGAAAAGCTTGCTTTAGAGGGCGCAGAGCTTGAAAAAATGATAAATTGTCTTGATAAGAGAATACATGATTATCTTATTAAGCTAACCTTAGCAGAGTTAGATAAGCAATCATCTAAGCTACTATCTAAATATTTAGATTTAATAAAGGATTTGGAGCGTGTTGGTGATCATTGTACAAATATAATTGAATTCTTTGAGGAAAGATATGATAAAGATATGAAGCTATCAGAGGATGGCACTCAAGATTTAGAGCAAATGTATTCAGTATTAACAAATATGGTTGATGGTACGGTTGATTCAATAGAAGAATGGTCAAGTGAAAAAGCACTTGATATTGCAAAATATGAGGATGAAATTGATAAGCTTGAGGATGTATTCCATGAACGCCATGTCCATCGTGTTAATTCAGGCTTGTGTAGCTTCTTAAATACTGAGCATTATGTTGAAATTCTAGCTAATATTGAACGAATGGGTGACCACTTAAAGAATGTTTTAGATGGTATTATTGATGACGAATATTGCTCATATAACGAATATAATCATTAATTAGGATAAAAAGTACTTAATGTACTTTTTTCTTTTTAAATTAATTGGTATAATATTTACGATAAATAATATTTTATGGATATAATATTTTTGGGTGTTTAATATGGAGTTTAAATTAAGTTCAAAATATAAGCCTACAGGTGATCAGCCTCAGGCTATTAAAAAAATTGTTGATAATTTTAATAATGGTGTTAAAAGACAAACTCTTTTAGGCGCTACTGGTACTGGTAAAACTTTTACGATGGCTAATGTTATTGCAGCCATTAACAAGCCTACCTTAATATTAGCTCATAATAAGACCTTAGCTGGGCAGCTATATAATGAGATTAAATCATTGTTTCCAGATAATCATGTTGAGTATTTTATCTCCTATTATGATTATTATCAGCCTGAGGCATATGTTGTTTCAAGTGATACTTATATTGAAAAGGATGCTAGTATTAATGAAGAAATAGATGAAATGAGGCATAGTGCAACTGCAGCTTTGATTGATTATAAGGATACGATTGTTGTTGCTTCTGTTTCATGTATTTATGGTATTGGAGATCCTGATGATTATAAGGATACTATGCTTAATATAAGGGTTGGTGAGTCCTATAATCGTAAAAAGCTTTATCAAAAATTAATTGAAATGCAATTTGAGAGAAATGATTTCGATTTTAAAAGAGGAAGCTTTAGAGTTCGTGGTGATGTAATGGAGATTATTCCACCATCAGAACATGCAAAGGGAATTAGAATTGAATTTTTTGATGATGAGATTGAAAGAATTAGAACCTTTGATGTTACAACAGGGAATCCTATAGAAGATATAGCTTTTGCAAATATTTTTGCAGCAACACACTTTGTAACAAACAAGGATAAACTAAATGAAGCAATTAGAAGGATTAAGCTTGAACTTCAAGAAACTATTAAAAAATTTAATTTAGAGGGTAAACCTCTTGAGGCTGAAAGAATAGAACAGCGTACTAAGTACGATATTGAGATGCTTGAACAAACAGGCTTTTGCAGTGGAGTTGAGAATTATTCTCGTCATTTATCATTACGTAATGAAGGTGAAACTCCAGCAACATTAATAGATTTCTTTTCTGATGATTTTTTATTAATCATTGATGAATCTCATGTTACCTTGCCTCAGGTTAGAGGAATGTATAATGGTGATAGGCAAAGAAAGATGAATCTTGTTAATTATGGATTTCGTTTGCCATCAGCCTTAGATAATAGACCTTTAACCTTTGAGGAATTTGAAAAAAAGCTAAGTAATGTTTTATATGTATCTGCTACTCCTGGTGATTATGAATCTAATTATGAAATAACTGAGCAAATTATTCGTCCTACTGGTTTACTTGACCCAATTATTGAGGTTAGAAAAAGTTTAGGTCAGGTTGATGATATATATGCTGAAATATTAATGAGGATGAAGCTAAATCAAAGAGTTCTAGTTACTACACTTACTATAAAAATGAGTGAGGATTTAACGGATTATTTGAAAAAACTAGGATTAAAAGTTGCATATCTTCATTCTGAAGTAAAAGCTTTAGAACGACTTGAAATTCTAAAGGATTTAAGATTAGGAAAATATGATGTATTGGTCGGAATAAATCTATTAAGAGAGGGATTAGATTTGCCTGAGGTATCATTAGTTTGTATTCTTGATGCTGATAAGCAAGGATTTCTTCGTTCGACTAGGTCATTAATCCAAACAATTGGTCGTGCAGCACGTAATAGTGACGGAAAGGTCATCATGTACGCTGATACAATTAGTGATGCAATGAAGCAAGCAATTACTG
>JBJEFS010000118.1:0-2099 GCA_051874325.1 Anaeroplasma sp.
ACTAATACAATCAGAATAAACAATACAAGAATAAATGCGAAGCCTCCACCTGTATTACAACATGTTGAGTTATTGTTATTATTACAATTTGTTGTAGCCATAATATCACCTCTGCTTTAATATATGAAAAAAAGCCTTTATTGATAAAGGCTTTTATCTTAATTTATTTAAATGTGACAACAATATCAATAATAGAATTTACGCTTTGCCTATAAACTGTTAATGTTATAGAATCATCAAATGTTAATAAATTTAATATTGAAGCTAAATCAGTTTGAGAAAATAAATCTTGATTATTCGCTTTTAAAATAACATCATATTTATTAATTCCGCACTTAAATGCTGCTGACTCTTCAGATGATGGTCTATCAACAATTAAATAAAGATATCTTTCATCATATCCTTGTGGTAGATAAGGACTATATTTTATGTATGTATCACTATTAAACAAAATATTTACAGAAGAAACATATATACCTAACAATGGTCTTTCTTTTATAATACCATTTTTTTCAATATCTAAAATACATTTTTTTACTACATCAATTGGAATTGTATATGATCTTCCTTCTACTATATCACCTGATGATGTTGAAACCTCTTTTTTGTAATTTATACCTATTAATCTTCCCTCCATATTAAATAATCCACCACCAGAATTTCCAGGATTTAAGGCTGCATCAGTAATAATATCCGTTTTAGTTATTTCTGAAATAACACCAGTAGTTAAACTATTATAGTTCGTTAATCCAAGTGGACATCCGATAGCTAAAACAGATTGCCCAACTACTAATAAATCCTCTTCTTGATAATTAAAAATATCAACTATATATAAATCACTTTTTCTAGAACCAATTAAATCCATACTAAATGTTAAAACAGCTACATCATTCTTACTATCATAACCAACTAAATCGCTTTTGACATAAAAATTATTTCCTAAATAAACACGTAGATCAGTGGCACTACTAACAACGTGAGCATTTGTTACAACATAATACAATGACTTATCAGAATCAAATTTATAAATAACACCTGAACCTGTAGATGAACCAGAATAAATTCCTACACATCCCTTTTCAACTGTTTCATAGACATCTGTAAAAGAATTGTATATTTTAACTACTTCAACTTCTTCCGCTTGTTTTACAATAACTTTTATGTTTTCACCAGTACAAGATGATACAAAAAAAAGACAAATAAATATTAATAAAAAATACTTTATTTTTTTCATATATTAAATAACCTTTCTGCATTCTTTTGTGTAATCTGTTCAATTTCACAAGCTGATAACCCTCTTATTTCAGCAATAGCTTCACAAACATATTTTACATATGATGATTCATTTCTAGTTCCTCTTTTTGGAACTGGAGCTAGATAAGGACAATCTGTTTCAATTAATAGATATTCTAAAGGAATTAGACTTGCTACTTCCTTTGGTTCCTTGGCATTTTTAAAAGTTACAGGTCCACCAAGTGAAATATGTAAACCAAGTTTTATAAATTCTTTTGCCATTTCATATGAACCACTATAACAATGCATAACTCCCTTAATCTTACCTTTATATTCTTTTAAAATATCATAGGTATCTTTTGTAGCATCCCGCATATGAACTATAATTGGCAAATCATTTTTTATTGCTAATTCAATTTGAAGTCTAAATAATTGCTTTTGTTCTTCTTTATATGTTATATCCCAATGATAGTCTAAACCACACTCACCAATGGCATATACCTTATTTTCTCTTATAAATTCATCTAATTTTTGAAAATCTTTTAAAAAATCCTTAGTTGCTTCAGAAGGATGAAGACCAGCAGTAGGATAAAAAATATCACAACAATTTGCTAGAAATTGAGCCTTTAAATTAGTTTCATGAGAAAATCCAACCAAAATAATCTTATTAACATTATTATTAATAGCTCTTAAAATACATTGCTCTAAATCATTTTTAAATTCATCTTCAAATAAATGAGAATGTGTATCAATCATAGTATACCCCCACTCGTAATATTATATAATATTAAACATGAAAAAACAAAAATATATTTACAAAAAAACAAATTTTTGTAACAACTATATATTGTATTAAAATTTTTTGT
>JBJEFS010000119.1:0-32866 GCA_051874325.1 Anaeroplasma sp.
CTACACACTTTCTTTTCATCTCTATTCTCCAATTTTAAAATTGGACAAATGTCTTGTGATTTAAAGAAAGTTTTTAATTATATAATTATTTCATTTTATAATATTACTATTACATATTAAAATTCCTCCAATACAAAAAGAGTCTATATAATTTAAGTCTAATACTATTTTCACACTATCTTTTGAATCTCAATTTTTATCTATTGTGTGTTAATATACTTCCTTTAAATTTACAGACTCTTGTCCTAGCAAAATCATACAATGATTTTGCTTAGTTGTCATAAAATCGTAAAAAATCGGAACTAATCAGCAAAAATACGCAAATTTTGTCGAATGAAAGCCTTTGCTTATTTGAGTTTCATTAGCTTGTAGCTTATTGTTTTATTTTACATTTTATGGTAAAATGATGACAAATACATTATTAGGAGGGAATTATTATGAGCATCAAAGTAATAATTGCCAATAATAATGATATTTTATTTAACAGCTTATCTAATATCGCATTGCAAAATGAATCAAAAATCGAAATAATAAATGTACCTATTGATAAATTAGATACTTTAATTTATCAAATCAAACCAAGAGAAAATTTAATAGTATTGGACTCAATTACTTCAGTTACCTTTTGCACAAATATACTGAAGAACGCAATTAACCGAGTAGATAAAGAGAATATCATTATATTGGTAATTGATTCTAAACGCATAACCAATATTATTAATCATGAAGAAAATCATCATTGGCTTTCCTGGAAGAAACAAACTGCTTTTTCTTTTTTAGATGCCGTTAATTTAGTTGCAGACACTCTAAAAGACACTTTAGAAATTGAAAAAAATATCGATGATATTTTTTGGAAAATTGGCTTAACTTCATATTTTAAAGGAACAATTTATTTGAAGGATGCTATTTTATTAGCATATTCTGATAAAAGTTTATTATTAGATATGAATGAGCTTATAATAGAAGTTGCTAAAAAAAATGAAGTTATGAATTATAAAGTTGTAAGATCTGCAATGGACAAATCTTTAAATACTATGTTAGATAATACTGATATTAAAGTTATTTATGAGATTTTTAATGAAGATTACGATGGAAGAAAAATTAGTTTAAAATATTTCATTGATTTATGTATTCGTTTTTTAGAAAAACAAAGATATTGCTGTTTAGAAAATTAAAAAAGGAACTACCCTCCTACAAGTAGCTCCATTGAATAAATTATTGTATAATGTATTATTTTTCGTGCCATTATACAATTTTTTTATTAGGTACGAAAGTACCTAATAAAAGGGGATGTTTGTGCTAATTGCTTCACTACAATTAGCACATTTATATTCTAACAATTCGTTAAAATATTAACAATTTTATTTATTCTTTCATTTTACAATAGATTATATTCTTCATCACTTACAGGTTCACACCAATCTGTTCCAGTATTTTCTCCTGGTACTTCTATTGCAATATGAGTAAATTCACTATCTTTTGTAGCACCATGCCAATGTTTTACCCCTACTGGTATGTTAACTATATCTCCTACCTTTAGTTTTTGAGGTTCTTTTCCTTCTTCTTGATACCAACCTTCTCCTTTAGTTACCATTAATATTTGTCCTCCGCCTTTTGTAGCTTTATGAATATGCCAATTGTTTCTACATCCTGCTTCAAAAGTAACATTAGCAACGCTTACGCCTAATTCTGTTGACAACATTTTTAAATAACTTTGTCCTATAAAATATTTTCCAAATGGATTTGGCTCTCCTTTTCCAAATAATACTTCGTATTCCATAATAAATCCCTCCTAATCTACTCTTTCAATTCTAACTGTAAAATCTACATTCATATTTCCTAGTTTTTCAATACCAGATTCAAATGTTCCTAATTTAACAAGAGAATTTGAATATCTAAAATCTTTATAAAAAACTGATAAATTTCCCCATGGTGCATAGTATGAAAAATCTCCTATTTGTGGATCATAACCTGAAGGAGCTCCTTCAGTTGATAATTTTTCTGGTAAATTTGCAATTTTTTCTGTGTTATTATAATCTTCAAAAGTTAATGTTAAAGGTAACATTTCTAAAAAATCTTTGCTTGATTGATTATTATCTAGTTTTACATATACTTCTTCATTATTAAAAGTTAATTTAATTCTTGTATTTTGCATATCTTCATTACTATTCCCTTCATTGGTTTGTAGGCTGCTAGTTGTTTGTTCAGTTGAATTATTACTTTGCAATATTTCATTGTTATTTGTTATATTAGAAATTGTTTCATTATCTTGCTCATACATTTGACTTGTGTTAGTATTATTATTTGTACCTTCTGTTTCTTTTGAATTTAAAAATACTATTCCACCAACAATTGCTGATATTACTAAAATAGAAATTATAATTATAACTATTTTTTTCAATTTCACTCTTCTCCTTTATTTACAATTTTTAGAATCCTATTTTAGATAACCAATTTTGTACTGTACTTTTAGAATTACCTGCTGATGAACCACTTACTGCTAATCCTTCTGTTACAGTAGCATTTGGTTCTTCTTTTTTTATTTTATTAGGTGTTCCTGATAGTCCTGATCCTCCATGTGTAATAAATGGAGCTATTGTTTTTCCTGATAAATCATATTCATCTAAAAATGTATATAGTGGCATTGGCATATCTGCCCACCAGTTTGGATAACCTAAAAATATTGTGTCATATTGTTCTATATTATCAATTTTAGTTTTCAACTCTGGTCTTGCATTATTTCTTTGTTCTTCTTGTGCATAATTTACTAATTCATTATAATCACTTGGATATGCTTTTGTTGTTTCTAATTTTATAATATCTCCTCCAACTTCTTCATGAATGAAATTTGCAACTTTTTCTGTGTTTCCACTTTGTGAAAAGTATAATACTAATACCTTTCCTTTTTCTTGTGTGTTTGTGATTATATTTTGTTGTTCATTTTCATTATTATTTGTATTTTCTTCTTGTTTTGCAACTTGGCTATTATTCTTATTATTTTGATTTGCTGTATTTAATGTGTTTTCTTCTGTATTATTGTTATTTTTATTTAAATTCATGGCTGCAAATACACCTCCTACTATAATTAATAAAATTACTACTATTATTAATGCTATAACTTTATTGTTCATTTTTATCATCCTTTCCTTTTTTTAGATTCAAACAATTTCCCATTGTTTCCCCTGTTTTTAAATAAGTATAATTAGGAAACTCAAATAATATTGGTTTAAATTTTGTATAATCTATTTTGCCTTTTTCGTTTAAATTTTCCTCTTGTGCATAAGTATTCTCTATCTTCAAAATAAAATTTTCAAATGTATCAGTTTCATATATATCATCTACTTTACATTCCATAACAACTGGTGCTTCATTAATTATTGGAGCTCCTGCATCTCCTATGTGGTATTCAAATGTTTTTGATTTATCTACTTTACTACCACTTATACTTCCTACATAATCTGCCTTTTCTAACATTTTTTCATCTACTATATTTATAGAAAGTGTCTTTGTTTCTTTAATTCCTTTATTAGTATAATGTGGTTTTGCAAGACTAACCATAACTCTATCATGTCCTATAATTCCACAATGTCCTACTAATACCCAATTAGCTTTTCCTTCTACCATTGTACCTACTACTATTACTGGCATAGGATATAATGCTAATTTTGCTCCTATGTTTTTTTGCATATCAAAACCTCCTTATTTTGCAACTTCATTAATACATCTAATTGCATTTAAAGTTCTTGGATAACCCACATAAGGCAATAATGCAGTTGCAGTATCTAATAATTTTTGCTTATCGTTTCCAACATTTAGATTTCCTTGAATATGTCCTTTTAATTGTGGCTCTAAACCACTTTGAGCTAAAAGTATAGAAAATGTAATTAGCTCTCTTGTTTTAACATCTAATCCATTTCTTGTATAGTAATCTCCAAAACAGTTATCTGACAAAAATTTTTGAATGTGTACTTGTTCTTTTGGAGAACTCTCGTATGCTTTATCAATTACATCTCCGAATATTGATTTTTGTACTTCTAATCCTTTATCAAATCTATTTTCCCTTGTTGTTGTACCTTGTTTTTCTAATGGTAATTTTATTCCTCTTTCTTCAAATATCTTGTTTGTTGGTTCTAATAAATCTAATACTTTTAATACTCCCACATAAGGCACTGATTGATATAAGATTTCTTTTATTTCAATAGGTGTTACGCCTACATTTAAAGCTGCTTTTAAAAATATCTCATATCTTTTTGGTGTTTGAGATGCTATTGTTACTGCTAATATTACCATCTGTCTAGTTCTTTCATCCAAGCTCTCGTGTTCTAATACTTCATCAAAATTAAAATTTAATAATATTTCTATTAGTTCTTCATCTAGTGTATCTGTAACTCCTATTTCTGGAAATAGTTTTTCATGATTTTTCATTGCTTTATCTGTAATATTCATCTATCTTTCTCCCTTCTTGAGCGGTTGCTCTTAAATTTATTTAATATTTTAAAAATAAAATAAATAACTAGTTCTATAAATAGTATTGCTCCAATATATTTCAAATAAAATATAATTGTATTTTGGTTATAATCATAAAATTTAAAATCATTCAATAAAAACATATCTTCCCAAAGTTTTAATGATATAAATGAGTATAGTCCCAATCCCATTAAAACTACTTGCATAAAGTAATATACATATTCAAATGTGCTATTTTTCATTTTTTTATTTATTTTACTCATCATACTATTTAAGTGTAATCCAACATGAATTGCCATTAGTACAAATCCCCACGAAGTAGATGCCATATGCAACCTTCTTCCAAACATAGTTGTTTGTATATTTAAAAAAGAAAATACTGTACTTGAAATCATTATGCCACTTATTATCATTCCAATCATTGCAATTAGTAACAATAAATTAATGATAATATGAAATGTTCTTTGGAAGTTGTGCTTTCCTTTTACTATACTTTTATACCATTTGATATTCAGAATGTTGTGAATAATAAATAATATAAATGTAATTGTTCCTAATATTTCGTGTATCTTATTTCCTGTTGCGAAATATCCCATAAGAATGATAAAAAATATTGTCATTGCTATATCTATTATGCTTCTAAATTTTTTCATATCATCACCCTACCTTTCAGATATTCCGTTTTTAGAAAGCCAATTTGAAATATCATTTGATAAAGTTGATCCACCTGAATAGTGAATACTTAATCCTTCTCCTATTTTTGAATTTGGTGCTAATTTTGATATGTCTGAAATACTTTGTCCGAATTCTCCTCCTCCATGACTACAAAATGGTAAAATTGTTTTTTCTGATAAATCATATTCTTCTAAAAATGTAGCAACTGGCATTGGAATTGTTGCCCACCAATTTGGATACCCTAACATGATTACATCATATTGTTCAATATTTTCTACTTTATTTTTTAGTTCTGGTCTTGCATTTGAGTTTAAATCTCTTTGTGCTTCGTCTAATACTTTATTATAATTTGAAGAATAAGGATTTACTAATTCTAATTCAAATAAATCTGCTCCTGTCTTTTCTTGGATTATTTGTGCTGCTCCTTCTGTATTTCCACTCCAAGAAAAATATACTATTAATGCTTTTTGATTATCATTTTGTGTTTGAGCCAAATTTTTATTTGTATTTTCAACTATTTCATTACTTGAAGTATTATCTACATTTCTTGCAATTCTAAATCCAGTATTATTCATTTTTTGATTTGGTGCTAACGAAGATCTATATGCACTTCTCATGTGTTTTGCATAATCGTTCCAACTTCCTCCACGATTAATTCTTAAACTTCCAGTTGTTACTCCTGATGGATTATCTGTATTTTGTGTGTCATATTCTCCATAATAGTCAAAACACCATTCTCTTACATTTCCATGAATATCATACAATCCCCATTTGTTTGGAGAAAAACTACCTACTTTAGTTGTTGTTTGTCTATATTCTCCTGGTTTGGTTTCAAGATTACTTTGTGAAAAATAATTTTCTTCTATTCCATAAGGATAATGTCCATAAAAATTAGCTTCGTCTGCACTTATTGAATTTTCTGTGTTAAATGGAGTTGTTGTTCCTGCTCTTGCTGAATATTCCCATTCTGCTTCTGTTGGAAGTCTATATCCATTGTTTGCTCTATTCCAAGTTACATTTTCTCCATTTATAGTGTAAACTGGTGTAAGTCCTTGTTTTTCACTTAAACGATTACAATATTCTATTGCGTCATACCATGTAATATTTTCAACTGGTAAATCTTCTCCTTTAAAATTGCTTGGATTTTCTCCCATTATTTCTTGATATTCTTTTTGTGTTATTTCATATTTTCCTATATAGAAATCATTTAATGTTACTTTATGTTGCATCTCATCTTGTTCTCTTTGTGCTTCGGTTTCTGGACTTCCCATTTCAAATGTTCCACCTTTTATAAGAATAAGTCCATCTGTTCCTTCAGTAGTATTCATATTATCACTTCTTTCTTGTTCATTATTTGCCTGAGCTGGATTGTTTGTTTCGTTTTTTACTTTATTATTATTCGTTAGTGCAAAAATTGTAATTCCAACTGCTAATACTATTAGAATACTAATTAATAAAGCTATTACTTTCTTATTCATCTCTTTCATCCTTTCTTATTTTTAGTTTTTTCTAAATCTACTAATAAATAATCGAGAATATCCACCTCCCTTTGACTTTGGTGCATTCGTTCTAATATTGTCTTTCTATGTTTTGCAAGTAAAATTAATATTCTTTCTATGTCATTTTGTTCTAATAGCTTAAAAAATTCTTTTATAATTTTATCATTGCAACCTGCATCTTCTAGGTTTTGTTGTAATCTTTCTTTTTCTTCCATTTAAAACCTCCTACCCATTTAATTATCTTTTGATATTATTATATGACTTATATTTTAAAATAACAAATACTTATTTTGAATAGTTAGCCATAGTTGACAGGAATAGCAAAAAAAATTATAATTAAATTGTATATTGAAAATGGAGGGTTATTTATGGAATTAAGAGTTTTGAGATATTTTTTAGCAGTTGCAAGGGAACAATCCATAACAGGTGCTGCTGAAAGTTTACATGTAACACAACCCACTCTTTCAAAACAATTAATGGATTTGGAAGATGAACTTGGAAAAAAATTATTTATTCGTGGGAATAGAAAAATCACTCTTACTGAGGATGGAGTTTATTTAAGGAAAAGAGCTCAAGAAATAATAGATTTAACTGATAAAACTGAAGCTGAATTTCATTCTTCAGATGAAATAATAACTGGAGATATTTATATAGGTGCTGGTGAAACAGAAAGTATGAGAATTGTCGTTAAAGTAATTACAAAATTACAAGCAAAATATCCTCGGAATACACTTTCATTTTTTAAGTGGTAATGCAGATTCAGTTATGGAAAGATTAGATAAAGGACTTCTTGATTTTGGTGTATTAATAGAACCTTCTGATATAAAAAAATTGGATTGTTTATCGATTCCTTATACTGATAATATGGGATTATTGATGAGAAAAGATTCTCCTTTAGCAAAACAGAATTATATTTTACCAAAGGATTTAATTGATATTCCTATAATTGTTCCTGCTTCTATTGTTAATTATAATAGTTTTTTTAAATGGATTGGATCTGATTTTGAAAAATTAAATATTATTGCAACTTGTAATTTGATTTATAATCCTTCTTTATTAGTAGAAGAAGGTAATGCCTATGCGATTTGTATTGATAATCTAATTAATACTACTGGAGATAGTAATCTATGTTTTAGACCTTTTACTCCTAGTGTTAATCTTTCTTCTGTAATTGTATGGAAGAAATATCAAGTTTTTTCCAAGGCTTCTCAAAAATTTTTAGATGAGTTAAAAAAAGAATTTAAAAACAATAAAGATGCTTTTTAAAGTCATCTTTATTGTTTTATTGTTTTTATGGTTGCTCCATAAAATCTTTTCTTTTCCCTGCTTCTATTTCATTATATAATTCTATTTTATAATCTAATCTTTCTATTGTCTTTTTTATTTCTTCTTGTTTATCTAGTAGTACCTCTCTTTGTTCAATTAATAATTGTTTTCTAGCTGTTACTGTTTCTTTACCTTGTTTAAACAAAGTCATATATTCTATTAGTGCTTCAATTGGCATTCCAGCAGATCTCATACATTTTATAAATTCAACCCATTTACATGATTTTTCATCAAAATCTCTTATTCCTGATTTTGTTCTTGGAATTTCTGGTAACAAACCAATTCTCTCGTAATATCTAATTGTATCTTGTGTTAAATCATATTTTTTACTTACTTCTGCTATTGTCATATAATTTCTCCATCCTATATCATTTTTTCTATATCTTTAATTATTTGTTCTTTTGTTATTCCATTTTCTTTTAATAATTCATTTACATCATATCTATCATAAAATGATTTAGCAATTCCATAATTTTTGACTTTTACTGAACTTTCTCCATAAAATCTTGCAATTTTTTCTCCGAATCCACCTTCTAGCATTCCATCTTCTAAAGTTATAACAACATTATGGTCTAATTCTAATTTTTTTAGTAATTCTTTATCTAATCCAGTAATATATCTAGGATTTATTAAAGTAGCTTGTATATTTAATTTTTCATGCATCTCTTTTTGTATTTCTTCTCCTAATTGGTAGAAGTCTCCTAATGCTATAATTGCAACTTTATTTCCTTCCTTTTCTATTTTATATTTGTTTAAATCATTATAATCTGTATCAACTTTTCTTCCATCTGATATTACACCATTACATGGAATTCTAATTGCTACTGGATGTTCATTTTGTTCTATGCTCCACTCTAACATTGCAAAATATTCTTCTTTTGATGTTGGTGCTAAATAGACCATATTAGGTATATTTGATATTAAGGCAATATCATAGATTCCTAAATGAGTAACATCATTCATTCCATATACTGAAGCTGTATTTATTAAAATTGTAGCAGAATTATTGTTTATAGATAAATCTTGTGATAATTGATCATAGGTTCTTTGCATAAAGCTAGAATGTGTAGCAAAAATAGGTTTTCCACCATTTTTTGCAATTCCAGAAGCCATTGCTATACCATGTTCTTCTGCTATTCCAACATCTACAAATTGTTCTCCAGCAAGTTCTCTTTTTTCTTTTGTAAATCCTATATTGGTTGGTACACCTGCAACTATTGCAACTACCTTTTCATCTTTTTTCATTTTTTCTAATAAATAATCTGCTGTTAATGTCCCATAATCTTCTCCATCAAAATTAAATTTTGATTTTCCTGTTTCTATATCAAAAGGCATTGTCCAATGCCATGTTTCTTTGTTTTCTTCGGCTGGTTTATATCCTTTTCCTTTTTCTGTATTGATATGAACTACAATTGGATGTTTTATATCTTTTACATTTTCAAATGCTTTTATAAGTTCTTCTATATTATTTCCTTCGTTTACATATATATAGTCTAATCCCATTGCTTTAAATAAATTACATTCACAAGTTCCATTTGACTCTCTTAATTGTTTTAAGTTTTTGTATAATCCCCCATGATTTTCTGCAATAGACATATCATTATCATTTACAACAATTATAAAATTACTTTTTTGCTCTCCTGCAAAATCAAGTCCCTCTAATGCTTCTCCTCCACTTAAAGAACCATCTCCTATAACTGCTATTACATTATAGTTTTCTTTCTTTAAATCTCTTGCTTTTGCTAATCCTGATGCTAAACTTATGGATGTTGATGTATGTCCTATTTTAAAGAAATCATGCTCACTTTCATCTGGGTCAGAATACCCTGTTACATCATCATATTTTTCTTCGTAAATAAACGCATCTTTTCTTCCTGTAAGGATTTTGTGTGGATAGCTTTGATGTGATACATCATATACTATTTTATCTACTGGTGAATTAAATACATAATGCATAGCTATTATTGCTTCTACCATACCGAAATTTGGTCCAAAATGTCCTCCATGAATACTTAATTTTTTTAATAAGATTTCTCTTATTTCTTCAGCAAGTTTGTTTAATTCTTCACTTGATAAATTTTTTAAATCCTTTGGCTCATTTATTTTATTTAATATACTTAACATTTTTTATCCTCCTATAATAAAATTTTCTATTATTATATATCACTTAGAGTTAACTCGAAGTCAAGAGTTTTTATGAAATTTTTTAAAAAAGTTAGATTAGTTATTATCTTAACTTATCTAACTTTTTTGTATTACTATTGTTTTATATTTTTAGTTATACTTATATTTTCATAAGAATATAAATCTTCATTATTCATTATTTCAAGAGCGATTTTTATAACAGATGGAATAGTAGTAATATATCCTTTTGCGTTTTCATTTTTTCTTGTAATAACATAATCATCTTCTTTCCCATCTCTTAAATATCCAGGTCTAAAAATAGTATATTTAATTTTACTATTTTCAAGTATATCTGCTGCCTTACGATTAGGTACTTGATCTGGGTTATTATCTACATTATCCTCATCGTCCATATCTTTTGGAATTTCATTATATATTCCTACTGCTCCCATAAATAATAATCTTTTTATCTTATCTTCACATTGAACAAGATTTTCAGCAACTATTGGAAGGTCATCTCCAGATATAGTACAATAAACAATATCTTGATTATCTAATACTTGTTCTAATTCTTTCTTTTTCGTTGCGTCTATATTAAACACTTTAATTCTATCATTATCCTTATAAATTTCTTTTGCATTTCTTGAAACTAATGTTAATTTATATTCAGTATCTCTTAACAATTTGTTTGTAAGTTCTTTTCCAAATGTTCCAGTTGCACCCAAAATTAATACATTCATATGTTTCTCCTTTTTTTATAATTTAGTAACTTTTAATTTTTTGCTTTTTTTACTTTTATATTATTTTTAGCATAACCTATTGTTGCCATTTTTCCTCCTTACCAGTTAAAAGACATTTCAACTAAATTTGGATTTTCTGAGCTTCCAACTACTGGTGTCTTTTTGTCTAAACTTTCCATTGCTTTAATTTCATCAGTTGTTAAGCTAAAATCAAAAATATCAATATTTTCTTTCATTTTTTCAATATCAGCAGTTTTTGGAATAACTACAATTTTCTTTTGAGTAAAATATCTTAATACTATTTGTCTTGTTGTCTTATTATATTTTTTAGAAATATCTACTAATATCTTATCTTCATATACTTCATTTATTTTTCCTTGTCCAAATGGTGCATACCCCATATGTGCAATGTCATATTTGTTTAACCATTTATTATTTTCAAATTGTTGATTTAAAATGTTCGTTTCAATTTGATTTATGCAAGGTTTTATTTCACTATAATGTGCTAAATCTATAAATCTATCTGCCTCAAAGTTAGATACTCCTATTGCTTTTATTATATCTTTTTTGTAGTATTCTTCTAAAACTCTATATGCTTCATAATAATTTGCAAATGGCCAGTGCAATAGCACAAGATCAATATAATCTGTTTGCAAATTTTTAAGTGATTTTTCAATAGTAGTTATTGCTTGTTCTTTCTCATAATTTTTGTAGTTCAATTTTGTAACAATATAAAATTCTTCTCTTGAAATTCCAGAATTTTTAATTGCATTTCCAACCTCTTTTTCATTTCCATAAGCCTCTGCTGTATCTATAAGCCTGTATCCACATTTTATTGCATTTAAAACTGCATTTTCGCAATCTTCTCCATTTAACAAAAATGTTCCAAATCCTAACAATGGCATTTCTTTGCCTTGATTTAACTTTAAATATTCCATAATTTCACCCTTTCTTTTTAGCTTTTTTTATGCTATAATGATATTATATTTTGTTCGAGTTACTCGAAGTCAATAGTTTTATAGAAAAGAGTTGAAAAAAATGAAAAAAGATTTTTATACTATTAAAGATATAACAGAAATGTTCGGCTTAACAGAACATACTGTTAGGTATTATTGTGATATGGGCTTACTTCCAGTTCAAAGAGATAAAAATAATCGTAGAATATTTAATCAAGAATCTTTAAATTGGTTTGAAGGTATAAAATGTTTAAGAGGTTGTGGCATGTCTATTGAAGCAATTAAAAAATATTCTGATTTATGCTTAAATGGTAATTCTAATTTAGAACAAAGGTATGAAATTATAAAAGAGCAATTACCTAATGTTCAAAAGCAATATGATGAGGCTAAACAAAGATTAGATTATATAAAACATAAAATCAAAGATTATGAAGATATGCTTTCTGGAAAGATTCCTGATAAATCTAATCCTTCTGAATGGAAAAAGTAGTACAAAAATGTACTACTTTTCTAGGCTGTTAACAAAAATATTTTTTTGATACTTTGTCGTCAGTCTGAAGGAAATAGTAGTTAAACTATTCCCTTAATTTATTATAAGAGCAAATTTTTATATAAATTACTATTCTTCTGTAACTATAATATCATAAAGGTGAATAGTTTTCAAATGTTATTCGACTTTATAATTTATTCAAATAATATTCTTTTTATTTTCTCCAAAATACTACCATTTTTCTCTTCTATTAGCTTTTGCTGCAATAATTCTTGTTTTTCTTTCAATATAGTTCTTTTAGCACAAATAATTTTATATGCAAGTTCTGCTCCATTTATTTTAGGATATTTATACAAACAATCTGAAATATTTTTATATCTATAACATAAACCTGGATCTGGAGTAAATGATACGACTATAAATTTTGGGCTTTCTTTCTTCTCACTATAATTTTTTATTATATCAAGTCCTGTAAATTGATGATTTCTCATTAAATCAGTAATTACAACATCAGGCTTTAACTCCTCTATCATTCTAATCTCTTCATCATCATTATTGGCAATTCCAAGTATTTTTATTTGGTTGTACTCGCTTAAAATTTTTTTGATTTCTTCACATGTTTTTATTTCATCATCTGCAATTATAATATTTATTTCATTTATCTTTACATCATTATCAGTTTGTTTTTCTATCTCCTCTTTCATATTTTTGCTCCTTTCGTTTATTGCTAATTGGTACGCAACACTTAATTTAAAAAAATATTATATTATTATTAAAAATTATATTTACAGGAGGAGTAATAATATAATGAAAACTAAGGACTTTAACGGCTATCAAAACATTGTCGGCAAAAATATTAAAAAATATAGAGAACTTAAAGGTCTATCTCAAAGAGAACTTGTAAACAAAGTTGCTCTTTTAGGTGTTACACTTTATAATTCTGATATTTCAAGAATTGAAAACAATACATTATTTATTCGTGATTATGAAGAATACGCAATATGTAAAGTTTTAGGGATTTCTATTGCCCAATTACACGAAGATAGCGATAAATTTTTTAAATAAAACAAATTTCTATTACTATGTAGTAGTAATTTGTTTTTATTTAATTTTTATTAAAATAATCATATTATCTTTTATGCATATTTTCATTTTATCATTTTCCATTATATTTAATTCTTTCCTTAATTCTATTGGAATAATTACTCTCCCTAATTCATCAATAGTCCTTAAAGAATGATCTTTATTATAACTTTTATCAATATTAGTCTTAATTCTCTTAACTTTAATATCAAGTTCTATTTCATTATTAATAATAGCTTTTACTTTTTCAATTATATCTTTGCGTATATCTACCTTAATTTTTTTTAATATAATATTATTTCCACTTCTATATATTTCTAATTTATCTCCAGCATTAATTTTTAATTCTTTTCTTTTGACTAATGGTATTACAATTTGACCTAATTCACTAATTGTTCTAATTTCATTTTTTCTTCGTACTTTTAAATTCTCCATAACATTTTCCTTTCTTTTATTAAATTTCTATTTAATGTTGAAAAACTATTATGGCTTTTAATTTTATTTATTACTATATTTAAACAACTTCTATTATCTTAATAAGCCATTTTTAATATATAATCCTCCCTTCCATTTTGAATGTCATACTTTTATTTTCATTTAGCTATTAATTGTATTGAAATCTATTATTAGTACATATAAAGTTCGTATATTTCCTAATTAATTGCTGTTTCTCCTTTTTTCTACTAAATATGATTAATTTTTTATATTATACTTACTTTCTCTTTTATAGTCAACCCTTTCAGTAGTCAAAACAACTCTTTTACAGTTATATCAAGTTTAAAAAATTTTTCGACTTTTTTCTACAATTTTAGCAAAAAAAGAAACTAGAATTTCTCTAGTTTCCATTATTTCTAACTATTTAAAGCATTATATATTGCTATATTTGTTAGTTTATATATTGATAATCCGTATTTATTTTTCAGTTCTTCCAACTTGTTATATAAGGTTTCTCTTATTGCAAAGTTATGTGCCTCAACTATTTCATTGTCAGATCTTTCATATAGTTTTACATTTTCAGTATTTATCATTTCTATAATTGCTGCATTAACTAATTTGTTTATTGATGCATCATAAATTTCTGCTAGTTCTGTAAGTTTTTCATATAATGAGTTATCTATTTCAATTCTTCTTTTTAAAAGATTATCTTTTTTTAGAAAGTATTTATCAAAAGTATTCAATTTAACCACCTCGCAATACTATTATAATGTCCTTTTTTCTGTATTTTAATTCCTGCGTGGTAGTTATTTTGACTACTGAATGGTATATTTAAAAATTAGTTTTTTAACCCAAGTCCTAATAGTTGTAATTCTGTTTCAATCTTCTTTATATCAAATTGTACAATTTCTAATTTTCTTAAATCACTTTTATTTTTTTTGCATAATAGTCCAATAGTTTTTATATTATTATCTTTTAAAGTTTTTATTGTATTATCACTTATATCTAATCTATCAATACTTTGGTTATTTAATTTATCATCCATTTTTTACATCCTTTTTTAATCCTTTATCGCTATCATTAGTTCATTTGATTCTACTTTTCTTTTTGCATTTTGATATTCAAATTCAGCATTTGTAAAGTAAACTCTATATCCTTTGTTTTCAAAATAATCTCTACTTACCCTCAATACTTCATCTATTTCTTTTTCCGTTAATCCACTTTTCACTTTTAGTTCAAAATAGGAATATCTAATATAATTTTCATTTTCATTTTCTTTTTGATTTATAAAATTTATTGTAAAAATTTTTAGTTCTTTGTCTGTCATTATATTCACTCCCAATCTCACGACAGTTATTATATCATATTTTTATTTTTTTGTCTAAAAAATAATTTTTTAATGTAAAATTTCTATAATTTCTTTTATAGGTATTTCTGTTTTATCATCTAATACAAGTAATTGATTATATTCATCTATCTTTTTTAAGTTACCGACTTTAGTTAGATATTCTCCTCCAGATTTTCTTATATCTGGCACAAAATATGTAACTATAACTTTAGGTTTATTTGAAATATTATTTTGTATTTTTTTTAATTTATTATCTAATTTTATTTTTTCCTCATCATCAAGTTCAATTCTATCTTCAGTTATTCTTGCTGTTTCTTTTATGGCATCTCCATATCCTGTAAGTGCGGCAAAAGGTGCAAATTGAGCAGCTCTTTGTTCCATACTTAATCTTTGATGCTTCGTTGATACATGATGAGGTAAATTTATAATATCATCATATTTTTCCATACTTCTCTCCTATTCTTTATGACCACCAATTTGAGAATTTCTTTCTATTGTCGTAGCACCTTCTTCTAGATTCATTCCTTTTAAAATTGCATTTTTCCCAAATTTCTTTTTTATGTATATAATTGCATGTTGTAAATTATTTTCATTCTTTCTTTTTTGGTTTTCTTTTGCTTTTTCTTGTTCTTGTTTTTTATAATCAATAAATAGACTGATTTGTTCTTCTTGCTTTTTATTTTCAATTTCTGATTCATTTACTACATTATTAGCAACAACATTTATTCTTCTAATTAATAAATTTCTATTTATAATCCTATCATATAATTCTTCTATTGCTTCCATTATAACTTTTGTAGAAGATGTATGTTCCTTTAAGTTAATTGTTCCATGTGCATGTTTGGGGATTTCTCTACCATACCTATCAGTTGTAATTTCTCCATTATAAGAATCTCTTATTTCTGAATTAGTCAAATTATATATATCATATCCTATTGTTAATACAAGTTGATTTGTAACCAAATGTTTTTCTACTAAATCAAGTACAAGTAGGTCTGTCATTTCTTTTACAATAAGTTTTGTTTGCTCATAATTATAAGGGCAATGTAACACTTGTCCTGAACTCAAACTATTTGTAGCTGGTTTAAATGATTTTACATCTTTCATAGTACATGGTTCATATCCCCAACTATGATCTATTAAAAATTCAGCATTAACTCCAAATAATTTATACAATAATTCTTCATTTTTTACAGAACATCTTGCTACATCTCCCATTGTAAACATATTATGAGCTTCAAGTTTTTTTGCATACCCTTTTCCTACTCTCCAAAAGTCAGTAATAGGTTTATGATTCCATAATAATTTTCTATAACTTATTTCATCAAGCTCTGCAATTCTTACTCCATTTTCATTTGCTTTAACATGTTTAGCTTCTATATCCATTGCAATTTTTGCTAAATACATATTTGTTCCAATTCCACCTGTAGCTGTTATTCCTGTTGTTTTAAAAACATCTTGTATCATTGTTGTAACTAATTGTTTTGGTGTCATTTTAAGTGTTTTAAGGTACTTCGTTATATCACAAAAAACTTCATCAATAGAATAAGCATAAATATCTTCTGGAGCAATATATTTTAAATATACATTATATATTTGTGTACTATATTTCATATAAAGAGACATTCTTGGAGTAGCTGCAATATAGTCAAGTTCTAAACTAGGATTATTTTGTAATTCAATATTATCAAAGGATTTTCCTTCAAGTTTATGATGAGGTGCTTTATATCTTCTTTGAAAATTTATATCTTTTACTTTTTGAACAACTTCAAATAATCTTGCTCTTCCAGGTATTCCGTATTGTTTCAATGAAGGACTAACTGCAAGACATATTGTTTTTTCTGTTCTTGCTTTATCTGCTACAACTAAATTTGTTTGTAAGGGATTTAGTTTTCTCTCTATACATTCTACAGAAGCATAAAAACTTTTTAAATCTATGCAACAATATATACTCATTTACAATTACCTCCATCATCTTTACTTTTTTCATTATACAACTTTTTTTCTAACTTGTAAACACTTGTTTGTATTGAAATAAAAAAATAATAATACCAAGCAAAGTATTTTAACTTTACCTGGTATTATTATTATTATTATTCATATTTTGGAGTACCATAGCCCATAACTTGTACATCATCAAATAAGTACATTCTTTCAGCACATTTATTACTTGTGTTTCCCTCTATTGTATATATATTTCTATTATCTATGTCTGTTCTTGTAACTATACCAACATGATCAGAATTTCCATCTTGATTTCCATTTTCATCATACCAGTCAAAAAATATTATATCGCCAACTATTGGATAGTAACTTTCTCCTCTATCATGCCACTCATTTTTTTCTTTAAACCAATTTATACCATCAGTACAAACAGAAAATTTAGGTATTATTCCTTTATCTATGTAGCCACATTCGTTCGCGCACCAACTTACATAGCAAGCACACCATGCAACATGTTCTTCAAAACCATACCATTTCCAGAACTTATCTCCTCCCTCATTTCCTATTTGTGCTTTTGCAACTAATATGATTTCACTATTAGGAATTTGAGAAGTATCATAATCAGCATCTCCATTGCTATTGAAAATTGCAGCTATGAATCCTCCAATTATAGCAATTACTAAAATTATAACAACAGCTACCCATCCTCCAGCAATTATTGCAGATATAAGAGCTTTTGCACCAGCAATTATTGCCTTAGCAGCTTTGATAGTTGCTTTTATTGCAACTTTAGTAGCTTTCACAGTAGTTTGAATAGCTTTTTTTGATGCTCGTACAGCTCGCTGTGTCATCTTAATACTTTCTTTTGCAACTCTTTTGCTATTTTTAGCTATTTGCTCTGTTGTTTTAATTCCTTTTTTAGTGAGTGTTGTTGTATTTTTTGCTGTTTTTATACTTCTTCTTGTTCCAGCTTTTATAGTTTTATTAGATTTTTCTACTACATTTTTCAAATCTTTCGCTTGTTTTTGCTTAATTTTTGATTTTAATGATTCTACTTTCTGCTTGCCTTTAACAAAGTTTTCTTGTGTTTCTTTTAGTGATTTTTTACCTATTTCATTTGCTCTTGCTGTTCCATTTCTTGAAATATAGCTTATATCATTTTGTATTTTACTGCTTGCATAATCTTCTGCTGTGCTATTATCTTCATTTATAGTAAATTCATTTACTTTTTCTTTAGCTGTTATTAAATTGTTTTTGAATTTTTGTACCTGTACGACTTCTTTTTCTAATTTCTTTATTGTGCCTTTTGGCTTAACTTTTATTTCTGCCATTTGTACCACCACCTCCAGACTTTTATATTTTCTTTGCTATTATTACCATTCTTCCATTTTTCTGCGAATATTCACAAGTAGATAAAGTAAGTAATTTATCTCCATAACTTATTTTTGTTCCTGTGTTATAAAATTCTAAATTGCGACAATTATCTACAAAAGTATTTAATTCTTGCTCATCATAAAAATTTGTATAATTATAATATTTGAAACCACTATTTGAATAAGCAACAGTTTTAAAAGCAATTACTATTTCGTAAGTGCTTTCTATGGTTTGTCCATCTTTTAATGTATAAAAATTGATATATTTATGATTTTTATAGAATTGATAATTCTTGTAATTTACTAAACCAGAAAACATAGAGTTATCATTCATGTGATGTCCATAAATAATTAAATTATCACTTGTTCTTAAATTACAATTTTCAGCTAAATATGGTGTACCATGACTTGAATAATTTTTATAAATATTTCTATGAAGATAATAATTACCATTTTGCATAACAGGGTAATTAATATTTGTTTCATTTATTTTGATCCACCCTATTGTGTCAGCATTTATTTTTGCTATATTTTCTAAATTGTAGTTATTATTGTTTGATGAATTACTGGTTTTATTATTTAAAATGGCTGTATTGCCATTCTCGTTGGTCGAAACTTCTTCATCTTGCACTATTTCTTGTAAATCCTCAAATAAATCATTTTCTTTTTTGTTTTCTGCAAATTCTTTAACAAAAAAATAGCTACTAATAGCAAATATAACTATTAGCAGCATTAAAATAATTTTATATTTCTTATTCATTTAATCCTTCTCCTGGTTTTGTTGTCATTAACTTATAAAGTTCTGTATTTTTTGGGAATTTATTAACAAAAGGAACTAAAGATGAACCTACTTTTATAAGTCCTTCTCCAGCTCCTACATTTGTTATATAACTCATCTGTAAGTCAGAAATATTAAGCAATTTTGCTAGCTCTATTCTGTCTGTACTTGCTTGATTAAGCATTATTATAAATTCAGAGTTTGCAAGCATTGTTCTTGCTGTGTGGCTTTGCAATAAATCTTCTACATTTTGAGTAATACCAGTACAGAAAGCCCCATATTTACGCACTCTTTTCCAAAGTGTGAATAAGAAATTTGCAGAATATTCATATTGAAATAAAAGATATATTTCATCTATAAAAATATATGTATTCTTTCCTTTTGTTCTATTAGCTGTTATTCTATTTAGTATAGAATCTAAAACAACTAACATTCCTATTGGAAGTAGTTGCTTTCCTAAATCTAAAATATCATAGCAAATTAAACTGCTAGATGTATTAACATTTGTATTCATTGCAAATGTATTTAAAGAACCATTTGTAAATAATTCTATTGCAAGAGCAATTTCTTTTGCCTCTGGCTCTGGCTGTTTTAATAGTTCTTCTCTAAAATCTTGTAAAGTTGGTGGTATTCCTTGATAATTTCCTTGTTGGAATATTCTATATACACTTGCCGTACATCTATCTATAATAGATTTTTGTTTAGGTCCAAGATTACCACTGCCTATAAGTTGTTCGCATAAAGATAAAATAAACTCTGATTTTAGGATTACAGGATTTGCTCCATCTCCATATTCAGAGTTCATGTCCATAGCATTTATATGATTATTGCTTGTTGCAGAAATTTTAATTACCTCTCCACCTAAAGACTTAACTAATGGAGAATACTCGCGTTCTGGATCTATGATTATAATATCTGCATTCGGATCTCTTAATCTTATAGAAGTTATTTCTTGTTTTCCAGCAAATGACTTACCACTACCAGATACACCTAAAATAAATGAGTTACCATTTAATAATTGTTTTCTATCTGCAATAATCATATTCTTGCTAATAGTATTTTGACCATAAAAAATACCATTCTCGTGCCTTATTTCTTGCACTTTGAATGGCATAAATACTGCTAAACTTTCTGTTGTTAAAGTTCTTACTGCATCTATTTTTCTTACTCCAAAAGGTAATACTGTATTAAGTCCATCTATTTGTTGGTATCTTAATATTCCAAGCTGACATCGATTTTTACTTGCTATTTGTAAAATTGACTCTGTATCACTTTCTAATTTTTCTTTTGTTTCATCTGTAATAACAATTGTCAATACTGCTGAAAACATCCTTTGATCTCGCAAAGTTAAATCATCTAAAAATTCTTTTGAATCATTTCTTTGTTGCTCCATATCATAAGGTATAATGCTACTCCAATTATTATTTGCATTTTGTTTTCTCTGCCAATTTGTTATATTTGTTTCTACTCCAAGTCGGCGATTTTCTGCCTCTTTTACTGCCTCGTCCATTGGTATTGGAATAACATCTATTGATAACATCATATTTCTATTTAAGTCTGTAAGTTCTGCAACCATATCATCATTGATATAACTAGCATATTCTTTTAAGAAAAATACTCTACCATATCTATCTCCTACTCTAAAATAATCTCTTTCGTGTTCAAATGTATCTGGACAAATGAAGTCTTTGAAATTATGTCCCTTTCTCATGGTTTCGTGTATGTCAAAGTGGAATGATGTTTCCTCTCCTGTTCTATAAAAATCGTGTGCTATTCTTAATCTTTCTTTTGCATCTAATTCAATACATTTAGAACCTAATGTATTAAAGTGATTTATTAAGTCTGTACCAGCTCTTGTAAAATAATTTCTTGCCTCCTCTACAGATTTTTTATAAACAGATATTGTTATTATTTTTTCTTGCACAATTTCATTTGCATTTTTTGCTTGAGATATAAGCATTTGATTATATTCTCTTCTATATCTATCTAACTCATCTCCAGAATCTTTTAATAATATTGTTTTTTCAAAATCTAATTTGTTTATTCTTCTATTGTTTATAGTAATTTTAGTAGTAGCTCCAGCATCTAAAGAATTAAGTAATGCAGAATAATCTAAAAACATTGCCTCTTTATCTTCTTTACTTGCAACTGCATAATTTATATCTATAAATTTAAAAGATTTTGAATATTTATTATTTCCTACAAGAAATATGCCATCTTCCCATATAGCCTTAACAGGAATAACATCTTGAACAGATCTAGGTACTTTAAATTTTTCTTTGTCTAGCTTAAATATCTTTTTTAGTGTTTTCATCATAGTTAGCTACCTCCTTTTTAGCTTTTTTTGGTTTTTTGATTTTTCTTTCTTTATTCTTTTTCTGTGGCTTTAATATTCCTTGTTTTAACTTTCTGTCTATTGTTGGTTTAAATACTTCTGCATATATATTTTTAGATTTAAAAGTCAATTTCTTTGGAATAATAAACTCTGATTTTATAAAAGCCATAATAAACTTTTCTGCTGTCATTCCGTTGTATTTTACAAAGCCTAATACTGCAAAAGGTACTGCTCCTAAAATACATACCCAGCTTAATGTTTCAATTCCAAAGAATGGTTTTAAAACAAAGTATAAAATTACTGCTACAATACAAGCCAAGACAGAAAAAATGAACTGCCTTAATGACAGCCCAAAAAATATGTTTTCACTAAATTCTCTAATATCTTTATTTATTTTTACTTCCATCTACCTTGCCTCCTTGTTCTTCTTTTTCTTTTCTTGTTTAAATTCTTTTAAATCTTCTTCTATTGGCTTTATAGTGTTTTCTTTATCTCTCAAATTCAACTTATCATCATTAATTGATAAGTTATCTATGTCATAAATAAAATCCAATATTTTTTGTTTTAAATCTTTATTATCAATAGTTTTTAATGAAGTATTATTTAATTTTTCTAATGAAGATATTGTAATTTCATACTTATCAAATAATTCTTTAAATTTTGTAATAGTTTCTTTAAGCAATTTATCATCATATTTATTATCTATTTCTAAATATAAATTAATCATGTCTTTGAATAACCCATCTCCAGAGCCATTGCCTATATCTAGTTCTGTTTCAATACCTGATTTCATATCTTCATCAAGATATAAATTATCCCAATATTCATTAATTATATTGTGAAATTTTGTATCAACTTTTATAAAAGTCATATTTGCCAACATTGGATAATATGGAGATACCATTTGTCCCATGTTATATTTAACTACATATTCATCTTTCTCTTTTGAACAAAGTATTAGTCCTTCTGGATCATCTCCAAAATATTCTTCCAAATGCTCATTTTGCTCATGTAAATATCTGTCAATTTCATCATCTCCATAGAAATCTTCTGGAGCAACGCAATAAGCAGGTTGTATTTCTCTAATTCCTTCATCTATGTAATTTACTTTATAAGTAATTCCTTTAATACAATCTTCTTCATTTCCACTATTAGCTTTAATAAATCCTAAATCTTCTATTTTGTCTTTTGCATAATCATTGTATATTTTTTTAAAATTAACATTAACATTCATTATTGCATTTCCTACCTTTCCTTAAATCTATTTTTTATTCTTTCTTTTAAATCAAATTGAGAATATGATTTATAATTTCTTGTATTATAATTTTTAAAATAATCCTTATTATTATTTGAATACATATACATCCAATCATCAGGATTTTTCATTCCTCTTTTTATTGCATTTTTAAATGCATCATCTGGATTTTCTCTTATTTTCATACCCTCAAATATACTCCCAGCTGGGTGTACTAAATATTTAATTCCATTTTCTTCTGTATGTGTAAAATCTGAACTCATAGTTACTGCTCCTTCCTTTTTATATTCCCATCATTTCTCGTACGATTTTATCGGACAGCCTTATTGTTCCCACCAGAACTAGCATATTGAATATAAGTTCTCCTACATATTTCCAAACCATAGTAACAGTAGCTGCACCTGTATCTACTGATGGCGAGCTTGTTACAAATGCTGAAAATATTACACATGCCAGTACAATTATTGCTCCCTCTAAACATACTGCTATATAACTTTTTAAAAAACTCTTACCAATATTTTGTGTAGTTTCTCCAGCAAATGATGCCAAAGGTATTGGAGCTATCGCTGTGTACATATATAATTTAAAGAATCTACCATATACAGTAAGAATTAAAATAAATGACAATACTGTTACAAAAAGTCCTCCAAGCAATGTAACTGCCCATAATGGAATACTCTCAAAAAATCCACAATTATTAACTGCATCTATTATTGATTGTGGTAATGACATGCTACTTGCTTGAAATGAGCTTTTTGCCATTATAGTTGTTACTATTCCCTGAATTATTTTAAATACTGCAAGCATTAACTCTAGTCCATAAGTAACAATTCCTTTTGCTATTGCAAATCTTAAAAATAGTTTTACTGCTTGTTCTGGTCTTTTTAATTCTGAAAAATTAGTACATGTTCTAACTACTCCAACTACAAAAAATAATACAAGCAATGCTAACCCTATTGCCTGTAATGCACCATTTATATTAAGAATAATATTCCATATAGCCCCACCTTTAAAATCTGCTGGACTTTGTGTAACTAATGTATATATTTCTGACAGTTTTCCATTCCAAGTATCTAATGCGTTCTGTAAATTTCCTACAATCCAATTCACATTTAAGCACCTCCGTTCTTATAATCTTCTATACTAATGTCGCTCTCGATTTCATCTCCCCAAGAATCCCAACCTTGCACCTTTTTTCGTGCAAAAAGTTCTATTCTTGGTAAATCGCCAACGAGTTCTACAATTTTTTCTCTAACAATATCTGGTTTCTTACTATGTTCTTCTATTGGAGTATCAATAATTTGATGTACTTTTCTGCTTATTCTTTGAATTTTGCCTTTTGTTGCAATTAAACAAAGCTCTGAATTGGCTCTTGTCCAATAACCCATACCCCAAAACCATGAGTTAGACTTTCTGTTTTTCTTTACCCATGCAAAACCGCATGTTTTATAAGTAAATCCCCATGCTTCAATGACTTTTATTGCTTCTTTTAAGCATGGATAAGTAATCCAGATAAACAAAATACAATTTTCATCTGAAATATAATTTATAAACTCTTTTAAATTGATAATGTCATCAATGCTCATTGTCTTATAATGGCTTTCTGCACTCCTACCACTACCTTTTTTAGACCATACTTTATATTGCCAGGGGGGATCTGCATATATGATTTGATATTTTTTTGCCATTAAATCGCCTCCTTAAAATAAATTTAGACAGGTAAAATATCAAAATTGATAAATTACCTGTTGCTAATATTAGCCTCCTGTTATAATGTTTAAAATTTCTTTAGCAAATGTGATTACTATACCACCAGCCAAAGTCATTATTCCATTAGCTCTTTGTGTAGGATCATGTGATTTTAAACTCATTCCAACTTGTACAACTCCAAAACCTAAAATAATCATACCAACTGCTCTAATCAAACCAAAAATAAAATTTGATAAATTGTTTACTACACTTATTGGATCATCAGCTGCAAATACATGTGATGCTTGTGCTACAAATAAAGCTACTACATAACCAATAATTATCGCTATTCTCTTTAAAATTTTCTTAAATGTTTTATTTCCTTTTCTAATTTTTCTATTATCTTTTAATTTTTTCATGATATTTTCCTCTCTTTCTTATTTACATAATATTTGTTTTTAGGCACAAAAAAAGCCCAGAGTATTATTTAATAAAAAATAAACTCTGGGTTACTAGATATTGTTAGCAATGTCAATATCTTCTTTGTACATATTCTCAATTTCTTCATCTGATAATAATTCAATACCAGACTCTTTTGTTTCTAAATCTATAATATCTTTTGTATCAATTTGTATATCATCTAAATTAAATGATATTGTTCCTATCGAATTCTCTGTTCCGCCATGTAAATATGGTTTTACAGCCTTATTTCCAATAGGTGTGTATATACTATTAAAATGTTCTTTTAGATTAAATTTAAAATCTTTTACAGGTCTTTCTCCTCTAATGAATAATAAAGCATAGTTATTATCTAACATTCTAACCTCATCTGGAGTCAATAGTTCTCTTCCAGCCATCTGGTCATTTTTAGAATAATTACCATGTGAACCATAGCTCCTACCATAGGTGTTGGTATCTATTGTTTCTTTGCCTAAAAGTTCTGATACATACTTGTGCGTACTTTGTTCGTTTCCGACCGCAAGTATAAAAATTCATCACAATTTCCAACAATGCTCTCCCATTGTTTCTCAAACAATGCTTTAAGTTGTGCTAGGTTTTGTAAAATGATACTTACAGAAACTTCTCTTGATCTCATTACAGACAATATTTTATCAAAATCATCTGGTAAGCTAACATTCGCAAATTCATCCATCACAAAATGTACATGAACTGGTAAACTCCCATTATATTTATAGTCTGCTAGATAAAATAATTGCTGAAATAGTTGTGTATAAAGTATGCTTACAAGAAAATTAAATGATGTATCATTGTCTGGTATTATCGCAAATAATGCTACTTTCTTTTCCCCTAAACTTGGTAAATCCAATTCATCTGTTTGTGTTAGCTGTGCCATACTTTCTAAATTAAATTTTTCAAGTCTTGATGCTAATGTTACTTGAATAGATTTTAATGTTTTAGCTGAGCCAGAATGATATGCTCTATAATATTTTAGTGCTATATGTTCTGGGTTTTTTGTTTCTAATCTATTAAAAAGCATATCAAGTGGACTTACATAGTCATCATCATCTTCTTTTACATCTCCAGCTCTTAACAATTCCATAACCATAACAAAGTTTTGTTCTTCCTCTGGAGCTTCGTATTTCAAATAAAATATTAGTGCTAAAAGTAACATACTTGCAGCAGTATCCCAAAAGGGATCGTTTGTTGTGCTTCCTTTTGGAGTAGTAGATTTAAACAAGTTAGTAGATAGCTTTTGAACATCATTATCAGTTTTTATATATACAAATGGATTATAACAATGTGATTTTTCCATATTGATTAAATCTAATATTCTAACTTCATATCCGTTCTTTTTCTAGTAGATAACCTGTATCTCTAACGATTTCCCCTTTAGGATCTAGTATAACATAAGAACTTGTGCATTGCATAACATTTGGTTTGCAATAACTAAATGTTTTACCAGCACCAGAACCACCTATTACTAGAACATTGACATTTCTTCTATGCTTTTTTCCATTTAATCCTACAGAAACATTTTTAGTTAGTATCTTATTATAATTATTAGGTTGCTTATATTTTTTATTTAGTTCTTTAGCTTCGCCCCATTTAGCTGAACCATTTTCCTCTCTCCTCCTGTAATTTTTTCTTGTAGATTCATATACTAAAATAACTAAAATATAAATTAGCCAAAAAATAAGAATAGTTTTTATACTATTCTCTGACCATATTATATTAAATGGATTTGAAATGGCTATACTACCATTTTTAATTATTTCTATTATTCCACCTTTAGTATATGGTGCTAAAAGGAGAGCTAACCAAGTAATCGGTACAATACCAATTATATATAAGGCTCTAGTAATTTTCTTTTCATCTTCCCTCACGAATATACTTCCCTTTTGCATTCTTATTTAAAGATAATGCTCTTTTATTGGTTGGGGCATTAAGTAAATGTACAATTAACTTGTCAATAATTTCTGTATCAATGTTTTCTTGTAATTTTGCATTTCTAAATTCATTTAAAGCATTTAACATTAACTTATAATCATACTTATCTAAAGTAATAGTTCTTGTTTCTTCCAATTTAAAGTACCTCCTTATCTATTAAATTTTACTTTTTTATTAGTTTTCTTTGGAGTTTGCACTACATCTTTACTAATAGTTTTTTCTTTTGTTTTTAGTTCATCTAATTTCTTTGCTTCTACTTTAAGCTCTGCAAGTTCTTTCTTTACTGAAGGTTTTTTAATTCCTTTAGATACCCCTTCTTGCATCTTTGAAGTCATTAAGGAAGGCTCTGACAGAGGGCTTTTTTCTGTCTTTGCCACTTGGAAATTTTCTTGTGATATTTGCTCCTTTTGTATAGGCTTTTGTGCCAGTATATCTTCTAACTGTTCCTCTTTTGATTTTTCTTGTACTCCTTTTTCTTTTTTTTGTGCTTCTCTGTTTTCAATAGATTTTGTAACTTCTGTTTCAATTCTTGTTGTATCTACTGTTGTTAGCTTAAATCTTTCAACTATTCTATTTATTCTTGATGCATCTTCCTCTTTTACCATAATGTCCACCATACCATCTAGCTCTTTATTGTTCTTATCTACCAATGCACAATATGAAATTCCATAGTTTTTAGCTTCTTTTGCAAATGTTTTTAAATCTTCTTTCTTAATTGTAAATATTTTTAAAGGCTTGCCAGCTCGTAGCATATTATTCAGTTTAGTTTTGCCTTTTGTTTGCTTTTTATCTTTCATTATTGTATAGAGCATTGCAGCTACATTTTTTGCACCACTACCTGTTAGTCTTGCTAAAACCTCAAAACCCTCTAAACTTAGTCTTACAACTTGTTCTGATACATCTCCATTTACACTCATAAACAATTACTCCTTTCCTTTTTTATTTTTCTCTTTTTTCTTATCTTTAGTTTCTTTTTCCAATTCTTCTTGCGTATCTAATTCGGTTAAGTTCTCATCTATCTTTGGTACTCTTGTTTTAATATCTTCGCATAGTTCCACCTTCTTTCTCAATTTGATTATTTTATCATTTAAAGATGAAATTTCTTCTGCTATTTTGTGCATTTCGTTTCCATCTTTTGATAACTTTCTTCTTGCCCAAAGTCTTTCTCTTTGGCTTAATAATTCATTTATTTTGTAATTTGTTTCATCTTTATAATTTATTAAATCATCTAATGTTTTTATATTATGAGCATGCAAAAATCTTGCTTCATTTGATAGTTCCTCCATTCTTGATACATCTGCTCTTATACTTGCTGGTAATTTTTGTTGTGGTATATTACTTGGAAATACTTTAAGCAAGTAGCAATAGTGATAATATAAAGCAACAAACCCTTTTGCTTTGGCTCTTTTATGCCTTTTAGCAAAAGGGTATTTAACTTTTCTATAATTATAAACACTTTCTATAAATGGAACACGAACCGCTTGCTCCTCTAAAATTCTTCTTTTGATATTTTCTATTGTGTAATTCTCTCCGTATCTTCTTTCTATTCTAATATTTCTCTTATAAGGTTCTTTTCTAATACTTATTTTATTAGCTCTAAATGTAATTTCATAATCTAATTTTTTCATTAAGTATAAAAAGTCATCATAAGAATATGCTTGTCTAATTGCAAGATCTAAATCTCGTTTTGCATTGTTAGAATAGTTATCTGTATATAGAGATTTCTTATAGTAATTATCAAAATTTATCTTGCTTTTCTTACATGGCTTTTCTTCCAGAACACTTAATCCATATTCTCTACAAATTTCATCTGAAATATGTCTTAATCTTGCTGTATTGGTTCTATTACTATAATATTTTAATCCATCTTTAAAAGATACTGAATTGAGAACCAGATGATTGTGTATGTGATTAGTATTAAGATGAGTTGTAACTATCACTTGAAATCTATCTCCCCACATTTCATTCGCAAGTTGTACGCCAATTTTATGTGCAAGTTCTGGACTTACCTCTCCCTCTACGAAAGATTGATATGCATGAAAAGCTAAAATCTTATCTTCTTTATGATAGAACTTTTTTGCATCTTGCATTTCTTCATAAGCTGAATCTGGTTCACAATTTACTCCAGAAACATAATATTCTTTTTCTGTTTTATCTGCATTTCTTGCATAGTCAATTACATTTCTTAAATCATCTACAATCATTTCATAACGATTATTAAATTCAATAGCTTTTGTTTTTTCTTTATTAGTTGCATAGTCTATAACATGATCCATTCGTTTTACAACTTTCCATAGACTTGTAGTTGCCAATTATAACACCTCCTACAAATATTTACTCTTAACTTCTCTAGCAAATTTGTGCCATTTTTCTGCCTCACTTTTATAGAAATCTTTATCAATATTATTTGTACTATTTGCCTTATGTGCTATTTGATTAAGATTAACTCCTATTTTAGAAAGTTGTTTCATTACCTCATAAAATTGTATATCTGGTTTTTCTTTTATTTGTTCTTCCATTAGGAGCTTTCTAAAATATTCGCCATAAGAAATGTTACACTTTTTACAATCTGCTATCAGTTTTTCATTTTCTACTTCATTAAGCATTATATCTTTTCTTATATATCTTTTTCTCAAATTTTTCCCTCCTTGATTTTCAAACTTGATAATGGGGATTGGGGCTTGCCCCATTGTATAGAATTTTGAAACACGATATTTTCGTGTGAACAAATTCATTGCTTGCTAGGACAAGAAATCTAATTTTAACATATTTTATCGTACTGATAATTGTTCCTTATTTTGTACTTTTTTCATTTTATACTGGTCAATTTCTTGTCTTTTTTTTAATCCCAATTTGAAACATAAATAGTCATTTATATCTTTTCCATAAGGAGCTGGAATATCATAAATATTGTACCTATTTAAAGCTATAATAAGTGCTTTTGTTGCATCTCTGCCAGCTCTATCATTATCAAAATGTAATACAATATCTTGTATATTCTTATTTTCATCTAAAAAATTCTGTACTGCTATAGGTACTTTGCTATTTTCTATATTTTTACTTGATTGATATACTCCAGCTAGTGCTAAAAGGTTCTGATTTTGATAATCATACCCTTTTAACTTTAATAATGTTGCATAAGATAATAAATCTATACTACTTTCAAAAATATGTATTGAATTATTAGTTATCTTACTTAACAGTCTAAAAGAAAATTCTTTTGAACTCCCTTTTGCATCTCTCATTATCTTTTTTTCATTCGTACTTCTGCACCCAGCATACTTGATATTGTGTTGGTTATCATACCCTAAAAACACTACATTGTTTGTTTTATTCTCCTGGTATATAAGGTTATTAGTTATACAATAATTTATTATATCTTCATCAATTCCTCTATTTTTAAGGTACTCTATAACCTCTTTATTAGCGGCTGCTTTTTCTGGAATAGCCAATACTCGTGGTTCGTTATTGTTTTTAATTTCTATTCTTGTATAGGATTCAATATTTCTATTTAAAACAGAGCTTACAGCCTCTTGTAATGTCATTTTTTCTACTTTCATTAAATAATCTACTGCTGTTTTTCCAGCCTCATTAGTAGAAAATCTATGCCATAAACCATTACTTATAATTACACTATCATGTGTTTTTAATGAATATGTACCAGCACCTTTTTTTACAAGTTCTGATGGATTATTATTCATAAAATATGTTAATAAATCAATTTGTTTTGCTTGTTTTACAATTTCTTTAGGTACAAATTTTGACATTTATACCACCATACCTTCATCTTGCATTAAGTTTTCTAGATTTTTTATTTGTTCATTATATTGTTTTATTAAATCATATTTTTTTAATGTTTTTTCTAAATATTTTAATGCTTTTTCAAAGATATTAAGTTCCAATAAAAGAACAAAAGAATTTGGCAATCCATACATCTTTAACCATAACCTAAAATGTTCTGATGCATATAATAAGTCATTAGATTCAATAAATTCATTTATATCTATTTTTTTAAATTCATTGTTTTTACATAACAATTTAAATGCAATTTCAATTTTATTAATAACTAATGTATATGAATATTCCATTCCCCCTCTATCAGAAATATAATCTTCTAAACATTGTTTATTTCTAATAAAATTCTTTATTCTTATATTATCTAATTTTTCAAATTTCCAAATCAATTTTTCTTTTTTCTTCATAACAATTCCTTTCCAATAAAAAAGAAGTTGATATACTCAACTTCCTATTATTATTTAATTTTAAAAGTTTAATACTTCTTTCATACCTAACTTAAAACATAAATCTTTTTCCATATATCCCATGTCAATATCTATTTTTCGTAATTTTACAAGGGCTTTTATTTCTTCTTTATTTAAGCTAATTGGTTTTAAATCTTCAAATACCTCTATAGCATTTGGATGTTTTTCGCTTATTTCATTATACTTTTTCTGTAACTCTTTATATTCTTTTGTTTCAAATGTATATTTTCTTTTTTGTTCTTCTAACCAATCTGAAAAATTATTTGCTTCATAGTTAAGAAATGTATCATTGTCTTTTATTTCCATCTTATTAGCAAAAAATTCATTTCTTATTTTTTCTCTTTCTAACATACCTAATTTAAAATATATTAAACTCCAAAACTCTATTTCACTACCAAACTCCAATTCATAGTTATCCAACATTTTTACTGCTTTTTCATACTCTTTTGTGTTAGGAATAATCTTTTTAAGGAACATCATAAGTTCTTCAGACAAATCACAAATTTTAAGTTCAATATCTCTTATTTCTTTATTATTCTCATATACATATTGTTCAAAATCTTCCTTTCTAAATTCATACATCTGATCTAAAATTGGTTTATTAAATAATCCTTCCATTTCTTTTTACCTCCTAAAAACATTTAACCATATTACTTTTGAAATTAGAAATGTACAAATTATTTTTTTATATAATTGACATTAAAAATAAAAAAGATATGAATTTCTTTATTCATATCTTCTTACATCATAATTCTATTGGTTATCATTATTTTCTTGTCTTTCTTTATTTTCAAGAATATTAAGACTATTAGATAGAGATTTTATAAAATCATCTTTTGTCATATTATGTCCTTTTATATACTCATAGGCTAACATGCTTATAAATACGCCAAGTTCTTTTGAATCTGCTTTTAAAAGTTGGTCTATTGCTTTTTTAGCTTCATCAGCAATTATAGGTTTTCCATCAAATTGAAACATTTTTACTCCTCCTTTGAATTATATTCTTATTATTGTGTAGAAATTATTTTAGTTATCTCTAATTACCTCAATTCCATATTCCATTAATATTTCTTCTAATGGTTCTTGAATTTCTTTCATTCCGCATTCAGTACATATTAAAGTCTTGTTATCTTTTCTTGAAATGGATGAGTAGTCTATATATATTTTTTTACAAATAGGACAAACCTTTTTGCTAGTATTATCATTTTTTATATTATTAAAATAAATAATATTATTATTACTTGTATCTATTTCTGGGCTACCATCTTTGAAAATGCAATATTGACACATTATACGATCTGCTCTACATTTTTCACATTCAGTCATTTTTTATGCACTCCTCTTAATTTAACTATGGGATATTCTATCACAAAAATTTGATTTTAGCAACGCTCTGGCGATTTTTTATCTGGAGATTTATCTTCTTTTTCTTCATGTTCATCTCCAAGCATTTCATGATCATTATCATTTATTTTTAGTGCTGCATTTATTTCGTCTAGCTTTTTTAATTTTTCCTTTAACTCTTGTTCCTGTGGAAATTCTTTTTGTATTTCATTTTTTGCGTTTTCTAATTGAAAATTAGTATTGTCCAGTTTTTCCCTTTCATGTGGTATATCTCTTGCTATATTTTCTAAACAATTATTTATTCTAGTTATATTACCATTTGTGTCAGTTCCTA